>PKCN01000437.1 GCA_002862205.1 Planctomycetaceae bacterium | reverse complement strand
TACTGGAAACAAGGCTTGTGTACCCGGGCGCGTATGTGGCAACCATCCCACTCACCAACGACATACGAACCGAACAAGTCGAATACACGACGAGCGACGGCAACCGGATCAGGGCCAGATTGCTGGAACGCAAAGATTGCACGAATTACTTACTATTCATGCATGGGAATTTCTCAAAAGCACAACGGCTTGAGCGATGGGCAGAAAGGCTCAGCACCGCATTTGATGCGACAGTCCTACTGGCAGAATATCGCGGCTACGAAGACGATCTCACTCCAACCGAAGCAGGACTCATCATTGACTGCGAAGCGGCACGTAACTACCTCTGCGAGACCTTCGGAACAAAGAAGTCGGACATCATTCTTTACGGGCGTTCTCTTGGTGGCGGTTGCGCTGTGGCCTTGGCAGCCAAGGGTGGAGCCAAGGCACTCGTCCTTGAACGCACTTACGATGAGCTGGTTGGAATTGCGTCTCGCCAGTACCCATGGATTCCAGTGCGTCTGCTCATGCGCAACCAATTTGATTCCATTGCCAAGATCAACGGCTATCCCGGTCCGACTGTCATCATTCATGGAACAAGCGACAGGCTGATCCCAATCGATTGCGCCAGGCGACTGCATCGATCAAATCAAAGTGAACATAAACTGCTGATCGAAGTCTCAGGGCTTGGACACAACGGCAGTTTGCCCGAGGATTGCCTGCAAAAAACAGTCAATGCAGTCGCTTCTTTCAGTTCGCATCTGCAATGATTTTCTTCAAGGAGTCCACCAGCGATTCTGGAGTGCCGTGGGTGTAGGCGATGTCTACCGATTCCCGCGACGCCAAAGTCTTGACCTGACACCGATTCTCGTTCCACTCGTTTCCACCCGCGATGATGGCGGCGGTGAAACCCTTTTGCGCGGCGTACTTCAATTGAACTCCGAGTTTTTTTGCATCGGGATAAACTTCCACGGCAATCCCTGCCTCCCTTAAATTACTTGCCAAACGCAAATAATCATCTCGAAAGTCTCGATCAAAAAAGGCGATCAAAACGGGAGCAGGAGTCGAAGCCTCTGGCAAAAGTTTCAATTCTTCCATGGCCGCCAGAAGACGGTCCAAACCTAGCGATGCACCGATACCTGGCAAATGCTGTTTGGTGTACAGGCCGGCCAGATTATCGTACCGGCCACCACTGCACACGCTACCGATTCCGGGAAGGTCATCCAAGGTTGTCTCAAAGATAACGCCCGTATAATAATCAAGTCCGCGAGCAATGGAGACATCGAGTCGGAGACGCGACGTGGGCACACCCGACGCCAACGCACCTTGGTAGATCTGCTGCAATCGCGTGATTCCGGCCGCTGCCATTTCATTTCCGCCCGTGATTTCGGGCAAGCGGGCAAAGACAGATTCGGCGTCACCATCGCACTCCGCCAAAGCCAACACAGCGTCTGCTTGATTCACTTGGATCTCAGCCACCTTACACATCTCGGCAGCCGTTTTCTCACGTCCAATCTTGCTCAATTTGTCCAAGGTCCGGAGGATGGGAACGGCTTTTTCAGACAGCCCCAGACTCTCCAATAGGCCACTCAAGATGACTCGGTTATTGATGCTGATCGTGAAAGCATCAAAACCGATGGTCGCGAGCAAATTGTTGATCACGGCAACCGCCTCAATATCAGCGAGCACCGACTCCGTGCCAATTGTGTCAAAGTCACACTGCACGAACTCACGATACCGCCCAGCTTGAGGATTCTCACCACGCCAAACAGGCGCGATGTGATAGCGTTTGAAAGGGGTCCCCAAGGTGTTGACATGCTGCGCTGCGAATCGGGCTAGCGGTACGGTGAGATCAAACCGCATTCCCACGTCTCGCCGCCCGTTATCCTGAAAGCGATAAATCTGGCGATCCGTCTCATCGCTTCCCTTGCCGGTCAGAATCTCCAGATGCTCAAGGACCGGCGTATCGATGGGAGCGAACCCGAACGATCGAAAGACCTCACGAGCTGTCTGCATCATCTGCTCACGAGGAATCATCACCGAAGGCAGGTAGTCCCGAAAACCCTTCAGCGTGCGTGGTTGAATTAACGACATGAATGACAACAAAAAAGAGGCTGGAAAGGACTGGACATGAGACTTTGGCGAAGCACGGCAAACACCCTGCGAGGTGGCTCTGAACGATCAGCACACTGACACAGCTTGTGCGAAAACAGTTCGGTTGAATGCTTCTCGTTTTACATGATTCAACAAATCATGCAATTGGCAGTCCTGTTGAACGCCGACTCCGCAAAGCATGAGATTCATCCAGATCTGGATCAGGAAACTGTGGCCCAAACAGAGCGTCCGCGTATTCGTCCAGTTGCTCGGGTGTCTCGAAATATTTCTCGTAGCACCAATCGTCCTCAAACTCACACTCATCCGTTGTGTAATCGCGGCAGATCTGTGGCCGCGTCTCGTAAATGCCGCAACGATAATCATCTTGGAGGTGCTTGCACGTCGTATGCACCAGCAAGTACCAGTCATCGTTATCAACAAACACCGTCGCCCGATCATGCAGGAGATACCAACGCATGAAATCGAAGTCTCGACGATTCACCGGCTCGTCAATGGTCAAGGCGAAGTAGTGACAACACTTGGCGGTGCAGTGATCACACAGGTTTGCCGATGCTGGCAACTGGCTCCTGCGTCGTTTTGTGGGCGGAGCAAGTGCGGACAAAAGATCGACTCTGGACGAAGAGGCAAAAAAGAAGGGAGAGGGCGGTCGCCCCAACACCCACTAACCAAAACCAACGCAATCCCATGGCAGCCTGCGAACAGAACGGGCGGGGTCCCATCCAAGCCGGAGCAACGAAACAAGCAACCGGGCCCCGAAGGCAAACCAGTGGGGATCCCCCACGGTGTGGCACTTGAAGGATCACGCTATCAAAATCGCTGTCGCCCAGTTTATCAGCTGCTGTCACATCATGGACCACCCTAAACAGGATCGCAGACGATGCTGCAAAAAAGGCCCAAACATCACCGAAACCAGCAAAACAATGCCAAAAGAAGCGTACTCGTGAGGGAAAAGAAGCTACTCACAAGGGAACGGGCAACGCCACGCGTGGCCAATCCGAGGCGCGGGACAAGGCCATGCGGGCGCACCGGCTAACCTTTGCATCAGGCTCGCTGCGTCAACTTTCAGTCCCACACGCTGACTCCGCGTTGGCCGGACAGCCCCGCTGACGCCCCGGCACGCTACCCGTGAGATCATCGGCGTTGGCGCCCCTGTGTTGGCGCCCCCGTCAGTGGGGGTCGGCAAAGCAGCCCAAAGAATCCACAATACCACCACACCGAGCGATCACGTCACCTCCCCCAGGGCGGCGCCGGTGAGCCACCGCTTTCTGACGTGCGTCATTCGTCACAAGCGGGCAAGCGCGTTTACGGATCCCTGTCCAGAGAAAACCAATGGAAGTCATCATCACTGCTTTGGGCCCCGACAATGTCGGTTTGGCCGACCCCATCATTCATCATGTGACAGGTCGTGGCGCCCGAATTGCAGAAATCCAGATGTATGACCATGACGAAGAACATCTTTTTGCCATGCTTTGCCGCATTGACATCGAAGAGGAGGAATTTGCCCCGCTGCAGGAAGCGATGCGTCAGATTGGTGCCCACACCTCGCTGGCCATTCGAGTCTGGAGCCGTGAAAACAGGGCCAAGCGTCCGCGCATCGCAGTTTGCTGCACGTACGTCGAGCACACGCCTCGGGCCGTCCTGGAATCGATTGAATCGGGCCTGATTCCGGCCGAGGCGGCAGTCCTGATTTCGAACCGAGACAAACTCGCCCCCTTGGCGAGTGAATTCGAGATCCCATTTCGGATGATCGGCAACGAGCGCGGCGTGGCTGACGACGATGCAATGACCGAGATTCTGGACGAATTCGATGTCGACTACGTGGTTCTTGCCAGATACATGCGCATCCTGCCTGCCCAAACCTGCTGGCAATTCGCGGGAGGACGCATTATCAATCTGCACCATGGCCTCCTGCCCGGATTCCCGGGCTTCCGCCCCTATCACGATGCCTACCATTCACGCATGCTCACCTTTGGTGCCACCTGCCACTTCATTATCCCGGAACTGGATGCCGGAAACCAAACGATCAACCAGCGCACGTTTGCTGTTGCACCAGGAACGCCACTCAAATCGGTCATCGACACGGGTGAAACGGAGAACGAGCCAGCATGTTTGGTGGAGGGGCTTCGCCGCGTCGTCGAGCG
The DNA here is from genome assembly GCA_002862205.1 of Planctomycetaceae bacterium. Classification (GTDB taxonomy): domain Bacteria; phylum Planctomycetota; class Planctomycetia; order Pirellulales; family Pirellulaceae; genus Rubripirellula. The sequence goes on along the minus strand of PKCN01000437.1, from coordinate 4,416 downwards.
GGAGGTTTACCTGCATTTCCACCGTGTTGTGGCGAGAAACCCGACGACTGATCCGTGATTATTTTTACGACTTGGGCAGAATCAAAAAGAATAGGAACATTGGTGTTGACCCACCAAAGCGGTTCCCCCACAATCGCGGGTCGCTCGTGGAAAGAGTTGTTTTGCGGCTTTTGTCGTTTGCCAATTCTGCTACGCTGCAAAGGATTGCATCAGTCGAAATTTACCTGAGTGCCGTTAGATAACGGTTTCCGTGCAAAGCACGGCGGGTGGACCGATTGGAAAAGTTTCGCCAGCTTGAAAAGGTGAAACGGCCAAGGAAGAATCACACGAGTGTTCTTCTGGCACCCACGTGGGTGTCGCGCGTCGTTTTGCACGGTTCAGCTGTCACTTTCAATGGAGCTGTCGTTTGTCCCCAACTCAGGACTTCGACCTGAAAGAGCGTGTGCGTAGCGCGGTTGACATCGTGGATGTCATCGGTGCAACGCTTGAATTGCAGCCCCAGGGCCGCAATCTCGTTGCCCGCTGCCCTTGGCACAACGACCGTCGTCCCTCCATGACGATCAATCAGGAACGACAGACATGGAAATGCTGGCCATGTGATATCGGTGGCGACGTCTTCAGTTTTGTGATGAAGCGTGATGGTACGGATTTCCCCACTGCGATCCGCACGCTGGCCGAACTCGCTGGTATTCCCGTTGAAGAGTACACCCGAGGAAAGAAAACCCAACCGGGCAGTCCCGAAGACAAGGCGACACTTCTGTCGGCAATCAAACTGACTTCGGATTCCTACTTTGACTACCTGCAGAGCAATGAGCTCGATGCAAAGATTGCGAGAAACTATCTTGAGTCACGCGGTATCAATGATGAGAGTCGTAAGCATTTTCGCATTGGTTTTTCGCCAGATTCGTGGAGCTACGCTGTTGACCTGCTGAAGCGTCATCAGTTCAGCGGTGAAGTCGCACACGCCTGTGGAGTGGCTTCTCCCAAACGCTCAGGCGACGGCTACGTTGACATGTTCCGGGGACGCCTGATGTTTCCCATCCAGGACCTGCAGAGCCGACCGATTGCATTGGGCGGACGCGTGATTCCTGCAATTGCAGAGCGACATGGCGACCGTGCCGGCGGCAAATACATCAACGGAAGAGAAACGATGCTCTTCCGTAAATCACAACAACTCTACGGTCTCGACCTCGCTCGCGATGCGATTCGCCGCTGCGGCGAAGTGATGGTCATGGAAGGCTATACCGATGTTGTCGCCAGCAGGCAGGCGGGAATCGAAACGGCCGTGGCTGTTCTGGGAACGGCGTTGGGTGAACAGCATGTCAAAATCCTAAGACGCTTCGCCGAACGTGTTGTCCTGGTTCTCGATGGCGACACCGCGGGACAGAACCGAGCAGACGAAGTCCTGGAACTCTTTATCTCCGCTGATGTCGACCTGCGGGTGATGACCCTGCCTGACGGCAGTGACCCCGCTGATTTCGTCGCCGCCCAAGGTCGCGAAGCCTTCGAACAGAACGCACGCAACGCTCCTGATGCACTCGACCACAAACTGGCCCGCCTGACCCAAGGGGTGGACTTCGAAAAAGACACGCACGCGGTAGCTTCCGCGGTCGACAAAATGCTGAAAATTGTCGCCAAAGCACCGGACGGGCTGAAAGTTGACCAGCTATTGAATCGAATGTCCAAACGCTTCGAATTCAAGGTCGAGCGACTGGAACAACGCCTGGACGTCCTGCGAAAAACAACCCAACGAACCTCGTTCAGAACACAACCTCGCACCGCCCCCCAATTCAAGACCCCTTTTTCGCAATCCGGCATGGCCGGAGGTGCAGATCCCAATGCGGCTCTGCAGGAATCAGCCGACGACGCAGGCACAGGACAACTCGGCACAGGACACTCACCGGCAACTCAACACTCTGCCCAAGCCTTACCCAGCCAAGCCGCAACCAGCCACACGGAACATGCTCCGGTGAGACTGAAACCAATGACGGGACTGGAACGCGAGTTGTTTGAAACATTGATTGAGAACTCCGATCTGGCAAACATGGCTGTGGAAGCCATCGACGTTCAATGGCTTGAAGGCATGGCGGCCAAGATGCTGCTGACGGCTTACCAGGATCTCGAACTGGAAGGACACAACCTCGATGCCGACTCGATCTTGCTGCTTGTTGAGAATGAAGCACTCAAAAACCAAATCGTAAGTCTGCAGGAACGTGTCGCAGAGCGAGCAGGCAAGCTACCAGAGAGTGCAGAAGTCCGTTACGCGACCATCGTAACGCGGTTTCGGGAACGGGAATTTGCCGACGAACAAGATCGACAAATCGAAAAACTGGCATCAGCATCGATGCCGGAAGATGATGAAGACGCCCTCCTCAGAGCAATCGTAGAAAAGGCGCGTCTGCAACAACGTATCAGGAATGACTCCTGAGTGAACCACACCTACACTGTCCACTTTTCAATGGATTCCGACGACCCAGTCAGTTTCTGCAACTCGCAAAGGAGCCAACGCTCAACTCACCGCAACTGAAACGGATTTTCATTTGACCCACGTGCCACGAAGGCATGTAAAACACGAGGTTTTTTAGATATGCAATTGATGGATCAAGAACTGTCTTCTCTCATTTCCCGAGGCGTTCAGGAAGGATTCCTGACTTATGAAGACGTAAACGCTTACCTTCCAGACGAAGATGTGAGCCCTGAGAAATTGGATCGTTTGCTGATGGCAGTCGAACAAAAGGGCATCACGCTGATTGACTCGGCGACTGCAAAAGCCAAGGCAAGAATGACTCGGGCACCCGAGCCCAATATCCCCGAAATGCGATCCCACTCCATCAAGCCCATCGAAGGCTTTGAGGGCAACGCAAGCTCCGAGGGCACGACTCTGGCTGCGGCGGCAGTGGAAATGCCCAAGCCAAGTGATGACCCCATCCGCATGTATCTGAGCCAAATGGCTGAGATTCCGTTGCTGACCCGGGAAGAGGAGATCGCCCTTGCTAAAAAAATTGAAATCACACGAAAGCAATTCCGGCGCACGCTCCTTGAATCGGACTACGCCATGCGTGCCACAGTGCACACCCTGCGTCGCGTCCACAGCGGCGAGCTTCCGTTTGATCGCACCATCAAGGTCTCATTAACCGAGCGTTTGACAAAAGAACAAATCACTGCTCGCATGCCACACAATCTGCGAACACTTGATGTTTTGATCCGTCAAAACAAATCCGACTTTGAATTGATGGTGCGTAAAAGCACCTCGCCTCGCCTCAAGGCGGAAGTTCGCAGACGCTTCATTCGCAATCGCCGAAAATGCCTGGAATTGGTAGAAGAGCTGAGTTTGCGGAGTCGGCGTGTCACACCACTGCTGAAGCATCTCGAAGAAATTTCCAGAAGAATGAATTTCATTCGTGCTCGCCTGGCAGAACTGGGACATGATGCAGTCAGCCGCGATGAAGCTGCTGATCTGCGACAGGAACAGCGTGAACTGATGCTGGTTACTCAGGAAAGCCCCAGCAGCCTTCACAACCGCATGGTCAAAGCTCGACGACATTTTGAAGAGTACGAAGCAACCAAACGTCAGCTCAGCAGCGGTAACCTTCGACTGGTTGTGTCGATTGCAAAAAAATATCGCAATCGCGGAATGTCCTTTCTGGATCTGATTCAGGAAGGCAACACAGGACTGATGCGAGCCGTGGATAAATACGAATACCGCCGCGGCTTCAAGTTCAGCACGTATGCGACCTGGTGGATTCGCCAGGCCATCACTCGTGCGATTGCCGATCAGGCTCGCACCATCCGAATCCCGGTACACATGATCGATGTCCTCAGCAAGTTGCGTCAGGCACAAAAGTCGTTGACACAGGATTTCAAACGGGAACCCACCTACGAGGAAATCAGCAAGTTCACCGAAATTCCGCTTGAGGAAGTGCGACGCGTGATGGACATTGGCCGTCATCCTGTCAGTCTGGATCGCCCCGTGGGCGAGGGAGAAGACAGTAGCTTTGGCGAGTTTATCGAGGACGGTGACAGCCATAATCCTGTGCGGTCTGCAGCCAGTAGTATTCTGCGAGGCAAGATTGACGAACTACTGAAAACCCTGACCTACCGGGAACGCGAGATCATTCGGCTTCGCTATGGCCTTGTTGACGGCTACTCCTACACCTTGGAAGAGTGCGGGAGAATCTTCAAAGTGACTCGTGAGCGTGTGAGGCAAATCGAGGCGAAAGCCGTTGCCAAACTGCAAAGTCCGTCCCGCTCCGATCGCCTCGCCGCGTTTCTCAAAACAGCAGCTTGATCTCAAAACAGCTCAGTTCGAGTGAAAATACAACAGCGGACTCCCAGCCTTCCCGCGGCCGGGTGTCCGCTGTTTTTGTTTGCCGGTCACTGAGCCGACCAGGATCCAAGCCGAGGTGCGATTTTTTT
>PKCN01000439.1 GCA_002862205.1 Planctomycetaceae bacterium | reverse complement strand
GAAGCGGAGCCTGAAGATCCCAATGCTGGACGAACTCCATTTCTACCCCGGATGCGTGGAAACGATGGTGGGAGTGGTATCCTGCCGCGACGTTGACGAGGCGGCAACTCTCCACCACAAAATCCTGCCTTAGGGGCCCCTGCAGGGGCCCGCGAGGGAGGGGCGATCCCGCCACCTCCTCAACCGGTACTCTCATCGCAATTACCAACGTAAATCTGAATTGCTTAACGCATGACCTGGCGAGGGTCGTTGGCGTATTGTAGAGCTACCTGTTCGGTGATGCGTCCCTTCCGAAACAAATCAGCGAGAGAATCGTCCAGACTCACCATCCCCTCTTTTCGGCCTGTTAAAATTGCATTTTCCAGAGTATCAATCCTTCCGGTCTTGATACCAGCAGCAACGGCATTGCTACGCAGGACGACTTCCAAGGCAAGTTCTCTTCGCTCCCCGGGTACGGAACTTGGCAGCAGCTGCTGGCACACAATGCCTCGCAGGCTGGCAGCCAGCATGGTCTGTGTTTCAGCCTGCTTTCCAAATGGGAAGAGATCCCACATCCTTGTGATTGCACTCTTTGCATCACGCGAGTGCAGGGTTGTCATCACGAGATGCCCGGTCTCAGCGGCACTCATCGCGATTTGCGCAGTTTCGGCGTCACGAATTTCACCCACCAGAATGATGTCCGGGTCCTGTCGCAGCGCGTAACGCAAACCGCTGGCGAAACTTTCAACGTCGCGGCCAACCTCACGTTGTGTGATCAGTGAATTGGAGATTTCCGGGAACCGATACTCGATCGGATCCTCAATCGTGACTACCCTCTTGCTACCCTGCTTGGCGAGCATCTTCAAAATCATGGCCATCGATGTCGTTTTGCCAGAACCGGTAATCCCTGAAAAAATAATCAGGCCGTTTCTCAGTGACGTCAAACGTTCAGCCAATTCAAGTGGGAAATTGTTCTCATGCAATTCAGGGATTTGATTGGGGATGACCCGAATGCAGACGCCCGGCGAATCCCCGCTATAAAACAGGTTGCCGCGAAATCTCTGCGATTCAAACTGGGGTTGTTCGTGACCGAAGGTTTGCTCGTTCTGATCCAGCGCAAACGCAAAATCAAGATTTCGCTCCCGAATGAAGAGTTCGTGTTGTTCAGCAGAGCAAATGAGTTTCAGGCACGCTTCGATGTCTGATCTCGTAAGCGGCGTACCCGAGATACGTATCAGGTCTCCGTTTTCTCGGCGGATAGGCGGGTAACCTTCAACCAGATGGACATCCGAGGCCACCAGTTCGGCAGCGTCCGTCAGCCATGCAGTAAGATTCAGTGATTCGTTTTTCATTTGTCCTCAACCATCGCACACAAAATCAGGGAAGCCATTTCAGCGCGCGAAAACACCGTGTGTATAGTTTCCGAGTTCCGAGATGGAACTGGATTGCGCGGAAGTTTTATCCTGGGTACCACTCGTTACTGGGCTTGATTCGCACCAGATATTGAACCCAGATTTCATTGGCAGGTTTCGCGTTCAAGCGGGGCGCGACTGTTATTTTTTTCCGGCGTCATGATTGTCTTCGACCGGTTGCAGGGGTGGGGCCGAGTTGTTGCTGTCAACCATCTGCTGACGCTTCTCAAAATCATTGAGTTGTCTTTTTGCTTCGTCGACCGCTGGTCGCGCCCAATCAATGTTCTCAAAGGTATCAATGATCCCATTGAGTTCTTTTCGAATTCTTTTGGGGTCTTGAGTGTCCGTGACTTGCCGAATGCGATTGAGCAGATCTCCAGCACGTTTGTCAATCGCGTTGAGCGGTGCACGCTCGAGTAACCGCTGCTGCTCATGCCTTGCCAGGTAGATCAGCTCGATCAGCTCAGCATCCGCAACAACTGCTCCGGCGTCGTACACATTGAGCCAGTGTTCAATTTTTCCTGCCGCTTGGGTTGGTTCCAAATCGCGTCCTTGCATCATATTGATGAAGCTTTCCTCGGACGCAGTGAGCTCAGTGATTCCCAGCTTGTTTTGGGTTCCGAGTCGTTTCAACACTCCTCGCAATTTAAAGCCCACTTGCAAATCCTCAACTTCGGTACGGCGTGGGTCTTCTGGATAAAGTTGCAGGAATGCTTGAATCGAGCCTGTGTTTCCAGCCAGTGCTTCGATGTAGAGCGCATTGGCTGATGGCGGTTGCATTGCCCAAAGAAAAAGCAGAACGCCGGATATCAGCAAGGTGGACATGGCAACGACCTTGACCCATCCCACCCATGTTCGCTCGCTCTGGCCATTGCGTTCTGCAAACACTCCCGAACTTGACTGAGCGTCGGTCACCGTTTGAAAGTGGGTGTTGGAAGTGGGGTCCTCGGTATCTTTGTCTTCAATCAGCCGCGTAGGACCGACATTACCCACCGACATGACCGTGGGCTCTTCGGGACTCACAACGATCAGGTCATCCGATTCGACAGACTTGATATCATCGGCCGCTGTTGCCGGCCCACCCAGACCGGTGCCAGCACGCACGTCAATTCCCGTTCCTTGCCTGGCTTGCTGGGGTGGAGGTTGCTGCGGACCCTCTTCGAGACTTCCGAGGCCCGAGGTTTCTTCAGTCAGTGAATCTTCGGAGGCCACGGTTTGAATGCGTTCCAAGCCCGCCTTCATGGCTTTGAGGCGATTCATTACCGCTAATGCCGTGGGCGGTCGATCTTCGGGAGCTTTTTCCAGTAGTTCGTGGATCAGTTCAACCAGTTCCGTCGGCACGTCGGGTCGAATCAAGTCAATGGGGACGGGCCGGTCACGCTGCAATGCGTTGATGACCTGCGTCACACTCTTGCCTGTGAACGGAGCACGTCCGGCAAGCATCGCATACATCACGCTGCCCAGAGCATAAAGATCTGTTCGCTGTGTGATTCCTTCACTTGTGGCCTGTTCGGGCGCCATGTAATCGGCTGTGCCAAGTAACGACCCTGCAACAGTATTGGAATCGCCAAAAATCTTTGCGATGCCGAAGTCGACGAGCTTGACCTGCCAGTTTTCATCGACAACCAGGTTGGCCGGCTTGAGGTCACGGTGGATTACGCCAATGTCATGAGCATGCTTGAGGGCGCCACAAATCTGGATCGCGATATCAATGGTCGTCTGCCACTCAAGCCGCTTCTCGCGTTTGATGACTTTCTGCAGCGATTGCCCCAGCACCAGCTCCATTGAATAAAACAGATGCCCCTGCTCTTCACCAAACCCGTAAATCCTGACGATTCCTGGGTGGGACAGGCATTGGAGACTCTTGATTTCCGCGTCAAAACGTCGCCGGAATTTTGACTCATCAGCGACATTATCAGAGATCAGCTTGACCGCGACGGGCTGTTTGGTTTTCTCATGAATCGCGGAAAAGACGGTGCCCATCCCACCACGACCCAGGGGTTCGCCGATTCGATAGGGACCGAGAAACTCGAAAGGAGGGGAACTCATGGATTATCACGTCGGTGGGAGAGAAGCTAGTCGGCCCTATTCTAAACCGTTCAGCAGACAGCGTCAGCGCAAATTCAGCCGCCAGAGGCATGGGCAAATCGAGATTCCATGCCGACAGCGAAATCCCTATCATTTCTATGATGAGCGACTCAAATTCTAACGACTTGCTGGGACCACGCGTACTGTTACCAGCCCTCTGCTGCGGCGGATTGCTTTGGCTTTCGCAACCACCGTTGCAATTATGGTGGATCAGCTTTGTCGCAATTGTGCCGTTGATTTACCTGATATCCGCGAAACAGCGGTTCAAAAAACGAGACTATTTCAAGCTCTGGATGGTGCTTTCGATCTATTGGCTCATCTCCTTGCAAGGTCTGCGTCATGCTCACCCCCTGATGCACGGCCCATGGTTGGCGCTGGGAACCTATCTTGCCGTCTACCAGACATTGTTCGTGGCATTCGCAAGGTATCTGTTCCACCGTGGCATTGGACTGCTGGTCGTTGTCCCGATTGTTTGGGTCGCCCAGGAATATGCCCGAAATTACCTACTGACCGGCATTTCCGTGTTGATGCTGGGTCATGCCCTCGTCAATGTGCCGGTGCTGGTTCAGATCGCGGATCTGTTCGGCAGCTATGGCGTGAGCGCGTTTCTGGCTCTGGTAAATCTTTGTCTCTGGCAGACATTTCTGGTCTGGCGTCGTCAAATTCAACCAAAGCAATACAGGTCAAGTCTTGCTGTGACTTTAGTAAGCGTCGTTGCGGTGACTGGCTACGGACTGTACCGGCTAAGTCAGCCAACAGGAGAGAAACTGGCAACTTTTGCGCTCATTCAAAGAACAGAAGCCGTTGAGTATGTGCTTGATCCGGATCGCCAAGTCGAGATGTTCCAGAACTATGCCGCTTCCTCCGTTGACGCTGCAAGGTTAACGCCGCAGGTGATCGACGCCTACGTATGGCCCGAGTCGATGTACAGCGCGACCAACCCGTATGTGTTTGCGGATGTTGATGTGGTTGTCCCACCGCAATTCCCGGGCACGCAAACGGATTTCGAAAATAGCATTCGACGTCAGCAGATGGCGTTCACGCAGAGAGCTAATTTCCTACAGTCCAACTTGCGGCGACAGCAGCCTGATGCTGTTGAGAATCCTGAGCTCATCGTGGGCTGCGGCGTGGTCGAATACGGTCAGGAAGTTGACGTCTACAGCGCTGTTCTCAATATTAACGCAGATCATCGGGTTGACTCATGGTATGGCAAGACCCACTTGGTAATGTTTGGAGAGTACATCCCGATTTTGCCATTCATTCCAGGATTGAAATCGTTGATCCCACCCGGCATGGGGCTGCAAGCAGGTGACGGCGGAAAGCTGATGCGAGTGCGGGATACGCTGGTGGCTCCCAATGTGTGCATCGAGACCGCGGTGGAGAGGGTAACAATCAACCAGATGCAGCAGTTTCACCAAAGTGGGAAAACCCCTGATGTCATCGTCACCGTGACTAATGATGGTTGGTTTGACAGTACAAGCGTGATTGATCATCACTTGCGGTGCGCGCAGATGGTTGCGATTGCATGTCGGCGGCCTGTCCTGTCTGCAGCGAACAACGGACCCACCGCGTGGATCGACAGTCGGGGCCAGATTGTTGAGCGGCTTGATACCGGAGACAGCGGGGCTGTGATTGCGACGCCAACCAGAGATGAGCGAATCAGTCTTGTGGTTCGGATGGGTGACTGGCCGGCTGCCGCGACTCTGATTCTTGCCGTTACTCTAGGAATTTGTGTTCGCAGACGAGAGCCGGCCAAGTGCGTGCAAGCTTCACCGACAGGTCTCGCTGAAAACGCGAACATTCGTGGCGAAGAAGAATCCAGCTGAACCAATTGCCGTGCTCGGAACGCCACCTGTCCGGCTACGCTTGGTGGATTCTCAAGTCTGGCAGGTTATTCCCCCGGAGGGGCAGCAGCATCGTAGATGGGCATGTGACGATAATACACCTCCAGACAATAGATCGATAAACAAGTGGTGTAGAGTCTTCCGGCGTTCTTTCCCCAGCGATCACGTTGCGGAGCCCAACTGCCACTTTCACGACCCGTCTTGACCTGTGCTTTGGGTAACTCCTCTTTCATTACGTTATTCCAGCGACGCCATGGCGAGCCGCCAAAATGGTGCAGCACCTGAGTGGCGTAGTACCAGTAATAGACATCCTGGTCGGCCATGTCGAACGGTGCATCCTGAAGCAAGGCCGAGACCCCGCGGACCAAAGGGGGATGGTCCCGTTTCCATCCGATGTACTGTCGACACAATAAGCCTTCCGCCGTCATTGCTGAGCTGGGGTCGGTTCGTGACTGATAACCATAAGCCGCTCCGTCGTACGAGGCGGCATCGTCCAAATACAGCATCACGCGGGTCAAGACCGAGATGTTGACCTCTAGCTTGGCAGCCCTTCCACTCTCCAAGGCCATCACATACCAGCCTGTCATGGATGTGTCGGAGTCGAATTTTGGTTCGTATCTCCATCCCCCGGCTTCGGACTGTGCTTTCTCCGCGAAGTTAATTGCCAGTTGGGCGTGGGGACGCAACCAGGAGTCTCGCGTCATTCCGTATAATTCACAAATTGCGATTGTAGCCTGAGCCTGGGCGTACATCTTTTCGTGGTTGCGAGCGTCCTCGGCGAAGAATCCCTGTCGATCCTGTTGTTTTACAAGCCACTTCATGCCCCGCTCGACAACTTTCTGGTAATCACCCTTCATGTGGGTGTGGCCGTCGCCCAGGAAGGCCAGCAACGCCATCGCGGTTGCCGCGGTTTTGTTCTCTGTGAATCCGGCATCATTGTAGGGCCCACGCATGCTCCAACTGCCGTCCTTGGTCTGATTGCGCTTCAGCCACTCAAGCCCTCGCTTGACTGCATCCTGCGTTTTCAGCGTGCCGCCGAATCTTGCCAATAATGCCGCCTTGGTCGCTCCACTGCGGCCGTTGAACATAGGTTGGACAAGTTCCAGTGCCCCTTCCCCAACTTCTACTGGGACTACATCTTCAATGTCCGTGAGATCCGAGTCTTCAAACAGTGAATCGAAATCAATCTCCGCTTCCACCTCTTCCAAGACTTCACTGTCATTGAGCACGTTATCTGTAGAAATCTCAAATTCTGCAAACTCCACGGGTGAATCACGCACACTTTGCCCAATGCTCAACAGTAGCGTCCCGATCGAATTACCCGCAGGCGTACTGATGAATGCCAGAATCAACAAAAGAATGAGGTGGATCACCATGCTCACTAACCATGATGGCGCTTCTCGTGTGACCTGATCGCGAGAACTGGGATCCTCATCGTCGCCCTTCGGTGCTTCTACGTCACCAAAGGACGTTTCCAAAACCGCAGGTTTTTTCCCTGGATCCCCAATGCCAGTGAGCTCACCACGCCAACGTAAACCTTTCGCCGAACCAACCCCTGTTGTGTTCGTGGTTGTGGTCGCGGCTTCGGCCGGCTTGCGAATGGGTGCCAGCGTTGACCGTGGTGGAGGCGGGGGAGGGACTGGAAGCCCGTTAGTATTGCGCGGTGCTTGAGGAGCAACCGGTGCCTGTGCTTGACGAGCCACCGGTGCCTGTGCTTGAGGAGCAACCGGTGCCTGTGCTTGAGGTGACACCGGTGCCTGTGCTTGAGGAGCGACCGGTGCCTGTGCTTGAGGTGCAACCGGTGCCTGTGCCTGAGGAGTGACCGGTGTTTTTGCTTGCGGAGCGACCGGTGCCTGTGCTTGAGGAGCAACCGGTGGAACAGGCGTGTTGGGTTCCGGAGGAGGGGGTGTTGCCGGCGGTGCAGAACTGGGCTGGTTGGCTTGGTTCGCAGCAGGCGGAGGAGGTGGCAGTGTTTGTCGACCTGAACCTAGGGTCGATCCTCGAGCGGGTGGAAGCGGTGACGCGTTCGATGCTTGCGGAGGCGCATTACCAGGCAGATGGGTGCTAGAAGAATTACGAGCTGGCGGTTGAACACCGCTGGCATCGCTATTCAGATCGGATGGTGATGAATCGGCGTGTGTCATCGGTACGAGATTTTTCTCTAGATGGCTGCGGCGATAGTGCGTGGTCGCGAATCAAATCAAATCAAGATGAGAAGGAAGATCAGTCCGTCGATTCAATTGCTGTCTCACGCCACCTATAGAATAAGGGTCAGTTGGTATTAATGCGAATCGGATTCTCGGGTTGCAACCTTTAAGGCGGAAAAAAATAACAAAAATGCTCAGTCTTACCAAAAATAGCCGTGATTGGGGCTAGATGGGCAATGACGACTCTGGGCTCCGTGCTGCTTGACGGGGCTGCTTAGCCCGAGGTCTGACGAATTTTGCACTCAAGCTCAAGTTCACCGAAATGGTTAGTTTGCTTGAGGCATGTCCAGGGAGTGTCGTCTTGAACCAGAGGCTCTGTGGGAGCTTTGTTCGCTGAGAGGCAAAAGTGATTTTCTGGCGACACTCGAAAGGGGAGAAAATCCTCCAGAAATTCAGAATGCTTTCAATTCATGGCGATACCACGACGATGTAGTATCCATCAGAGATCGTTGCCTGCTAGATGTGCATCACGTAGTCCCTTGACAGTTTGCACGACTTGGTAGATAACACTCTGACCGCTGACGAAAGTCGGCGTGTAAGTTTGAAATACCGCGGGATGGAGCAGCCCGGTAGCTCGCGAGGCTCATAACCTCGAGGTCGTCGGTTCGAATCCGGCTCCCGCAACTTGTTTTTCCAGTAGCGAAACTGGAAGACCGCCAAGTTATAGCAAAGGCCGATGTCAAATGACGTCGGCCTTTGTTCGTTTCTTCGCCGAGTTTTGCCGTCTCTGCAATAACGCGATTGTCTCGGAGTCTCGATCTCATCCTAAAGCGCGACTTTGGTTCCGGCCAACCCGCTGCCGAATTCTGACCCAATTTGGCCCAAACTCTCACTTGTCTCTGACTCTCACATCGTTTGGGTTATCAGGTGTTGCGACCGCTCAATCGGTCCGTTTATACATAGTTGCTTCCGGTAAGCAGTTTGCCAAACCCTGTGAGTTTTCAAACTGGGTTATGACGACCATGCAAAATTTCGGGCAATTCCTGAAAACTTCCGATACCACGGCGTACTGGCATTTTGATTTCAAAGATGGCAAACTGGACGTGTGAACCAGGGAAAGAGGCCAGATTTTCAGGATTCCCAGCAAATCCGAGAAATCGAACGATTCTTGAAATAGTTCAAATCTTGTCGCCCCGACTTGAAATCAAAACAGCTCGGCGCATTGATTTGCGGCGAGCTGTTTCTCGTTTGGTGGTTGCGAGTTAC
>PKCN01000142.1 GCA_002862205.1 Planctomycetaceae bacterium | reverse complement strand
TGTGATGGTTGAACCTTTGACTTCCGATTCTTGCGCTGCTGCTGGCGAAACCACGCCATCGCTTCACGGGGAGAAAAACAGTATGAATCCGCGTCACGATCCAAGAATGAACCGATTGTGATGCGAATGTCACCCACTATTGGCACAACTCGATCCTTGCCGCAATGCTGCGTTTTGTGTCGGTGTGGGCGGTAAAGCCAAACTCCATCATCACGGCGTTGAATGTCACAGGGGCGCAGATTGCAAACCTCAGAGGGTCGCATACCTGTCGCTGCCTGAAGTTCAACCATCGCCTTAATGATTGGGGATAGGTGTTCAGCGGTTTTACGCACCACCCGTAGGTCGACTGGTTTTACTGGCTCGGGTTCCTTCGCTTGCGTCTGGCCGCGTCGAAGCGGTTCTAGAGTATCCAGACGTACCACCACGCTAACATCGATAAGTTCGCGACTCACGGCGTGTCGGAAGATGCCTTTGACCTGTCGCACCAATCGGTTGACGTAGGTTCGGCTGTTTCCTGATGCAATGAAAAGGTCCCGGAGTTCCGTCAGTTTTCTTGGCCCAAACTCATCTGCCGCCAAGTGCCCATATTCATCCTCCAGGGTGACACAGAGGCCCTCGTGTCTCTTCCGTTCTTTGTAGCTGTTGGCGTAACGCTGCTTGATCCATTCGCGGTACTCGCCTGTCACGGTCCGAACCGTGATCGCCTGTTCTTTTTGGTGTGCCGGCGTGTCGGGGGCAATCTTGCCGTTGGCGTTGTACTCTTGGACGAGTTCAAAGTATCGCGCCCGCGATTCTGGCGAATCGTGTGGACCTAAATAAAAGTCTTTGCCGGCGAGAGTGACAACGGCTTGGCCGGAAACGTGAAAGCGATACGCCGGCATTGAAGAGCGTGGACGTGGCATCTGGAAACCTTTGCCTGTTGGTTTCGCGGTATGGGTATACCGTGAAACGAAACGGGGACGGTTCGCACGCCACATGGCGGTTGTCACTAAGTCGTGACTAAACCTTGACTTAAGAAAGTACACCCCAGAGGATTCGAACCTCTAACCTTCGGTTCCGTAGACCGATGCTCTATCCAATTGAGCTAGGGGTGCCCGTGGGCTTGAGAATCACGACGGCTCGTTGATTGCGTCTCCGCGCTCAGTACCGCTGCTTCCCTCACCCTGCATGCGAAATTCTACGGATACCATTCGTGGTTGCCAAGGCACCGTCAGAAAACATCCCAAAACTGTCTGTTTTGCCCTTCAGAAATAGCGATCGCACCGTCTGGTTGGCGGGCAACGTTTGAGCCACTCTGCGAATCTGTACGGACTCAATATCCACGCTCAGGAGCGTAGATTGCCCTTCCCAAGCCTCCGTGGATTTCATTCCGCGACCACGGGAGCACTTGGACCGGGTGCTGGTGGCGATTCCAACACTCGCTATTTCTGAAATTCGTTCGGCTCATTGCCTCCGAAAAAATCTTCTGCTTTCGTCCATTTGCTCAGTCACCCACCCAGCAAGTGACTGGAGGAGTCTTATTGGCTGGCCAGCAGTACGGGGAATTTCAGTACGGGGAATTTCAGTACGGGGAATTTCGGTACGGGAAATTTCGGTAAGGGGTGCGGTGCGGGCGAGCCGTTGAAGGCGACTGACGAATCGGCTCGGACTAAATCCTGTGGGCTCGGGCAAGGTGCGAGGTGACACGGGATCAACTCGGCGGATTCGCTTGCAATCCTTTGCTCCCGTTCTGATTCAGACGCGTTCCCGCTGACAGATTCACTGGTTCTCAGGCCTCCTTTTCGCTGGTTCTCAGGCCGCCTTGTCGCTGGTCCTCAGGCCTCCTTGCGGTGCGGTTTTCTGCAACACTCGATGCTCCACTCATTCAGGTTGACTAGCCATCATCAAGCCGCAAAGAGAGCTTTCAGGTTCATCCGATTTCGCCACTTGATTCGGGATTCCGGTCTGGATATCATTCCAAACAGCGTGGCAATCGTGGGTGACTCACGGCTGCCCGCTACTGGCCACTTCTTTGCCGACTCTGGCAATAAGGGATGAAATGCCGCAGTTTACTGTGGTGTCTGTACATTCCGTCGTAACCGTCATCGCAGTTTGATTTTACTCTTTAACTGGAGATGAACTGGTGGAAAAAAGATCCTGGGCTGAGCCCTACAAAATCAAAATGGTTGAACTCATCAAGATGACAACCGAGGAGGAACGGAAGGCTGCGATCGTTGAAGCAGGCTACAACACGTTCCTCCTGAAATCAGAAGATGTCTATATCGATCTGTTGACCGATTCCGGCGTGGGCGCGATGAGTGACCGGCAGTGGGCAGGAATCATGATGGGCGATGAAGCCTATGCAGGAAGCCGCAACTTTTATCATCTGCAAAAGACAGTCGAAGACTATTACAGCTATCGCCATACCGTGCCCACCCACCAAGGACGAGGTGCGGAAAATATCCTCAGTCAATTGCTGATCAAAGAAGGTGACTGTGTTCCTGGCAATATGTACTTTACCACTACCCGACTGCATCAGGAATTGGCGGGGGGCACCTTTGTCGACGTCATCATTGATGAGGCGCATGATCCTGATTCAACCCATCCGTTCAAAGGTAATGTTGACTTCGACAAGCTGGACGCATTGCTACAGGAAGTGGGGGCAGATCGCATCCCTTATGTTTGCATTGCGACCTGTGTGAACATGGCAGGTGGTCAGCCCATTTCGATGGCTAATCTGCAAGAGTTGCGCCGTTGGTGTGACCAGCATGGCATCCTGATTGTTCACGACATGACACGTGTCGCCGAAAATGCCTACTTCATTCAACAACGTGAAGCTGGCTATGAGACGTCGTCGGTCAAGCAGATTGTGCATGAGATCTGTGAACTGACCGATGCGGCAACCATGTCTTCCAAAAAGGATGCGATGGTCAACATCGGCGGCTTTTTGGCCATGAACGATGAAAAACTTTACGAGCGAGCCTGTGAGTTGGTGGTCGTATATGAAGGTCTGCATACTTATGGCGGGATGGCCGGGCGAGACATGGAGGCGCTGGCCATCGGGATCACCGAAAGTGTGCAGGACAATCACATGCAGGCTCGAGTCGGGCAGATCGAGTATCTGTGGGAAAAGCTGGAATCTGCTGGCGTGCCGTTGGTGCGACCTTGCGGTGGACATGCGGTCTTTCTGGATGCTCGAGCGATCTTGCCCCATTTGAAACAGGATCAATTTCCTGCCCAGGCATTGGCGGCCGCACTGTATGTTGAATCAGGAATCCGGGCGATGGAGCGTGGGGCGGTTTCTGCAGGCCGTGATCCGAAAACGGGAGAGAATCGGTTGCCAAAACTGGAACTCGTGCGGCTGACCATCCCGCGTCGCGTCTACACACAAGCACACATGGATGTGACCGCCGAGAGCGTGGTTCGAGTCATGAATCGCGCAAGCGGGGTTCAAGGCTTACGTTTTACTTACGAACCGAGCATGCTCCGGTTCTTTCAAGGTCGCTTTGAAGAATGTGACTCGTGAAGCCATTGTGGACAGGAATGGATCCGCGTCAGAACAAAACGGCTACCCGAAACCGCGACCGACGACAGCGTGTCCACGATCGTCACTGTTGCAAGCAGTGACGATCAGTTGTCTTCGGAGCGAAAACAAGGTGCGAGGTTATGTCAGGAGCCAGGAAGCAGAAGGCCGTGTCACCGCTGATCAGGTTCATCACAACCGATTGGATCACGCTGCTTCGGATTGTTCCAGTTCTGCGACCAGTTGCAGCGTCCACGCAATTCCATCGATCACTTCATCTCGAATCGGCAGTGGGCGTCCTGCCCACGCCCGGTTGAGCATGAGCTCGATTCCGAAATAGTTTTCATCTGCGAATTCAGTCCGCATTGTTTTGGTCAATCGATCCGTGGTGCCGCGTCCCGGATAATTGCGACGCACGCGTAGCATCGGAACTTCTTCGTAAAGCTCATCAACCAGATCGAGACAGAGATCGACTTCATGTTCACAGGCAGGGTCATACAGCAGGCCAGCATCTGCTCGTTGAATCTTCTTGTTTTTCTGAATGTCAAAGGTGCTGATTGACAGATGGATCAGGTATCCATAACGATCGAGGCCTGTCTGGATCGCCTGTCTGACGCTGGCCCGATAGGGCTCGTAGATCGTTTCGATGAGTTGTCGACGTTGTTCCGTGGACCAGATTCGGGTTTGTTTGGGGAATAGGCTGCGATGATGCAGCGAGTGGGTAACGTCGATCAGGTCAGGCGAATAACGATTCGATAGCAGTGGGACTTGGAGCTTACTTGATAGTCGTTGGGCGACGTAGGCCGCTGGTTCATCACAGGAAAGTGTGACAGGCAGTTTTCCCGCCAGCATCTTTTTGCGTGACTGTTTCACTAATCCTCGTTTGCCCAGCGAGGCTCCCTTGTGATGATGCTGCAACGCAACGCCATCTGAGAAAGTCGCCTGCTTGCCGCTGGCGTGCAGATGATCGTGGACGGGAAGCAGTTCACGTAATGCCGGATCAATTAACTGCTGGGGAACTGCGTTCCCGCCGACCTCGCAGCTAATCAAGAGTGACATGGGCTTACCGTTTAATCTAGGAGATGCTTTCAACTGCTGGCGTTTGAGCGTGCACACGCTTTCAACCGGCGAAAGCGGGCAGAGACAGGAAGTCGCTCAAGTTCATTCTAGGGGGCAAAACGCTGGTTGGTAAATGTTGATCAGTGGCAAAAAGGGATGTGTCACGCCGTGAAACACGGTTTTTCGTGATTCCTCTTGTGTGATCAGCAAAATCTAGTTTATCGATCACATGGAAAAGACCTCAAACATGTACCAATCATTGTAGGACGACCCCGTGATGCCTCCGATTCGACGCGTCGCACCCAGCCGCTGGATGCAATTGAACCTCATCACCCTCAGCCTTTTGACTCTTGGATTCTCCTTCTTCAATGGAGTTTCTGAAGCTTGTGGCGAAGAACCGGTGTTGGTCGACCAACGTGAGTTGATCTTTGAACCCTACTCGGTCTATACCGCGGTGCAAAATGCTTATACGCGTTGTGGGCCCTCGGATGATTACTACCGAACCGACCCATTGAGGCAGGGGCAAGAGCTTCAGGTGTACGCCGAAACTGACGATGGTTGGTTGGGAATTCGGCCGCCCAAGGAAAGCTTTTGTTGGGTGCCTGCTGAAACAGTTCAAAAAGACAGTGGGCAACTCGAAGGTGTCATCATTGAAGACCGCACGGTGGCCTGGATAGGGACACATCTCGGGCGCGCTCGTAGCTATCGTTGGCAAGTACAGCTGGCCAAAGGTGAGCCTGTGACTGTGATTGGACGAAGTGAACGTGAGGGTCCGGACGGACCGCAATTGTGGTACCGGATTGTGCCACCCTCGGGAGAGTATCGTTGGGTGCACCGGGACGACATTGTCACCACCAGTGAAGAACTGGTTGCTTTGATGCGGCGTGGTTCAGGAAAAGAAACAATCAAGGTGTTCCCCCGTGACCGGCCTGATGCGAAAGACCGGCTTGATGCGGAACCAAAGATTGCTGCGAAGTCACGACGCAATACAAGCCGCGTTAGCGATGAAGATCGAAACGACGAGATTGGGCCATCTGTGTTATCTCGCAATGGCGAGAGTGCGGAGTCTGATCAAAATGAAACGGTTGCCGTTGGAAGTGGCCTGAATGATCAATGGCGAGATCGTGGGCAGCGGGAACCCAATGTGAAAACGGTTGCATTTTCCAAGTCAAGACAACAGTCGGTCGCTGTGCTGGAAAATGTCAGGCAACCAGAACTGCTTGAGATGGATGACGAGCCCTCAGCACCTGACGCCGACCAGCCATCTGCGGAATCCAGCTGGGTTGCCGCAAGTTCACCAGCTCGAAGCGAAAGGTTGAACCTGGATACGCCGGAGTCACTACTGACGCCTGAGGTCGGCCCGTCCGCTGGAAGCTTCATCGCACGCGGTGCCGGTGGCAGCCAGTTGTACGAGGGAAACAGGGTGCCGTCTGCCCGTTACCCCGGATACAGCGGCAGCGTGCAAACACCGGTTTCAGGTACGCTGGGAGCTGCGAATTCAGTCATGCAGGCTGGCGCAACACAATTCCTTTCCAGTGCAAACACGCCGACTGGCAATTTTGCACCTGCCAGCAAGACACTGACTTACATTTCATCCGAACGCCTTGCTCAAATCCAATACGAGACACAGCACGCGGATATCGAAAAGCTTGGGCTTATCTTTTCCCGTTTGATGGCTTCTCGCGCCACAGCTGCCGAGACCGCTCCCGTCGCAAGGGCCGCGTCTCGCTTGACGACGACTGCCCAAAATCCATTGGTTGTCGGACGCGCCCGAATGCTGCTGGAACGTGTGGAACAATATCGACAGGTGGCACATCGACGAGATGGTGAAGTCGTGGTTCGAGATGCAGCAATTCTTAATTCAGGTGGCACGTCCGGATATCCGGTTTTGCCCGCCGCACACACGCAAACAATTCACTCCGGCAGCAATGCCGGCCTTTTGTATCAAGGCCCTGCTCAAAGTGATGCCGTCAAGGTTGCTAATGCCACTGGCACACTTGTCCAAGTGTACTCGGCACGTACCAACAGTCCGCCCTTTGCACTCACTGATAACAGCGGCAGAACGATTGCCTATGTCACGCCAATCCCAGGCGTGAATTTGCGACCCCACCTGAATCATCGAGTCAGTGTGTTTGGGAATCGCGGTTTTTTGACCGGCTTGAGCACACCGCATGTGGTAGCCACACAAGCGGTACGTGCGCAGTAGTACGTGTGCAGTAGTAGGTGCGCAGTAGTACGTGCGCAGTAGTAGGTGCGCAGGTCGAACTGCTCAGCTGCGGTGCGTCCGTATGATCGCGGGCGTGCTGCTGTAATAAATTGCCTCGCTTGCCAGACGGATTTCTTACCAGCTGGATTTCTGTGTGGGTTGGCATCGGGTTTGGATTGCGTCCTGCTTTGCCGCGTGAGGTCAGCAAAAGTCGCGTTTTTGGATGTTGCTGCCCATTGAGGTGGCAGCGATCAACAGCGGATTGCCATCAGATCTTGTTTTTGTGTTGGATTCAGGTTCCCAAGCCGAATCGCCTGATTGCGTGTTTTCGGTGTTTTTTTGGATATCAGGACCCGAGGGATCACAGCATTGTGACTTGGGGGGATTTAGCGATTCGTCGGCGGTCGAGGTGATCGTTGCTTGGGGTTTGATGGTGGCGTTTTGAGCGATGAAGTTTATGGTCACCTGGCCCATTTGCCTTGCAAGAGGTGATTTGCCGCAAGCGGGGCATGGAATAGGGCGAATGATCGCGTTACCATCGTGACATGACTAGTGAAAAACTGACAAAACGAAGGCAGCATCTGCGGAATCTGGTGCTGATGGCGTTCGCCGATGGGTCCTTGGGTGAGCGAGAGGTCAATCTGGTAGCCGACCGGTGTGTTGAGCTTGGATTAGATGACTATGATTTGTCCCAGGCAATCAAGGCTGGGCTTTCCGACGGCGCGACCCTCGATGTGCCCACCGAGGTGAGTGAACGCGAAGCCTTGCTTCGGGACCTGATTCGAATCATGGCAGCTGATGGTCGCCTGGACGAAGGCGAGAAGCGGTTGTTCGCATTGGCGGCAGCGAAGATGTCCATTTCGGCGGCCGATATTGAGCGGCTCATCGATGAAACTCTGACTCACTGATAGCTTGTGGCTCACATTTTGATCACGTCAGGGCCTACGCGGCAGTATCTTGACCCCGTTCGTTACATCACGAATGCGTCGAGTGGACGGATGGGAGCTGCCTTGGCTCAAGCTGCTCTTGCCATGGGCCATCAGGTGACCGTGATCAGTGGGCCGGTGGTCGTTGATTATCCCCAAGCGGCGACCGTTTTGCCTGTGGTCACCACGGCTGAGATGTTGCAGGTCGCAAAGTCGAAGTTCCGGGAGTGTGACGGAGTGATCGGTGCCGCTGCGCCTTGTGATTACATGCCATACACCGTCAGAGCACAAAAGATATCCAAGACCGGGCAACCACTGATGATCGAATTGATCGAGACTCCAGATGTTGTGGCCAGCTTGGGGCAGTGCAAACGCGCAGATCAATGGGTCGTTGGTTTCGCCTTGGAAACAGAAGATCAGCGATTCCGAGCGATTGTCAAACTGGAACGCAAGCATTGTGATCTGATGGTCAGCAATGGTCCGAGTGCAATCGATGCGGCAACCAATGAGGTTGAGTTGTTGAGTCCTGCGGGGGATGTGTTGGCTAGCATCCAAGGCAGTAAGGCGGATGTGGCAACCCAGTTATTGGCAGAGATAGATGCGCGGCTGATGACGGTTTAAGCAACACTTTCTAATATCTTCATTCTTCTTTCTCGTACGCAATTTTTGTCATGGATCTTTCTGTTACGCTCGGCCGCTTGCAATTGAAAAATCCGATCATGGTTGCTTCGGGTACGTTTGGCTATGCGCGGGAAATGGAGGGGATTGTTGATGTAGCACGACTTGGTGGTATCCTGCCCAAGACGATCACTGCAGAACCCAGAATTGGGAACGCACCTTGGCGGACGGTTGAAACATCAGCAGGACTGCTCAATGCAATTGGGTTGGATAATGATGGCGTCGATGCTTTTCTGGAACATCACCTGCCCTATCTCAAAGAGATTGGAACCTCGGTGGTTGTGAGTGTGGCGGGGCGCACCGAAGATGATTTTGTCAGTCTCGCCGAACGTGTGGGGAGTCAACCCGGTGTGTCAGCGGTAGAGCTGAATCTCTCCTGTCCCAATGTCAGCGGTG
>PKCN01000274.1 GCA_002862205.1 Planctomycetaceae bacterium | reverse complement strand
CGACGATCCGGTACTCAGGTGTCAGTTTTTAAACGTTTTTGTAGGGAGTGGTTGACCATGATGAAGCGTGTTTCATTTCTGCTTTTTTTTGCTTCTCTGGCAATTATTTGTCTGAGCGTTTCGGCTGATGAGCCATCTGGTGCACCACCAACAAAATCTGCACCGGTAAATGTGGTTCTGATTCTGATTGACGATTTGGGTTGGAGCGACTTGGGGTGTTACGGCAGCAACTACTACAGAACGCCAAACATTGATGCTCTTGCGCAAGGCGGCGTTAAATTCACCGATGGTTATGCTGCCTGCAATGTTTGCTCCCCGACTCGTGCGGCAATTCTGAGCGGAAAGTATCCGGCAAGATTGTTGCTGACACAGTGGTTGCCGTCGGGACGTTGGAACGCGCAGAAGAATCGCATGCGTGAGGCGCGATATGTCTCCAATCTTCCGTTGGAGGAGGTCACGATTGCTGAGGCGATGCGTGAGGCGGGGTACCGGACTGCATTCATGGGTAAATGGCATCTCGGCACCGAGACTTATTATTACCCGGAGCACCAAGGTTTTGATCTGAATGTGGCGGGGCGTGATTATGGTGCGCCGGGCAGTTATTTCTATCCGTTTGAAGGGAAGTGGAAGATTCCAACGACCGGCCAGGTGTTGAAGAAGGCGAGTCCACTGAGTGGCAAAGCAGGTGATTATCTGGTTGACCGACTGGCTCAGGAAGCCGAGAAATTCATTGTGTCCAGCAAGGATGCGCCATTTTTTCTCATGTTGTCACATTATGCGGTGCATTCACCTCTGCAAGGAAAGCCGGGCAAAGTCAAGGATTATGAGCAGATGCCACCTGAGCAACGCCAGGGTAAGCCTGCTTATGCCGCAATGGTTGAGAGTATTGATGACAGCGTGGGGCGAGTCATGGGGACGCTCCAGCGGCTGAATTTGCAGGACAATACGTTAGTGATTTTCACCAGCGATAATGGTGGGTTCGCGAAGGCAACCAGCAATTCACCTTTGCGAGCCAATAAAGGTTCCAACTATGAAGGTGGTATTCGCGTGCCGGTGCTGATGCACTGGCCAGGTCACATTGCTCCGGGCAGTGTTTGCTCGGAACCGATCATCAGCAACGATTTCTATCCAACGATCCTTGATGCGTCAGGTATTGAATCGAAGCCGTTCCAACACATGGATGGGATGAGTTTGTTGCCGTTGTTGGCTGATCAAGGCGAATTTGAAAGGGATGCCATCTATTGGCATTACCCACACTACAACCAGCATCCCGAGAGTTTTCCATCCGGCGTGATTCGTGATGGCGACTGGAAGCTGATCGAAAATTTTGAGACAGGTGAATTGCAACTCTTCAATCTTGCAAGCGATATCGGTGAGTCTACAAATCTGGTGCAACAGGAGTCGGCTTTGACAGCCACATTACTTGCCAAACTAAAACGTTGGAGAACTTCAGTTGGCGCCGATCCCATGTTGGAAAATCAACAATACCGGGGTGACGCCAATTCATCCAAGTGAGGTGATTGCGAGCGTTGCGGGGGGCGATTCCGTGCTTGGGCGACTGCTCGTTTGCGATCGCACAAACGAATGGATTGCTCGGCGAATCCATTCCTGCTTGTCATCGACGGTGATGACCGGGGCGCGTCACTGATGTTGAGAGCCAAGCCATTGAGCCAGCGTCTTGAGGTCTTCGGCTTGCATTGAAAGCACCAGTTCCTGACGGTGGATGTCGTGGATCGCCAGAATGTGTTCATGGCCAAAAAGGACTTCATCTCCCTGTCCGATACCGTGGAGCCTGGTTTCGTAAAGTGGATTGTCAACCACTCCCACAAAATAGGGGCCATTGCGATCCGTGATGCGGACCCAGAAATCTTCGCCCCATCCCCGTGATGGGACGTTTTGAGCTGGGATAGTGACGAGGGAAGCAGGGTTTTCATGCCTGAGGATTGGTTTACTGGCCTCTCCTTCGCATGATTCACAATAACATTTCTCAGTTGAATCCTCATGCACTGAAAAACGTGGCGAGTCGAGGCGAAGCTCGACAAATTGATCAGTCGCGATGTACTTCTTGATCACATCTGGCGGGATCTGAAATTGTTTACCATTTTCAGCGTGCATCGCCACGCCATCCACAAATTGGTAGCTGTTGGGAAACGTTTGATTGCGAAAACGGTTTTCGATCGATTCCGGAGAGTTCATGATTCGGTGCTGGACGTGGGTGAAAAATAAATGGCCAGCCAAACGGTTTGATCGTTTGGGGTTGTCCATTCAACTCGATGTTTCTCGTGTGGAGCTATTGTAATGTGGTCACCTTGGCGCATGTGGATGACCTTGTCTTCCGATAGAAAGCGGATGCGGGCTTCACCGCTGAGAACCGTGACCCATTCGGCTTGTGGTTCGTCGTACCAGAACCCGGTTTCGCTACAGTGCCCCAGAGACACAATGCGTTCAACACGGATGTTTTCGCCGCAGGCCAGAACCTCGATCAATTCTTTGCTGTTCTCCGCAGAATCAACCTGCTCCAGTAGATTCGCGACATCTCGGTTGGGGGTGGTGTCGCCCTGATTCATCCGTTTCCGCGATTCCATTGGTAGGCATTCTGTTTTACAAATCCTTCCACTGCAATCGTTGAGTCAGGCTTGACCTGTACCAGCGAAAAACCACTGTTATCAGTGCCTTTGCCTTCGACCATTGCCACCATGGTGCAATAGTGGATGCCATTGATGTCCTTGTAGTCGTTCTTGTGGCTATGACCTTGGAATACAGCGTGGACCTTGCCACTATTTTCGAGTACTGTTCGCACGGTCACGGCATTTCGGACGCCATGGTTGTCTTTGGTGTCAAGACGCTGATGAGCCAATACGATGGTCGGCAGTTGCGTTTCTGAGAGGTCACTGCGAAGCCAATCCAGTTCGTGAGGTGGAACGTTTGCATCAGTCCACTTGAAGTTTTTTCTGCTGTACGGGGTCCCGTCACTGCGAAAACACGAATCAAGAATGACAAAGTGTGTGTTGCCTGAATTGAACGAATAAAACGATTTCCTCTGCTGTACTTCGGACAGAAACTCTTCCTTCCGCAGGGTATCGACGCAGTGGTTTCCAAGCACGTAATGTCGCTGTTTGGCGAGTTGGGAGAATTCGTGATTGATCTTTTTCAGGTAACGAAGTTCTGTTGCAACGGACTCAGCGGCATCGATCAGGTCCCCCAATTCCACCATGAAGTCCGGGTCGGCAGCACGGATTTTTTCACTCGCTTTCGCGAGCTTCGCTGGTGTATCGCGGTAGTGACGTGTGCCTGATGGGGGTTTGTCGGCGTAATGTAAATCAGTGATCATCCCAAAACGCGTGGCAGGTTTAGCCTCAGATTGCCAGGCATGACCCTGAGCCTGAGGTGCCAGCACAAGTGTTGTGCCTGTCAGAAAAGCTCGCCGGGAAAATATCCGCTGGTGGTCGTTATGATTCATGACGTATCGGTTTGTGGAGACAGGGCAAGCAGGTGAACGTGTTCATGCGTCAGTCACGCGAAATACATGCTGTGTTATACGATGGGGCTGCGCATGCGTTTCCGGACATGCCCGTACCCTGATTGTATTCTAGTTCCTCTTTGGGAAACGCACATGTATCCCAGGCTGGGGTTTGATTGGCGTGCCTTCCGTAGGAGTTTGGGCTTGTCCTGAGTTGGCTGGATTCTGCCCCGTGGAGCGATTTTCCAGAGTCAGGGTATCCCCGAGAGACTTCACCAGACGTGGGGGATTCAACGCGGAAATGAGGGGCTGAGGCGAAGTTGGTGCGTTAGATCGTGAGATTGAGACAGCGAGCAACCATGCGGCGGGCGTCGATGCGTTGGGCGACTGGTGGTTGGATTGGACGAGCAAGGCCGCTGCGGTCTGTTTCAGAGGTCTGCCGCTGGAACGTGGGTTCGATCGGGTTGCTTGATGTCGGCTTGGGATTGATTCAACTTGCAATTAGTCGTCATTTGGTTGCGTGTTTGTGTTTGTTTTTAACTTTTTTGAATGAATCCGACACCTCAACAAGGGTGTATCGAACATTGTTTCCGTGGTTGCTGGCCCCGCGATTGACGTTTAGGGGGGCATATGTCCTCTTTCCTGCTGGGTTGTCGTGATCTGCCGCGTCTGGCGTTGGGACGCAATCGGGAGGTTCGACGTTGACGAGTAGAAATGCTCGGCTACTATCCGCTTGATTGCCCCATGGTTGAGGATGGCCATTTCGGGTCCACTGCACCAGCGATGCAAAATCCGCGTCGCACTCTACGCTTGAGAATATGCTTCAGTTTTTTCGGTCGAGAACGACGACCGCCAAGGATGACGTTCTTTCCGGAATTACCGTAGCCTTGGCCCTTGTGCCCGAGGCGATCGCATTTGCCTTTGTTGCCGGAGTTTCACCGATTATCGGCTTGTATTCAGCCTTTTTTATTGGGCTGATTACCGCCTTGTTGGGAGGACGCCCGGGGATGATTTCCGGAGCAACCGGTGCAATGGCTGTCGTCGTGGTAGGACTCGTTGCCATGCACGGTATCGAGTATCTGTTCCCAACAGTCATCCTATGTGGGTTGATTCAATTGACCGTGGGGTTCCTTCGACTCGGGAAATTAATCCGTCTGGTGCCCCATCCGGTGATGTTGGGTTTCGTGAACGGCCTTGCGATCGTGATTTGCCTCGCTCAGTTTGGCAGCTTTCAGACGTTTGACAGTACCGCGGGAAGGCTTCAGATGATCTGGGGAGCACCGCTGGCAATGATGCTGGGACTCGTTCTGTTGACGATGGCGATCATTTGGCTCTTGCCAAAAATGACAAAAGCGGTGCCGCCGTCTCTCGTCGCAATCCTTACAGTCACTTTGGTCTCGATTGGTGTAAATTCCAAACTCAGCACAGATGGTGGTAAGGAAAACTTTGTTGCCACGGTCGGTGACATGCTGAAAGCAAACGCGGACGCCAGGCTAGTGGCAGAAAAGGAAAAAGCTGAAATTGATGCGGCTCAGATGGGTGCGATTTCCGTGGCACCAGATGAATCCCAACAGCACGCTTCGCTGCCGACTTCTCAATACACCCTGGTGAGTTTGGAGCCGGTTGATGCCACTGCAATCACCGGATTCAGAAAATCGACAGATCTATCGGCTTCGGATCCCGACTTCGATGCTGAGGCATCGGGTGCTACAACGGGCACAGCGTCAATCAGCGGTGGATTGCCTCAACTTTTCTTTCGTGAGTATGTCGTGCCTCCGCTCACCCCGGGTACCTTGTGGATCATCTTGCCGTTTGCCCTGACCTTGGCTGGGGTTGGGCTGATCGAGTCCTTGATGACGCTGACTTTGATCGATGAGATCACAGAAACAAGAGGCCGCGGAAATCGTGAGTGTATCGGTCAGGGAACGGCCAATATCGTTTGTGGGCTTTTTGGAGGCATGGGGGGATGTGCAATGATTGGCCAATCACTGATCAATGTGAATTCCGGTGGTCGGGGTCGTCTGTCCGGTGTCACCGCTGCCGTCTGCCTGTTGTTGTTCATTCTGTTTCTCGGACCATGGATTGAACGGATTCCAATGGCTGCCCTTGTGGGTGTGATGTTCATGGTTGTCATTGGCACCTTTGAATGGGCGTCGCTCAAAATGTTCCATCGCATGCCACGAAGTGATGTGGGTGTCATGGTGCTCGTTGCCGGTTACACCGTATTGATGCATGACCTGGCAACTGCTGTGATTCTGGGAGTCATTGTCTCTGCCCTGGTATTCGCCTGGAAGCATGCAATGCATCTTGGTGCGGATGTTCAAATCAATAAGCATGGAAGTAAAATTTATCAACTGCATGGGCCACTGTTCTTTGCGTCGGTTTCATCGTTCAGGGATCTGTTTGATCCCGCAAGTGACCCCGAAGATGTGGTAATCGATTTTTATTACACACGCGTGTATGACCAGTCAGCGCTCGAAGCGATCAATGCGCTCGCGGAAAAGTATGAAGACTGTGGAAAACGTCTTCACCTCACCCACCTCAGTGATGAGTGCCGAGGTCTGCTGGATCGGGCAGGTGATTTTGTTGAGGTGAATTTGTCGGAAGATCCCCAGTATCACGTGGCAACCGACCGTCTCGGTTAATCTTCGAACGTTGTCCGCCTGCCTGGCTGGCTGACGAAGCCCGTGACCCTATTGGCAGGGGCGTCGCTGTCGGTGAAAAGAGTTTCCCCTTGCGAACTTGGGGACACCGGATGTGAGTGGGCTGCTATGCTAGACAGCCAGCTCCCTTCACCTTGTTAACTGCTGGTTTGACGCCCGTTGCGACCTTTCGTTTCAGCTTGCGATGCACTTGCCCTTTGGTTGGCGTTGGGCTGAAGTTGCTGCTACGCGGCTTGCAAAGCATGATCCTTGGTCCGGCTGCCGATTTGATGTTTTTCGATCTCACCCCACCCCTCGGGAACGCGCGCGTTCCTGTGCTCCCCTTGGTTCCAGGAATGTATTTCCATGATTCGGTTTCTCGTTGTTGTCGTCAGTTCTGTGGTTCTATCCAGTGGTTTCGAGTCAGCTTGGGCGCAGATTGCGAAAACCTCTGCTGAAAAAGAGGTGAGGCCACTGCTGTTTGCAGATGATTTTGATCGTGTTGAATCTGACGATAGCAAAGAGCAGCTTGGCAATGGATGGGGAACTAATAGCGGCAAACGTGCGAAGGGGAATAAACAGGCCGACTTGAAAGAGGGGGCACTGTGGATCACGCGACATCCGGAAGCGGATCATGGCGTTTCAGTTGTCAAGGATGTTGATTTCCGTGATGTGCGGATTGAAATGAGGTTTCGAATTGGCGTTGGTGATGATCTGGGTATCAATTTGGCGGACATGCAGGAAAAAACTGTGCACGCTGGGCATCTCTGTGTGGCGAGAATTCGGCTCAACAAGGTCGAGATCACTGACCTGAAAACTGGACGCATGAATCTTGAGAATCGTGAATTGAAAATTTCGGGGAAGCTGAGTGATCAGCAGAAGAAAGCACTCAACAAGAAGACGAAAAATATCCAGGTCAAGCTTCAAGCCGATGTTTGGCATAAGCTGGTCATTGATGTGCGTGGCGACCTGATGAGTGTTAATATCGATGGAATGGATGTTGGTGAATTCCAATCCGCCGGCATTGCACACCCAACAAAACGACGGGTGCGACTTGCCGTTGGCAAGTCGGCGGCCGTTGATGATTTATTCATCCGGGGAACGCCTTAGTTTTTAGCCATGGTCCAGCTCAAGGGTCAATTGTGGGCGAGTACGCATTGTGATTGGTAACGCATTCGAATTCAGGGGATATGAATTGTCGCGATTCAAATACTTGGTGTTGTTGCACCTTTTCGTTTGCTGGAATTTCAACTCGGCTTCAGCTGACTGGCCGCAGGCCTCGGGGCCTGGTGGAAATTTTGTGGTCGAGGGGAATGCGGTTACCGATTTCAGTGTCTCCCTGGGAAATAGCGTGCGGTGGATCACACCGTTGCCGAGCACTGGGCAAGGTGGTGTGGTGGTTATGGGGAACCGGGTGTTTGTCACCTCTCATGAGCAAGTCACCGCAGACACGGAGCATGGGACAGGCATTTTGGGATTGTGTTTTGATGCCAATACGGGTGCTGAGCTGTGGAGACGGAATGTCCCAGGGGTTCGCGAAACCGATTTGTCCAGTCTGTTCAGTGACAATACGGCTGCCTCACCTGTTGCAGACCGGCATCGGGTCGTTTTTGTCAATGTGGGAGGCAGTGTGCAGGGGTATGACCACGATGGAAATCTGAAGTGGTCGCACCGGTGGACACCCTTTGGAAGACATCATGCCAGGCAGCACGAGCCATTTCTCGTGGATAGTGCAGTCGCAATCAGCCGGGTGAATATTGATGACCTGCCGGTTGAGGTCACTACCAAAGCCGGTGCCAAAAAACTTGGTCGTGACTTGAAGTACTGGAATCGTATTCAGACACGTGATCTCGCCACGGGAAAGCCAGGGTGGATCGGGGCAGCTGGCACATCCGTGCATTCTACCTCCATCAGTGGCCGGTTTAATGATGGCACAGTGGGAATCTTGACGGGGCGCGGCGGTGGGCATCAACCGCCCGAAGAACCGTATGGGCTTTCGATGTTGAAAGGAAAAGATGGAACGATCCTGTGGGAACGGTCCGTGGAACGTTACGCGGCTCATCAGAATACAGTCTGGGACAGGAAAGTGGTTGTCGCGTTTGCTGCGGACAAACATCTGACTCTCGATACGATGACTGGCAAGACGGTCGGCGAAACATCTTTGAGAGATAACGTTTTTTTGACAAAGCAGGTTCAGGGACGCTACCAGACGCAGCGCGTAAAACAGCTCAAAGGGTTTCGTAAACCGTTGACCTATCAGTCAAATGTGCTTGTGGGAGACTATCACTATTTTCGCGCTCACCACGACTATCTACTGGGGCGAGTGCATGTGCCTACTGGTAAAGTTGAGTACTTGCAGGTTCCGGTGCAAGTCAAACATGCGGTGGGTCAGGAGGAGATTGTTTCCTGGCAGAATCCCGTGAAGAATGACATGAAGAATGCCAACGGGCACCGTGTCACTCAAGACAAACGTAATGCGGGAGATGGTTGGGGGCACGTGTCGGCAGCAAGTCCAATCGTGGTTGGCGACTATCTGTATATGCCGACAATGTTGGGGATGGTGTACGTCGTCAGGTGGCAGGCTGAGCAACTTGATGAAAAGGCACTTGTCGGGGTCAACGACCTTGGTCCACTCGGCGAGACATGGTCACTGTCCAGTCTTTCCTTTTCCGGGGGGAACCTGTACGCGAGAACGCTAAAGCATCTGATTTGCATTGGCTCTGGCAACAAGCTTG
>PKCN01000145.1 GCA_002862205.1 Planctomycetaceae bacterium | reverse complement strand
CCAGTACCTGTGAGTTCAGGGCCGGAATTCAGGTTTTTCTGCGAGCGTGGCAAAGTAGGTTGGCAGAAATTGTGCAAGACGGGTATTGTCGTCGACATCTTCAAACATGTCTGTGATGTTAAATCCTGCCTTGAGTTGTCCACCGATGAGATCTTCGAGCGAGTGGCTAAAGATCAGCGGGTCCTTTCCGAGGCGGAGTTTTTGTAACTCGTCTGGGGTTAGGTGGGTGGTATCTTTGTACGGTAGTTTGTGCCGGATCAAGAGTTCATCATCGGCCAATTTGTCTTCATCAAAAATGAATTTCACAGGATTCGTGAAGCCGCATAATAATCGTCCATTTGGTTTCAGCACGCGATAGCTTTGTTCAAACACAGTGCGCACTTCGGAGACAAATGAGACCGAGCATGGATTGAAGATAAGGTCGAAGGAATCGGGTGCGAATTGCGAAAGGTCACGCATGTCGCCAAGGATGGAGGTGATCTTTAAATCTTCTCGGCGGGCAACGATTTGATCCTGTTCGAGTTGCAGTGGCGAGTTGTCCAGCACGGTGACATGAGCGCCCGCGGCGGCAAAAATCGGTGCCTGTTGACCACCTCCGCAGGCAAGCCCAAGGATGCTCAAACCCGTCAAAGCTGGGAACCATGATCCGGGAACAGGCTTTTGGGGAGTCAGGACAACCTGCCACTCACCTGCACGAGCAGCCGTGATGAGTTTTTCTGAGACTGGGATCGTCCACTGATTGCCTTGTTTGACTTGGTGATCCCATGCCTCTCGGTTGTATTGTGCGTAGTCCATCGATGATCTCCTCGCTGTGATTGCAGCGTTGCTTTTGTGGGCTACTTCTGAACCTGCGGCATCGCTGTTCGTTCTGATTATGGCACTACGCGGTGGGGCCGTGAAGAGATTCCTTGGGATGGATCCGTGGTGTAGTGGACCCTGAAACCTGCTCGTGATTGCAACCTCAGCAGCAGTTCCAAGTTACTCAGTTTCACGACATGTTATCAAAGTGAGTGCGCCTCGGTTTCTCCTTCCTGCGCGATGCCGAAGCTTTAGACAGGGTTTTTTCGTGATTGTAAGTGCTTTTATCAAAAGGGTTTACGGTCGTTTTTTGGTTGTTTGGGAGTGTTCTGCAGCGAGTGGGTGGCATGGCTAGTGCTTTTTCAAGAGTCATTCCGCTCCCAGTCGTGAAACGTGAGTATCGGGGGATTGGATGTCGGGTTGCAAGGCCCGTGAGCGATCAGTAACGAAGCACCAAGAACTTAAATCGGAGAAAGCAGATGACACACCACAATCCCTCCAGAAAGCAAATGCTGAGCGGAATCCGCAGACGATTGGCACTCGGGCTGGCCCTTCCTGGTCTGCTAGTGTTGAGCATTTCAGCACAAGCTCAAACGTCCAAGTTTCCCATTGGCAAGAAATCAATCTTTGGAACGCCGAAGGTAGCGTCCCCGTCGAAACCAACCTCACGTGTTAACGTGGGACGGACAACGATTGGAAAAGAGATTTCGGCACCGAAAACGCCAAGCGTGACTGGGACACGTACAAGTCGTTCAAGTTCGAGTGGTTTTTCAATGAGGCCAACTAGCCGTCTGGGAATAACTACTTTACCTAACACAACATCGAGGAGTTCGAATATTCCCCAAGCGAATTCGTCTGACAATCGACATGTGGGGCGAGCCAGTAATCAGGGTTTGACTGATCGTGTGAAAGATCTGAATGTGGGCAACCGCGGAACTGTCTCTGGCAACGCTCGTGGAACGAATCGCTTCCCAGCAATCAATGGCAGGCTGGGCCAAGGAATTTTTCGACCACCGGTTGCAGGCGGGCAGTCAGACCGCCCGGTAACACGTCCCACGGTTCCTGAGTTCCACCGTTCCACGCCTAGTATTCAACCACAGGTCTCTGCCCCAATGCGGACGTTGCCATTTGATTTGACTAATCGAATCCCTGCTACACCTGTACCTGAGGGAGGAAAGATTGATCGACTTCTACCAGGAGCAACTGCGGGAATTCTTGATGTCAAGCCGGGAGAGTTGCCGCGCATTACGGAAAGCAATCGC
This sequence comes from Planctomycetaceae bacterium, assembly GCA_002862205.1. Taxonomy (GTDB): domain Bacteria; phylum Planctomycetota; class Planctomycetia; order Pirellulales; family Pirellulaceae; genus Rubripirellula. The sequence goes on along the minus strand of PKCN01000145.1, from coordinate 6,821 downwards.
AGCTTTGACAATATCCTTGGACGCGTCAGCAAGATCGAAACCAAGCCGCTGGATATCAAGGAGTTTCGAAAGGAATTGCCTAAACTGAAGTTGCTCGATGATGGTAAAGTTAAACCTGAGTTGAAATTGGAGCAGCAAAAGATGGTTGCCGGTGCCAGGAAAACCATGCTGCACCGATTTGGTGTGGGAGCACGCTGCCACTGGTGGGCCGACCTGCTGTGTGGATGGCATTGGCACCGGCACCGATGCCATTGGACTGACTTGTGTGTTGTGCCCGGGTACTGGTCGTGTTGGACACCGTGTCATTACCGTGTTGTTTGGTGCCCAACTGTGTACGGCCATGCTCGTTCGGCATGGTACTTTGGCATTGAGAGCTTTCTGATTCCAGATGTTCATGCTCTTGGTGTACATCAAGTTTCGCCTTACTCACCGGCTGCCATGGCTGGATTGCAAGCTGGCGACATGATTTTGAGTGTGAATGGTTACGCCTTTGATAATGACACTGTCTTGCCTGAAATGATTCAGACATCCGGCGGGATCTTGAACTTGGAGGTATATCGGGAAGGCTTGGAAGCACCCATGGTCGTTCAGGTACGTCTGCGACGCTTGCGAGTCACAAGCTACTAGTTGCTTTCAGGCAGTTTCAAAAAACCCAACGCAATGACGCGTTGGGTTTTTTTGTGGACTGGCAGCATCGGCGAAACGGAGCCCCTTAGGAAACCCATCCCACGTTGGTGTGAATCGTGTGTTGCGGACAGTAGCCTCGTCGCGCCTGACTTCTGACTTCTGGCTTCTGACTTCTGACTTCTGGCTTCTGGCTTCTGGCATGGGCGCAGTTCGAAGACTTGACTGATGAAGGATACAGACCAGATCAACTTGCCTCGGGATGCTCAGGCCGAGCGGCGAACGCGGTATCGCAGATGATTCGCGGGTTGCTTCTGGTGTGCTGGATTGCCAGCCTGGGTTGCTGTCTTGAGCTCGATTTCCGGGCGTGCAGTCGCGGCAGTGTGTATCCGGATTGAAGCTTCCGTGATTGGTTTGCTTTCAGGTTTGGTTTGCCGCTGTCTACGGATCAACAGGTATCCGGCGAAACCTAGCAAGGCGAGAACGGCGATCGCACCAATGAGTTGGGCGAGGCGTCGGAATCCATGGTCGATAAGGTCGCTGCTGTGTACCGCCACGTCTGCGATCTTTGCATCGACGACTTGATCAATTTTTTCAAGTGATTGTTCACTCAGATGAGTCAAGTCTCTGGTTGCGGCAATCCTCTGGTCGTCGATGGATTTCAGTACGATTGTTCGTTCCGATTCGACTTTTCCCATGACCGCTATACGTTCTTCTCGAAAACGGTTCAGTGTTTCGGATCGCATTTGATCAATGACTTGCATGGTAGCAATCCGCTCGCCAGTGATTGCATCCTGCAGAAGATTCCGCTCCCGTGCAACCAGTTCGGGAATGGCCTGAGTCGTATCCGCGATTGTGGCAACTCCGCTTGCCGCCAACGACATGTTTTGCAATGACGAAGTGATGGCATTGCTTTGCAGTGTTTCCAGAATCATCAGTTCCCCATTCCAACGAGCCTGCTTGGGGATGAATTCGGCGTACATCGAAGAGACTCGTTGGAGTTGATCCAACTGTTCATCGATATCACTGGCAATACCCAGTAACTCGGGACCCTTAAGATTAATGCTGTCGATATATTTGGTGTAGTTGGCAGTAATCGATGCGCGTTTGAAGTACAAATCATTGATTGGGTGGTCGGTTGCAAACGCTGTTACAAATTTTTCGTTGATGGGCAGGTCATCACCGATCAGATCCAGTACATCAGCCATGCTGGTTTCGATTTGCTTTGTCGCCGCAATGGCAATGTCTTGCGATTCACCAAAGAGTGGTGGGTTGTTGGATTGCTCGAAGAGTGCGAGTGTTTGTTTATTGAGAATCCAGATGTCGAAGTAGGAGCCAAGTGGGTCCCGGCGTGAGGCGGCCTGGAAACAACTGGAAATGCCATTCATCTTCCACAGCAGGGCATTCTTGCAGATTTGAGGGTCGTCATTTGCAGCAATGATTTGATCGGCTGCAAGTTCTACCTGGCTTGAAAATTGAAGCACAAGGTCGTCGAGCACGATCCGCAGTTGCCGTGAAGAGACCTTGGCGTTTGAACTTTCCTGTTCCAGCAAGCCATCATTGGATTGCAGGGTTTGGCAACCCTGCAGAGTGAGCAACGCGGCAATGATCAGAACCCACGAGGGGCTGAAGGCTAAACGAAACATGGGTGTTGATTAGCAGGATTGCCAAGAAGCGGCAAGCGACATCATTGGAGTTTGTGAAACAGGGGATGTTGTGAAACACGTGTTGGGGCGAGATGATCACGTGCCGTTTGCTCTCACCTGTCGTTTGTCGTGACTTCAAATGAGATCACGAGATCATTTTCCTGATAGCCAAATTCGGCCTTCGTGTTGCCATGTTTGAGTTGCTTGATCCGAGATTTGGAATCTCGTGTGAATTGAACCGCTTCCACGGACAGCTTTCCACCGGGGTGAAGTTGGAAAAATTTGCCACGGTCGTTGCCTTCACTGAGATATTCGGCAATGAGCAGGAATTGATTGACGTTGGTTCGATTTCCGGCATCCCAGCGTTTTTTGCAGAACTCAAGCATGAGCCGACTGTCGGCGTAGTACTGATTGGCAAGTGTTGCAAATGCTTCCTGAGGAGAATCAAGGAAGAACTGAATGTTCCCCCGCGAGTAAGCCTGGTCGAATTCCTGTTTTCCGGCGAAGTACCTGATCCAGGCATCACGCCATGTTTCTTGCTGGCCGTCCCACGCACCAATGCGACGAAAGTTTGCTTTGGTGGCTTCCTGGTCAATTCCTTTTGAGGCAGGTGATCGGTAAACAACGTGAGGACCCGCGGCCTGCGCGAGTCCTGTGAATTTGCGTTCGTACAGGTCAGGCCATTCTCTTCGACCGACCGTATCCAACATGTTGTGGGCCAGTTCGTGTGCCAGACAAATCAGGTAAACATCGGTCACGCCGGGGCGGGGTGAATCGGCAGCGAAGCTGTTTTCTGGACGACCGAGTGGTAAATCAAAAATATTCACTCCGGATCGGGATCGGATTTTCTGTGTTTTGATTGCTGGTCCCAACCAGCCTGCGACGGTAATCGTTTCTACATCCCAGGTCGCTGGTGGCATTTGACGCATCAACCTGATCATTGCCTCGAGATGCTCAGGGGTAGCCGTGTTGTTGTCGATGAAAATCACGCCCAAGTCGACAAGAAGTGTTCGATATCCCGAGGCGAAATCGAGTGCATCTGCGACCCTTTTACGATCCCTTTTGGATTCCGAAAGAGTTTCCAGTAAAACGACCCAGTATTGAGCAGCAAGAATTGGAAGGTGTGGATGTTGTTCGAGATTGAAGTGTTGGCGTGTCAGATATTGGGGATACTGTTGTGCCAAGGGTGCTAGCGACTTGAAGAGTTGTTCTCTCGCTGTTGACGGAATCAGTCCACTTCGAAGATCTGCCTGAAGCGCTGTCAGGCATCCGAATAGGTCCTCGCGTAACTCGTTGCTTTCTCGAAGTGCTTTGCCAAGATTCGGGTTGTGCTTGGCAAGCAAGTTCTTGAATCTCATGATCCGGGATGGGAACCCGATTCCTTTCATCATGAAGATCTGACCGTTTTTTCCTCCGCTGATCAAATCGAGGACACCGTCTCCATCCCAGTCCGACAATTCCGGCGTTGTGTCGTCACCGTTCATTGCACGAATGTTGAGGTTCTTTCCATTGGTCCACTTTAGTTGCTGACCAGATGTAAGGCCTGCGCCTGATGGTTTCTCGGCGTGACGGTATAGCGTAACGCTGCCCCAATTCAGGCCCAGTAACAGATCGAGTTGATGGTCGCCATCAAAGTCGAGTACGCGCGGATGCGAGTTGTAAGCTGTGCGGATGTCGCCAAACGGCTCACCGGCAGAAAATCCCAACAAGTCTGCTGAGCTGGTATTGCGGTGCCACTGAACGACTCCACCAAACGATCCTGTGATCAGATCCTGTTTCCCGTCCTCGTTCCAATCAGCCAGGTCAATACGTCCATCGCAACCGGGTTGGACTTCGATGGTAGTGCCCTGCTCTTCAAAAGAAGGTTGTTGAGCAGAGCCAATGTTCCTGTGGATGGTAACGAGTCGCCGGGAGTGAGCAATGATAAGATCGGGCAGATCGTCGCCAACCAGCTGTGTGAAAACCATGCCGGTATATGAGTTTCCCCAGATTGTTTTTTTTCCGGCAGTGATGGGCTCTTTCTCATCAAGTACGGGGTGCGTCCGAGTGCCACTGTTTTTCATGAGCCAGATCCTTCCAGCACCATCACCCGCAAGCAGATCCAGATCTCCATCCTGATCCCAGTCGTAACAACGCACAGCACAGTGGTTGTCCAGTTTGTTGATCGAGTCATCACTCGTGAGAGGTACGGCATCCGCGTAAGTCATGGTCGCAATTGCATCTGTCTCCGTAGCTTGTGCCAGATCGAAGAAGCAGGCCGTGAGCGTCGCAAATGAGGCGAGTGTCAGCAGGTGTGCAGCGAAAAACGATGGCATGGAATGAAGGCTGGTTGATTGGATTGTGTGGCGAGGCAGCGGATAAGAAGTGCTGAACTGAAGTATAGACCATCGTGAAATGTATCTGATTTTCCGGCTCACTCTGGAGGGGTGCATCCAAAAAGGCGGTTTTGATGATTGAACATCAATGATGCATCGATCGGGCATTGCCATGCCTCACCGTTGGGACATTGAGCCGATTCCCAGGCACGGAATGTATTCCGGAATTGCCGTTCCCCTACATTGAAATGTCACTAATGGGCGAGACGTGAGTGTCAACGAGGCATTTTATGCTTGTTTCAGAGTGCGGCGATTAGTCACATAATGGCATGGGGGCGTGAACAACGCAGCGGAGAGGCAACCGGACTTTCGCGATGTTGTCCGCATACGTCTCTGACGGTTTATTGTCTGTGGGCGGGGCTGTTCAGGCAACGAACGACTGGAAACGGTAATAGTTTCGATTCAAGTTTTGTTGTTTGATCACGGCAGACATCCGCATGTTGAGTACGGTCCCGGTAAAACGATTGCAGGTTTATCAATTTTGAGCGGGTTGCTGAGAGGTCGGCGCCCTTCCCGCATTGAGGATGGCGACTAAAATGACGAGGTTCGGGTCGGTCACGTCAGTGGGTCGCCCCAAGGCGGGCTCGGACGATGCTGCAATTGCCCGAACGCAGCAACCAAAACAGTACGAATTGACGCAGTACAACTGCGAACACCTAAGGCCGGATTTGTCGATTGCACAAGATGATAACTGAGCTTCGAGAATTCGACGAAGATAACAACATAGATTTGAGATGAACCACAGCAAGAGCATCAGCGAACGCATTGCACCATTAAATGATCGCTTGCGTTCTCATCCTTTGTATGAGGCAATGAACTCGGTTGAGGATGTGCAGGTTTTCATGGAGAACCATGTCTTCGCCGTTTGGGACTTCATGACGATTTTAAAGTCCCTGCAGCGATCTTTGACCTGCGTTGAGACTGTTTGGTTGCCCTCAAACAACACATCGGCACGAAGGTTCGTGAACGAGATTGTGTTGTGTGAGGAAAGCGATGAGGATGGTGAAGGTGGTTACGCCTCGCACTTCGAGATCTACTTGCGAGCGATGAAGCGTTGTCAGGCCAGCACGGCGCAAATCGATGAGTTCATTTTGGCTCTCCGAAACGGTACCGGTCCACTAGTTGCTTTGCAGAATGCTCGAATCCCGGACTGCACGCGTCAATTTGTTTATCGCACCCTTTCAACGGCGACCCATTCTCAAAGTTGCGAATTGGCAGCCTCGTTTGCGTATGGTCGGGAGCATATGTTGCCTGAGGTTTTCGAGCGGGTAATCGATGAGGTGGGAGAGATCGGCAACCAACAGCTAGGGTACTTCGTGGATTATTTGCGTCGTCATATTGAGATGGATGGAGATTCCCACGGTCCAATGGCCGAGGAGATGATTCGCAATCTTTGCGGCGATAGCGAGCTGCGCTGGCGACTTGCTGAACAAGCTGCACTGAGAGCTGTCGAGGCACGGATCAGATTATGGGACGGTGTGCTTGTTCAGATCGAGGCACGTAGGTCATCGAGTCCAGAAATGACGACTCCCGCTCGTTCGAACGAACGCTTTCTTGAAGCGACAATCCAACTGGGTTGGATCGATGGATTGAGCACCGATGAGATCAGCAAGCAACTGCAGATGCCAGCTGAGCAAGTCGAGGCAATTGTTGGTGGTGGCGAGGATATCGCAGGGTGAGGTTCCCGAGGTGGCTGAAAAGTTGACGGAGGAAAGAGCGGGAAACATGACTTCGATGGTCATCTGATCTGTCGTGGTGTTTCTTCTGTTCTCCAACCGGCTTGTTCACTACCGTTCAAAATGATGTATCCGCCTGAGTCAGCTCAGCTTCCTGAATCCAGATGTTCCGGTAGCGAACGTCGTGCCCCTCGTTTTGCAATTTCAAGCCTCCGGGGACATCTGTGATCCCGCGGCCGCCATCATTGCCACCGTCAATTCCAGAGTTTTGGCCTCCCCAAACCTGATTGATTTTTACGTTTGAGTGAACCTTTTTGCCGTTGAAGTACATTGTAACCATGGCTTTTTCAGTTCGCTTGCCGTCTTCGAATCTTGCTGCACGGAACATGATGTCGTAGGAGTTCCATTTACCGGTGCCGTTGTATGCATCGTAGGGTGATTCGGATTCATTAATCACGGCAGCCATGCCGTGTGAAGTCTTGTCACCATCAAGAACCTGG
>PKCN01000362.1 GCA_002862205.1 Planctomycetaceae bacterium | reverse complement strand
GGATCGTCGGATTCAACGCATGGCGGTAGCGCGAGTCATTCGTGAAATCGCGACACTACATGCGATGAACCTAGGGCATTTGCACTGCCATGGGGCTTCGTTTTCCATTGATGGTAAAGCGATCATCTTGGCCGGGGTGAAGCGAGCCGGCAAGACAAGTAACCTGCTTCATGCGTTGCATGATCCTGCATCAAATTTCATTAGTAACGATCGCATTTTCGTGCAAACCGACGCGGTTGCCCCGATCGTCCGGGGCATGCCAACCATTTTGAAAATTCGCCCGAAGACATTCAATTTTCTCCCCGAATTCGACAGGCAAACGCGGATCCGACCGTATCACTTCCTAGAAACCCTGGAGGAAGCAGAGGGATCTTTTTCAGATCGAAGAAAAGACCTCTTTGGCAAATCTGATTTGCACGCACGGCTCAATGCAACCCAACTCTGTGAAGTGATGAACACCGCAGCAGTGTGTGAGGCAACACTGGGGGCGATCGTATTTCCAGTCATCTCTGATAAACCGCCACGTGGTTACTTGCGATTATTGGAACCAAGTGTCGCGAGTGAGCAGCTGTTCAATGAGAGCTTATTGAAAGCCAGCTCACCCCAGAGGACAGCAGAAGCATTTCGAGGGCGTCATGAGTTGTCGGTTGTAAGCGATGATGATGTGAAAGCCCAATGCGATATCATCACAGACCGAGTTCCCAGCTTCCAGTTTACGATAGGCCCTGACGTTTATCAGTATCCGCATTTACTCCACACGCTGCTGCGTTCTGCTGCCTGAGAAGAGGTATTCCCCGGGTGAATTCTGCCCCAAACTTTTGGGGTACCGCCACCGGCGCAGTACTGCCCTTAGCCGCCGCTGATGAGCCAGGAATTTTCCTGCCTGGTACGTTCTCAGCCCTAGCCGCCAAACCATTCTTGGTGCACTGCCAATATGGGGTAGGTGAAATTTAAAAAAATCTATCAGATCGCGGAAAGAATTCGCCGGGTACACTTGCATGATCCAAAGCCACACTAGAAAACTCCGCCGCCTTTGCACTACTAGCTGCCGACAAGCCTTCGGGTTCCGTGTAACCATAAAGCTAGAGTAAGGTCGTATACATTCTTTCAAGCTTACGGGCAGGGAACCAGGCGGTGTAATGCCGTCAAGAATCGCCAGCGCATTGAGGATAACGGAAAGTGTGTTGTCCGAGCGACGCGCGGCAAAAAACTTTTCCCAATCACACATCCTGTCAGCCAGTTGAAGCATCAAATGTAGATCTAAAATATGCTTGATGCGTAGTTTGCCAAGAGACAGGTCATCGACGATCGAAAGACACAACAGAATGAGTGTGTGTTCGTCAGACGGAACACTCACAGCGGTTCCGCAAAACTCGGTCGGTTGACTGTGTTCCCATACTTTGTGCATGTCAAGGCGGTAGAATGATACGTTGCGGAGGTGCCAATGCAAATCGAGTCTGTTGTTCTCACGACGTAGTTCAACGGCATGATTGGTCCGCAAACGGTGGTGAGATAGTCGTTTTCTTTCCCCCGTCATGCTGTACCCCAGCGACTCTAGCAATGCGATTGCATTCTCTACCTGCCCAGGATCAACCAATGTGTCTAAGTCACAAAAAAAACGGCGTAGGGGATCCCCGAAGATTCGCTTGCCCAAGGCTGGTCCCTTGAGCGCTAACATACGAATTCCGGCGTTCTGAAATGTGCTTGCGACGAGTGCGAGTTCGGAAGTGTATTCCTGGTGACGAATACGCTGGTGACTCAAATGCTTGCGCAGACGTGTGGGAAGCGGTTCGGGAAGACAGTCCACAAAATCGGAATCGAACGCGAAAAGATTTTTGAGCTTGTTCGAGGCGATGAAATGCCAGAATTCTTCTGGATCCAAGTCTACCTTGGCAACTAATTCGGCGGCCCGATCGTGTCGCCCTTCACCAAGGCAGATCGTGATCTCAACGAGTTCCGTGAAGTGGCGGCCAGCGTCAGTCGCTTCCGTACTCGCGACGGCAAAACAGTGTTCGAGCATAAAAGAAATTCGGAAAGTGTTTTCTACCCAAATCGCGTGCCAGGAAAACCACCAAGCATCTGGTTCGAGAATCGGCGGACTGCAGGGCCAACGTGTAAAAAAAATCCAACTTTTCAGCTACATCGGCATTCAAGTTCACAATCGGCACTTAACCGATACAGAGCAATAACGCTCCTGCTTGCTAGCATTGCGGTGTGTCTTTGCCGATTAGGCGAGGCATGCTCGCGAAATGAAGGAACGAAGGTTCGTTCGGCAAGAACATTCAGCAAAAATTTACATCGTAAGCCTCTCGAACACCGATGAATTACCCGAAGCAACAGTGCTTCGATGCGTTCATTCGGGCTGATGCAGCAGTGCCGAACATAAGAATTGCCAGCTTGGGTGCCCGGGATCTTGCATGAGAAACTTTTGCCGTGTTTTGAAAGTTGCATTTCGTAACCAATTCACCTTGGTAGGAATTGGTACTTGCTCCTGTTTGATTGCCCTGCTTTGGGGTGCGAACATCGGGATGATCTATCCAGTTGTCGAGATCATCTCCCACGGTGAGTCGACACATCAGCTGATGGACAAGCAGATCAGTGAGGCTCAGAATTTAGTAACAGATCTTCGCGAGGAGCTTGATAAACAACTGCTTGAGCCGGCTACCAACGGTGAGAGAATCACTTTCCTGCAGACAAAGCTTGCAGCAGAAGAAGGGGCTTTAGCAACTCGAAAGTCGCTGCAACCTTATGTCCACGCTTATCTGCCTGATGACCCATTCCAGATGTTGGTCCTTGTCGTTGTACTGATGCTGATATGCGCGGCAGCGAAAAATGCAGCATTGCTTGTGAATGGGATTTTAGTCGCTCGATTGGGGCAGGCAACCTTGGTGGATATGCGTCGCGAGTTCTTTGAGAAACTTCTTGAACTAGACCTTTCACTTCATGGTGAAAATGGTTCAGGGCGTCTCATTCGCCGAATCATGGGTGACGTCAATGGCGTGATTGGTGGAATCAGCCTATTGATTGGTAAGACCCTTAGAGAACCGTTGAAATTGACTGTGTGCTTGATAGGCGCATGTTTTATTTCTTGGAAGTTGCTCTTTATTTCACTGTTGTTTGCACCACCCATCTTCATTGCCATGGTCACCTTGGCAAGATCCATTCGTCGGGTAAGTCGACAGCTGATGCAGGAGAATGCCGACTTCTACCAACATTTGACTGAATCATTTACGGGCATTGCCATCATCAAAGCTTTTACGATGGAGAAGTATCAGCAGGAAAAATTCAATCATGGATGTGACGAGCTTTACCGCAAGTCACTACGAGAAGCTGTATTCAAGTCTTGTGTCTCGCCAGTGAACGAAGTGTTCGCTTTTACCGTGATTGGCGTCGGTCTCGTGTGCGGCGGTTACCTCGTGCTCCGCCAAGAAACACACTTATTTGGGCTTCAAATATTGAGTCGCCCTATGAGTTTTGGAGCTTTGACTGCGTTTTACGGATTTCTCGTCGGTATCAGCGACCCCGCACGGAAGCTATCAGGCGTCTACGCAAAAATACAAGTTAGTCTGGCAGCCGCTGATCGTGTCTATGAATTATTGGACACATCTCCACATGTAACAGATTCAGTTAACCCGAAGTCAATCAAAAATACGGCGGCCCAATTCACATTCAAGGACGTCTCGTTTCAATACAACGAGAGCGAACCTGTTCTGCAAAATGTAAGTTTCGAAATCAAGGCTGGTGAGACTCTGGCAATCGTTGGCCCGAATGGTTGTGGAAAATCAAGTTTGGTAAACCTGCTCCTTCGATTCTATGATCCAACCAGGGGCACGATCCAACTCAGCGGAATCGACTTGCGGGAGGTTCGCCAAAAAGATCTAAGAAAACGAATCGGGCTTGTAACTCAAGAGACGGTATTGTTCGACGACACGGTCATGAACAATATCCGTTTTGGCGCAATCGGATCCTCTGATAGAGCTGTCATTAATGCGGCAAAAAAAGCTCATGCAGATCGATTTATCACGAGTGTCCTCGGCAATGGTTACCAAACCATTGTAGGACCGGCGGGCAACAGACTCTCGGGAGGCCAAAAGCAACGAATCGCATTAGCGCGTGCAATCCTCCGCGACCCTGATATCATGATTTTAGATGAGGCTACCAGTCAGATAGACCCTGAAAGTGAACAGGCAATACACGATGTCCTGAGAACCTTTGTCAAGCATCGAACTGCACTAATCATCACGCACCGAATATCAACATTAGATCTCGCCGATCGCATCATGGTCATGGAAAATGGAAGTATCCTCGATGCAGGATCACATGACGAATTATTCGCCAGGTGTCATGCTTACCAGGAACTGCGTAAGGTTACAGCATTCCGCAAGTCGGCCTAAACCTTTTTTGGATCCCATTGCGTCGGTCACCAAATTCATATAATTCGCTGGCAATTCTTTCTGCCGAATACAGCAATCGTCTGTCTGATGCGGCTTTCTGAATGTCGCATCACCGCAGCCTTGGGCCTTCCTGACAGGAGCAGCAGTCCATGACTCAGAATTCAAATCAGGTTCCCGATCCAGAGATTGCAAAAGGGCTTGCGAGCATCGGTGGCGAACTCTCGTCGATTGAAGAGGTAACCACCCTTCGTACGAAGACCAAGAATCGTGCGTGCTACCGCATCGGTCTAACTGATGGCCGCACGGTTAAAGCGAGGTGTTTTGCATCTATCGAAAAACGACAAGCTTTCATGAATTTAATTCCCGCACTCGACGGGCTACCCTTTAACCGTGTTTTAACTGCTAGCGGTTGTGTTGTAATCGAAGAATGGATAAGTGGATCTGCCGTACAATCACACAGTTTGACATCCGACGACACTCGTCAACTCGCAACTGTACTGGCTCGTCTTAACCGAAAGCGGATCCCAAGTACTGTACGCACCAAGACCTTGCAAGGTATTGAATGGCACGTGTCACGGCTTGGTAACTTACTGCAAAATCTCGTGAAAAAGAACAGAATTGAGTCTTCACTCGCTGGCAAACTTCTAAAAATAGCAGAGGCTCATCAGCCGAAAGATTTCGAGCTTGGTGTAATACATACCGATTTTCACCCTCAAAATATGATCCGATGTCCAAACGACGAGATTTGGACAATCGATAATGAAGGCCTGCGCATTGGTGTTCTCGATTTTGATTTAGGACGATGCTTGACTCGGTGGGCAATGACACCCACACAAAGAAAGACCTTCTTCCATGGATACAGTGAGGTTCGTTCGCTCGCTCCCTTTTTGGAACACCAGACTTTTTGGGCAATCAACACCCTCGTGCTCACCATCGAGATCAATGATAACCATGGTCGCTCAATCGACCACTTTCTCGCACGCTTGAATTGCGTTACTGAGAATTCCAAAGATGGTATTTGGCCGGTAAGCAGACAGTGAAGAAAAGCAACGGTTCCTTCAGCAGTCGAGTTTCTCAATACACTCCGACCAGATTTCAGAACAAATCAATTCGAGACGACCCAGCGTCGAAGCAAATTCAAAATCCATCGGGTTTCGCATTTTTTTAACAGGGCGTTTAACGAACGCTGCCTTTGCCCTGCTAAGGCTGACCTGTTCGTTTGGTTTTGCAAAACGCAACACCTCCCCAAGCGTTTCCAATGGTCTCGTGAGTAAAGTCTCGTAGTTCAATGGGTAGTAGTCTTCGCTATGCAGCAAGGGGTTTTCTAAAACCCACTTTATCAGGAAACGTGTGCGATAATCGAGTTGGCGCTCAGCGAAGTGGACCCATCTATCTTCCGGCTTTAAATCGCAAGTCTGCGAGAGTTTGTCGGGTTCTTTTTCACCCTCAGCATTCAGTCGCTCTTGCTCAAGCTTAAAATCAGAAATAGTGCTATGGAGGGGATTGCGAAATTGGATAATGTGCTTACCAGTACTACTGACTCTTACGGGCGGTTCGAAGTGTACGTCTGCCCGCCGCAAATATTCATCGTGCGATTTTTGAATAAGCACATCCATGCAGGGATTTTCCTCGTTAGCCCAAAGCTTGCAAGGTCTCGTTGAGCAGCAATTGTAATACTCACAGTACCTCATCCTGCGTATGCCGCGATCCTTGTCGTTGAAATACGCTCGCAATAGCTTCACCAGAAAATGATGCCCACTTCGAGGCATGCTCACTGATTGAATGTAGTCAATCATTTGGTTCACTATCTTGTTTGTACACCATCAAAATAAACTGGATGCGTGAAAGCAAATTCAAGGTCGAGGTTGGGGACATTGTTTTTGGCATACCACTTGCAGTGTACTTCGTCAAAGCCAATCAAGGGTAGATTCAACTCGGTTGCTGCCCAACCAACAATCCAATCAAAGCCACATAGGCCAGTTCGCGTTACTCGGTTGGCCATCCGATGGAAGTACGAAGACTCCGTTTTGTAAGTCCCTGGATCCTTTAGCCGTTCGTCAAGTAGGATCCCGGATTCCAACATTAGCGATGCCGTCTCTCTTGTAAGTCCAGTAAACCCACCCTGCACCGACTGGCATCCTTGTTTTGCGGTTTGTAACGTACCGAAGATTCCGTTTTGGCTGGGGAGGAAACGGAACCGTCGGTGTGCTGCTGTGTCCGTGTCAATTTTCAACAAGTAGCGTGTAGGATGCACAAGAAACAGATCCAACATTCTGGCAACCATCGCCCCACCATTTTCAATCGGATACAGTCTTTCTTCCTCACGGTAGTCGATGTCGAATTTCTCTGTGAGTTCGTGATAACGGGGATCGTGGTCACCGTCGGAGCGTGCCACAATCCGGGCATCAGGGAAATGTTTACGTAGTCGCGACATCGCACCCAATGCGCGTTCGTAGTCTTTGTATAAACCAAAGTAAAAACTTAAATCATCGTCTGTATAATCAGAGTTGGTCGATTGAATGTCTCCCAATATTACACCTTTAGTCCCGAAGTTCAGATATGTACTTGTCGTAAAGCATTTTCATTTTGTCATGCACCCGAAAGCATTCCTTCAACCGCGAGCGGCGCGAAAGAATGAAGCCAATTCGGCTAAGTGGTCCGCGATGCGACCTTAGTGAACGTGTAAGCCGCAGTGTATTCTCAAGATAAATCTCGATTTCCCTAGCAGCACTGTTCTGGTTCGTCGCCGAATCCCAGCGGCCAAATCCAACCGTATGCATCAATCTGGCGTCGTCACATTTAATGACACCTGCGGCAAGGTGTTGCCAGCACACGTGAAATTCACGTGGAATCAACCGAAAGGGTACACCCTCAAGTTGCAGCTGGGTAATGGCCGTTGCTAAGGATGGCTGATTGCTAATCTTTTTACCGGGCCCTGTAATATTAGAGTCAACGCTCAAAATTCGATAGAAATGCTCTCTCCAAAGCTCTCCCAAACCACTGGCCCAGGGGCAAAAGACCATGCCACCGTTGTAATACGGAGGGAAATAGTTTGAAGTGCGGTACATCTCACATTGGAAAGTATCGAGTTCTAGATTCAGTGGTATTACCTGTTTCTCTGGAAAGGGAAGTTCAAGTGATTCATGGATCCTCCTCCAGCGATCCTCTGGTACTCGGCAGCGACCAAACGATGCAGATGCAGCAATACTGTCTGGACCAATCTGTGTGATCAATCCTTGGATATCTGACAGAACCATCATGTCAGTATCAATGAGCAGCAGGTGGTTGGTTTGTGCCTGAATCTCGAAGCCACGCAGCTTATTGGCAAAGGCACCCACTAACAAAGGCTCGTGTACCGTGACATCCGCTGCGCACCGCGCAGCCAAACTGCGGACAGTATTCGGGGGCTCACCGATGCAGACCACGTGTAGGGGAAGTTTCCGACTAAGTCCCCCAAACTCTTGCCAAGATGCAAGGAAAAGTAAGGTCATGATTTCGAATCGACGAGCCACATCGCCGGAAAAATCAGGAACAATGACGACGTCAAACACTTTTGCATTCATTCAGTACGCCCATCATTCCTTAGTTGCAGTGTCGCATCGCATACCTACAGCCAAGCTTTACTCACCGCCGAAATGGTATTCGAATCTTTGTATGTCTTCACCATAGCGTTCTTCGACGAGACGAATCGTTTCGGCATTATAGTACCCGCTATATGGCATTCGCTTCAGTGTACGGTTGAGATGCGGCAACTCAATGTCGCCTTCGATGCCAATCATCTTGAAAAAGTGTTTCACTTCCCGTTGGTAGTTTTCAAATCTTGCCAAGTGCGTTACGACTAGTTTCTTGTTTTGGACGAGCCGAGTGTACTGAGATGCAAAATGGCCATCCGCATCGCAATCAGGTATTCCAGCAACCGCTCTTAAAAACTCAATGAATGGCATTCCTGCGTAAAACGCATTGAAACGATGAAACTTTTTCATCACCCCATCTGTGAAATGTTTACTTTGAAAGTTTTTGTCCTTCTTGATCTTGTTTATATAACATGAAAGAATGCGATCCCATGGGTTTCGAACGATTGCAAATTTGTAGAAAGATTCAAAAACGCCTAGGCCAACCTCCTCGCGGATCTGACGGGCGAGAAGGTGCTGCAAACCTCCTGTTTGATATTTGTTATGATATTCAGAAATAAATCCCATCCAGAGATTTGCTTCAATGCGATCTTCAGGACCAGGCCAAATTATATTTTCAACCGAAGTTCCGCCACACTTCGGAATATGAATAAAAATACAACGCTTGTCGTAAGAAATCATGGTGTGTTTGTGACTGACATTTACCGCACTGCTTTTGCTAAAGCCTTCCGACCCTCCACTGGTGCACGCAATGCCTCTTGAAGGGGAGCTATTCCATAATCCCTTTCGAGCAACGACATAACGGTTCGACCAAAATCTGCCGAATTTCGATCAAAGGCCTCCAAGCACACTCGTCCGAAAGTGCTGCCCATGGGCTCGGGATTCCACAACAATTT
>PKCN01000445.1 GCA_002862205.1 Planctomycetaceae bacterium | reverse complement strand
CGATTTCACCAAACCGATTCAGAACACCGCCATCGTCAACGGATTCGATGAGTACTTCGGGATTGCCGCATCTCTGGACATGCCCCCCTACGTTTTCATTCGGAATGACCGTGTCACCGAGCAGCCCACATCCAGCTTGAAGGAAGAAGATAAAGGTGGCCGGCAGGGGCCCGCGGTTCCTGGCTGGCGGCATAAACACGTCATGCCGACCTTGACCGACGAGGTCATCTCCTTCATCCAACGCAACGAGCAAAGTCCCTTTTTCGTTTACATGCCGCTCAATGCACCTCACACACCTCACGCGCCCGGTGATGCCTTCGTCGGTAAAAGCAAATTGGATATCTATGGCGATTTCATGGTGGAAGTGGATCATCACCTGGGAAGGGTGATGAATGAGTTGGATCGATTGAAACTTTCAGATAACACTCTGGTGATTGTGACCAGTGACAATGGACCTGAGACCAATATGTATCCACGCCGGAGTAAGTTCGGTCACGACAGTTCCTCACACTTCCTGGGAGCCAAACGCGACAACTGGGAAGGCGGACACCGGGTTCCCTTCATCGCACGTTGGCCCGGCGTGATCGAGCCTGGCACGAAGTGCGACACGCCGTTCTGTCTTGTCGACATGATGGCGACATTTGCGGAGATTGCCTCTGTGGCACTTCCCGAAGATCAGGGGGTCGATAGCGTTTCCATTCTTCCATTGATGCAGGGTGAAAGTGGTGACTCGCGAGAAGACCACGCGATCATCCATCACTCTTCGGCGGGGCGATTTGCGATTCGGTGGGGTGACTGGAAACTGCTGTTGCATGCGGGCTCAGGAGGGAACGGTTACGGAGCTGGGCAACGCAGCAGCAGGTACAACGGAACGATTGAACAGAAGTCATTCAATACAGCGAATCGCCAGCTCTACAACATGCGGACAGATCCGGATGAGACGACCAATCTGAACGAGAAGCGTCCCGAAGTTGTCAGGAAATTGACGGCTTTGGCCAGCGAATATGTCAAAACAGGACGCAGCACGCCCGGACCTCACCAAAAAACTAGCTTGCAGAACTGGCCGCAACTTGACTGGCTGTCGTTGAATCCGGTTGCAACGACATCGGGGAATGCCCCCGATGCAAATCAAAATACGCGGAAGCGGAAAAAGTAAACCTTTAGTGAACAACTGATATGAAAACCTTCCTGACATCTTTGTGCTTGCTGCTGCTGACTTGCCCCAGTTTTGCCAACGACACCCCGCCGAACGTGCTGTTCCTTGCCGTCGACGATCTGAACAACTGGGTCGGTTGTTTGGGAGGGCATCCTCAGGCGAAGACACCGAACATCGACGCTTTGGCAAAGAAAGGCGTGTTGTTTGAGCAGGCATATTGTGCCGCGCCGCTGTGCCATCCGTCGCGCACCGCGATCATGACAGGGCTGCGGCCGTCGACGACCGGTGTCTATGGCAATCTGAACTGGTTTCGCGACATGCCTCAGTACCAGGACTGGGTGACCCTTCCGCAGTACTTCCGTCAAAATGGTTATCTCGCTTGGGGTGGAGGCAAACTTTATCATCAGGCACATGGCAAGTTCTCTGATGCAGGTGCGTGGGATCATGTTTATTCCACGCGCACAGGCGCCGTCCCGCCTCCCCAACGTGAGCGTTACAAACACGGTTTACGACCCAAGTTCGAATCCAACCCTATCCTCGCCCGGCTGATCGACTGGGGGCCGACCGATCATCCCATCGAGGCCAATCCGGATTGGAAGACCGCCGAAGGTGCTGCGCAGTTCTTGAAGCGAGATCACGAGAAACCCTTTTTCCTCGGTTGCGGCATCTACCTGCCACATCTTCCCTGGTATGCGCCGCGGAAATTCTTCGACATGCATCCCCTCGAAGACATCGAACTTCCGCCTTACAAGTCCGACGACTTCGATGACATACCCGCGGTTGGTCGGCGAATGGGTGAACGCCACATCAAGCACATTCGTGAGAGCGGCAAATGGAAGGAAGCTGTTCAGGGTTGCCTTGCAGCTGACTCCTTCGCTGATGCCTGCGTGGGGCATGTGCTCGACGCACTGGAAAAAAGCCGTTATGCCAACAACACCATCGTCGTCCTGTGGGGCGATCACGGCTACGACGTCGGCGAAAAGAAAATCGCGAAGTCGGCGCTCTGGGAGCAGACGACCCGCACACCACTGATTATCTACGCACCGGGCAATTTGCCTTCAGGGTCTCCGGCCAATGGAAAAATCTGCAAGAGCCCGGTCAGCCTCCTCGACCTCTATCCAACGTTGCTGGATTTATGTGGCTTGCCGGAAAACAAACAACTTGATGGACGCACTTTTGCGTCGCTTGTCGGCAAGCCCAACGCCGATTGGCCGTATCCAGCTGTCATCACGCACTCGCCCCATTGGCTCGGCGTAAATCATGCGGTTCGCTCAAAACGTCATCATTACATTCGTTACTCCGATGGGGGCGAGGAGTTATACGACATGCAGAACGACCCCAATCAATGGCGAAATCTGGCAGGTAGTCCGGCTCATGCTGACGTGAAAAACGAGCTTCGAACGTGGTTGCCCAAAACGAATGCCCCGCATTTCCGAGCGGCGCCCAAGTGAGCAATGTTACCCAAATTGTCAAGTGTTTCATGTGATCGATTTTCCTGCTCTGCTGCAGCTGTTTGTGCTGGATGTCCCGGGTGATAATTGCCGCTGCGAAACAGCGTCCTACCGTTTGGATGCTGCTTGAGGACGCTTTGGGGTCAAAGGACAGGATCTGTTACCGAGGAACCCTGCGTCATTGAAAGGATTGTTGCACCCCACATTTTGAATCTGATAAAGTGGTTTGCAGGTTTTTACTGTTCAAGAATACTTCGGGAGATTGGATCCATGCATCATTTTGTTATCGCCCGCTTTGCCGCTGTGGCGGCCACGCTCTGCTTGACGGCAGTCACTACTGCTCAGACCAAACAGGACCGCATCGGGAATGAATACTTGCCCGCGGACGCAGTGGCCACTGCGGTCCTGTCGATCAGCGATACGATGGCAAGTCCTGCTGTCGAGTTGTACCCGACAGAAGTTGCTGACGCGTGGTGTAAACAGAATTTTGGGGTCGAGGCGCGGGACATTGATCAGGTCAAGTTGGTTGTGGGAGCTCCTGCACCGATCGGGCCGATGTTCGGACTGGTTGTCAGTTTGAAAGTGGATCTTGATGTTAAAAACATCAACCCGAGTCTGGTGGATATGCAGAGGGCGGTCGATTTTGATGGGCATATGGCTTACGGGCTTAGGGCGATGCCCGAGATGGTCATGTGCGTCAAAGATCCTCGCACAGTGTTGATCGCGTCAGAGAGCTACTTGGCCAGCATGTTGCTGGCAGACAAAGGTGCACCCAATGGAGCACTGGGCAGGATAGCTGGGTCGACTCAGCATACCGGAACGTTGACCGTGCTGACCGTGATTGAACCACTACGTCCCTTGATCGATGGTTTGGTTCAAATGCAGGCCGAACAACTTCCGCCTCAACTCATGAAATTAGCAAGAATTCCCAATCTGATCGACGCGGTGTTGATGCGAATGGATTTGCAGAATTCTGGGGATGGCATGAAGGTGGTTATGTTTGCCGGTGATGTCGCAAAAGCAGATGAATGTCTTGATACGTTGAAGGAAGGAATGCAACTGGGGCAGCAAATGTTTCTCGCTCAAATGAATCAAGTCGCAGCGGATGATCCGGTCGGGCAGGCAGCTGGGCAGTACATGCAGCGTCTGAGTGACCACTACGTTGAAATGATGACGCCTGAACAAGAGGGACGACGGTTGACGATCACCGCTGATGTATCGCAAAACATGGCAACTCAGGGTGTGCTGATCGGCCTGTTATTGCCTGCGGTTCAGGCCGCCAGAGAGGCCGCCAGACGCATGTCCTCTTCCAATAACTTGAAGCAGATCGCGTTGGCGATCCACAATCATCATGCGGCGTATAAGAAGCTGCCACAAAACATTACAAGTGAAGATGGCAAACCGCTGTTGAGTTGGCGGGTCGCGATCTTGCCTTTCGTGGACGAATACGAGTTATACAAGGAGTTCAAGCTGGATGAGCCTTGGGATAGCCGTCACAACATCAAGCTACTCGGTAGAATGCCGGCAATCTTCAAGCACCCGGGGATGGCCATCGCGCCCGGGACCACGGTTTTTCAACGGCCAGTAGGAAAAGGTCTTATGTCGCCCGATGGTGAACTGAGATTTCGCGACGTGACTGACGGCATGTCCAGTACTATCATGGGGCTTGAAAGTCTTGGCAAGGACGCGGTGAAGTGGACAAAGCCGGAAGATATCCGTTTGGATAATGGCTTTCCGCTCAATGTGCTTCAAGACGGCACACGCCAGGGATTCCACGTGATGTTGGCTGATGGTGCAGTGGTCTTTATCACCAATCAGATTGATTCCGCGTTGTTCAAAGGCCTGTTGACGCGAAGTGGCGGTGAAGGCCTTGATTTCTAACTTACCGAGTGCGCGAACATCGATGCCGGAAAACGAACGAACGCAGATGAAAAGAATGAGAACACAAAGGCACCTCATGATGAGTAGAGTTTCTTTAATGCTACTGTGTGCCGTCGTGGGCTCTCACGCTATCGGGCGAGACACCGGCACTCTCGCCTTTCCTGGAGCCGAGGGATACGGGCGATTTGCTCAGGGTGGCCGAGCGGGCGACGTGTATACCGTTACCAACTTACTGGATGATGGAAAAGGATCATTACGTTATGGCATCGAAAATCAATCGGGGCCAAGAACCATTGTGTTCGCCGTATCTGGCACGATCGCGTTGAAGTCGGAACTGAGAATCAAGCAGTCATGCTTGACCATTGCGGGCCAAACTGCGCCTGGTGATGGTGTGTGCATCAAAGACCATGGTCTCAAACTTGATGAAGTGCATGACATCATCATCCGGTACATCAGGGTCAGGCTGGGCGATCGAAACAAAGGCTCTTCCAGCGGAGCTGATTGCATCACGAGTTTAAAAATTTCGGACGTGATTTTTGATCACATCTCTGCGGGGTGGGGAATCGACGCGATCCATGACAGTCGGGGCGGAGGAAATTTTACTTTGCAGTGGTCCATTTATGGAGAAACTTTGCATGACACGATTCACTATGAAGGCGTGCCGCATTCAAAGCTGGGGTCGTTTCGTGAGACAACAAAAAATATCAGCATTCACCATAACTTGCTTCACTCGACGCATAGCAGGCATCCAAGCATGGGAGGCGGGAATGACACGCCAGCAGATCTCATTATCGATTTTCGAAACAATCTGATTTACAACTCTGGTGGCCAAACCAACTTGGGAAGTGGTCGCTGTAATGTCATCAATAACTTGTATAAAAATGGGCCGGATACGAAAAAAGAGAAACTTCCCTTGAGGGTCAAGGCAAAGCCGGGAAAAGGACCACAACCAACGGGATTTGCATTCGGCAATGTCTTTGCCTGGAATCAAACTTGGACAGATGATAATTATTCAGCAATCCAATATGTACAGAATGGTGACAAGTATCTGACGACAAGCCAGTCAGAGTGGGAACTACCTGGCGAACTTGTTTTTGGTGCTGATCAACCTGAGACAGATTCGGCTGAGCAAGCTTATCGCAGGGTGCTTCGTGATGCCGGCGTATCTCACAAACGCGATGCCTGTGATGAACGTATCATCAATGAGGTAAAAACAGGGACCGGAAGAATCCCTGACTCTCAGCAGGAAGTCGGAGGATGGCCCAAGTTGAAATCGGCTGCTGCACCGGCGGACGCTGACAAAGATGGGATGGCTGATGACTGGGAAACTGAAAATGGACTTGATCCCAATGATCCGGAGGACAGGAACGAGGACAGGAATTCAGATGGATTCACTAACCTCGAAGAATACATCAATAGCCTCGTGGCAGGACCCTGATCAGATCGATACTGTGATGGGCACGTGTGTGTCACACACCAATTCGGAATCATGCCACTCGGGCGGCCAGCGTGGGTGTCTTCGCGAAAAAAAGAGGGCATTCCAGAAATTCCGGTGAAGCGTTGACTGACTGTGAAAGTGGATCCTGGAGATAATGAAACAGTTCATTGCACAAATCGTCAGTTTGGTTCTTTGTGCTTCTGTCGTGGCACAGTCGAAGACACCTGCTTTTCCCGAAGCTCAGGGTTTTGGAGCGTTCACCCAGGGGGGCCGAGGTGGCGAAGTCTTCATCGTTACCACAACGGCTGATTACGGCGAACATGAGCCTGTTATCAAGGGAAGCTTGCGTGAGGCGATTGAAGCCATCATGCCCAGGACCATTGTGTTCGAGGTCAGCGGTGCGATCGAACTCACGAGACCACTCAATATCTTACATCCCTATGTGACGATCGCTGGCCAGACCGCGCCGGGTGACGGCATCTGCCTGAAGGATTACGCTTTTTCAGTGCGGGCGGATGAAGCAATTATTCGCTATTTGCGTGTGCGGTTGGGGGATGTTCATCGCCTGGAAAGTGATGCCATCGAGATCGGATCAGTCGTCGACAATTCGGGACAATTATCTGACAGGCCTGTTTCCAATGTCATCGTTGATCATTGTTCAGCAAGTTGGGCCACCGACGAGATTTTTACGATTGGTTCAGAACGGGCGACTGTCCAATGGAGCATCATTTCTGAGTGTCTGTACAGGTCGTGTCATCCCAAGGGTCCGCACAGCATGGGCTCGATTATCAGGGGCGCGTACGGTGGAGTTTCGATACTTAACAATATCTATGCCCACAACAATTCGCGGAATCCAAAGTTCGGAAGTGATGGCGTGTCTCCCGGTGCTGTTTTTGATTTACGCAATAACGTGTTCTATAACTGGGGCCGCATGCCGGGGTATTCAAATAGTGATGAGCATGTTCGCATCAATCTTGTGGGCAACTATTACAAACCGGGACCCGCTTCCAAAGAGAACCTGAAGATCGCCTATAAAGTGGCCGGTGCGCTGAACAGCATTCATGTGGCGGATAACCATCACACCAACAACCCCGAAGCAGTCCACGACAACTGGCGTCTGATTGAGTCGGGTGATGGAAAAATCAATAAGCGGAGTCATCCGTTTCCGTACCCGGCAATGGAAAGGAAAACGGGGGAAAAAATATATGAATCCGTATTGAGTGGAGCCGGTGCAATCCTTCCGGTCCGTGATCCGGTTGACCAGCGGATTATCAATGAAATCCGTCAGGGTACCGGTCGAATTATCAATTCCCAGAAAGATGTTGGCGGGTGGCCGGTTTATCAAGCGGCAGACGCACCGACCGACAAAGACAGAGATGGAATGTCGGACAAGTGGGAACAATCGCATGGATTGAATTCGGCGGATTCAGATGACCACAGGAACGATCTTGACAATGACGGCTACACCAACCTCGAAGAATATGTCAACGGCACGGATCCCAATCGCATCACGACTTCTTTACAGAATGATGCAGAATACAAGTCTGCTCTGGATGAAATCGAGACCTTGAATGTGCAGGGTTACGCTGAAGCCAAGGCCTATGAAAATGAACGGCAAAGGGTGTTGTCAAAGATGCCTGAGCCTGAGGTAGATGTCAGCTTTTCAGAATACCCCGATGGGAAAGCGAAAGAGTTGATCGTCAGATTGAATGGTTCCGTAGAAATGAAAATGATTCTGGTTGAACCGGGAACTTTCATGATGGGCTCACCCGAAGATGAACCTGGGCGTTTTGGCAATGAACGACAACATCAGGTCACCATCAGCAAACCCTACTATCTTTCAGCGACAGCGGTTACCAACCAGCAGTATTACGAGGTCATCAAGGCGAAGGTGTTTGACCGCAAGTATAACTCAGCGCAGAAAAAGGACAGGAAGCCTGCTGGAGCCTCTTGGCATCATGCATTGAAATACATGCAATTGCTGTCGGTTCACTCGGGATGCAATTTTCGTATGCCCACCGAAGCGGAGTGGGAATATGCCTGTCGGGCGGGGACAACAACCGCCAACTTCACGGGCGAAGCGATCACTCGAAAACACGCGAATTTCGATTCTCGGAAACCGGGCGTTGAATTGGGAACCAACCAAGTTGGCCAGACTCTTCCCAACCCTTGGGGGTTCTACGATCTGCCGGGGAACAAGTTTGAGTGGTGCAGTGACATCGTGGCTGAATATCCAGCGGGCCCTGTGACCGACCCCACAGGTCCATCACTCGACAGCGGTGGAGGTATCCATTCAGGCTCACGACGTGTGCTCAGGGGAGGGAACTCGGGCAGCGCCCGGGAATTTGTAAGATCAGCTGCCCGATATGGCTACAAACCAAAAGTTTCCAGTGGCATGCGCATTGTGCTTGAGGTGGAAAAACCGTTGTAGCGTGGCTTGCCTTCTCTTTTCAGGTCCCTTTCAGGGCATTGCTCAAGTTGCTGCAGAGCAACCAGAAAAATCCTCGAAGGCTCCGCTTCACGTATCTCTACTCATTGGCGGAATCAACATGGAAGGCAGGGGCCGTGTTGAACGCTCGAAGGATAATCCTGTGCAAGGTGCTTTGATTTGGGATCCCCTTCAAAGAATCTGGACCAGAGCTCGCACACCGTATGGCCAGTTTTCGCCCTTTCTTTCGAAACGCAATCGCTCGATTACCTCTCAGACGGAATCAGGCAATAACCTCGCGTTTCGCCGGCCGTAACCTCGCGCCTCGCCGGCCGTGTGGAACAGCTCACCGCAGGAGATCTCAGGCGGTTCCTCTTGCGAACCGGGAGGGGTACGGAAGGTGGGCTGTATCAATCACCTGGTCTTCAATATCGGCTGGCCATTCCTGTGACGGCAACCAGAACGCATGTGAAATATCGATATTGGTTTGCGCAATGTCTTCTGGAATTCGTGATCTCAGTCGCGGATGATAGCTCGCGTCGTACATACAAGGTCTAAGAGTGGAATTGAGGTGCAGGAGGTCGAGCCGACTTCACGTACTGAAATTTCCACTGGAATTTTCGCGGGGATTTGCACG
>PKCN01000444.1 GCA_002862205.1 Planctomycetaceae bacterium | reverse complement strand
CGGAAGTTCAGGTGGTGCCCCAGGTGGTGGTCCGATCGGCCCCTTCACTGCCTTGTTTTCAATCGCCGGTGCCGGCGCGGCGGCAATGCTGCGCAAGAAAAAAGCAGAAGGCAAAACAGAGGAAAAGTCATGATCACGGCCGAACCGGTTGGACCATCGCATTACACGAAAACCGACAGTTGGTTGCAACAGTTGCAACGCTGGGCAAGCGAGGCGTGGAATCATAACGCATGCACCATGATGATCGCTGTGGTGACGGTTGTGATTTTCGCGATACCCACGCTCACCGCCAGTTTGCAATTGGATTTCAATTCCGTGACTGGCGGCCAATGGTGGCGCCTACTCTCAGGACACCTGACACATTACGACGGCCAACATCTATTTTGGGACCTACTGATGTTTGTTGTGCTCGGGGCGATCTGCGAGCGTCAAAACAGAAAATGGTTCGGTGTGTTTCTTGTGATCATGGCTACCGTGGTTTCACTCACGGTCATGTTTACCTCTGCCGGCATTTCCGAGTACCGCGGCTTGAGTGGAATTGACACGGGGCTGTTTGCCTGGCTGACCATTGGTCAGCTACGAACCAGTCTTGCTGGACGGGATCGATACTTTGCAGCCTTCTGGGCAATGAGCGGCTTCCTGCTAATGGGAAAACTGGGCTTCGAAATGATAACCGGAGATGTCTTGTTCGTTCAAACCGACGGGTTCAAACCTATGTTGGAATCACATTTGGCAGGAGCTGTCGTAGGCGCATTGATCGCCCTTGCCACCCCTGCCTTGGGAAACGATGCATAGCCAGTTTCCGGCGCAAGGGATGGGATATTGAGCATGCAACGCATTCTCAATCGAAGCCAGCCAGACGTAAACCTACCGGCCAACGGGCCACTGATCATTGCACCGTTGTCTTTCTGAGCAGACCAAACTCATCAAGGCGCCGCATCATCTGGCAATGCAGGCAATCAGGAGGTTTTGAAAAGTTGACACGGGGCACACTACGCAAGATCATGATGCCTTGATCCCAGCGTGCCCAACCGGGCAGTCCCGACACACCTACTGCCTCGTCATGCAAAACCACCCAATAGCAATTGCAGCCTGTTTCTTCGCGATGCTGGCGGTGTCTGCATCTTGGGGCAACGCTTCCGAGAAACCCAATGTTGTCTTCATCCTTACCGACAACCATGGTGCGTGGACTCTCGGTTGCTACGGCAACAACGACATTCGCACCCCCAACATTGACCGCCTCGCTGACAATGGGATGCTCTTTGAACGGGCCATGAGCAGTAATCCAGTGTGCTCACCCACCCGCGCCACTTATCTGACGGGTCTCATGCCGTCTCAACATGGAGTGCATTCGTTTCTCGATAACAAATACATGATGGGTCCCGAAGCCTACTACGCGCTCGAGGAATTTGAAACGTTACCTGAGATCCTGCACTCAGAAGGTTATGTTTGCGGTTTAAGCGGGAAATGGCATCTGGGTGCTAATCTGACCCCTCAAGACGGATTTTCCTACTGGGCGACCATGGTCCGAGGCAGCACATCCAACATGTATCAAGACCCCGTCATCATTGACGGCAAGGTGGTAAGAACACCCAAGTACATGACTGACCTATGGACTGACCATGCTGTTGGGTTCATCGAACAAAACAAGGATGGCGAGCAGCCGTTCTTTCTGTATCTCGCTTACAACGGCCCGTATTGCCTGGGACCGATGTTACTCAGGAAATCAAAAAACCGTCATGCAGAATATTACGCCGACAAGCTTCTGCCTTCCTTCCCACGTGACACGGTGCACCCTTGGCAATACAGCAATCGTAAATACCACAACAATCTTGTCAGCATTCGCCGCGTTGCAGCTGAAGTGAGTGGAGTTGATGATGGTGTGGGGACCGTCATGGACACACTTGAAAAGCATGGTCTATCGGAAAACACCATTATTGTGTTCGCTGGAGATCAGGGTTGGATGGGTGGACAAAATGGATTCTTTGGCATGGGCGATCACACACGCCCCATGGGTGCTCATGACCTGATGATGCAGGTTCCGCTGATTGTCTCGCACCCCCGCAAGATTGCGTCAGGCAAAACCAACATGATGGTAAGCAACACCGATTTTCTTCCCAGCTTGCTGGACTACATGGGCCTGAGCCACCGAATCCCACACACCAGGAACCAAAAGCTTTCGGGCCGATCCTATGCTGATATCCTGCGTGGCAAACCGATTGATTGGGAAACGGCCATGTACTATGAGATGGAAAGCTGCCGGTGCATTCGCACTGAGAAATGGAAGTACATTGCCCGCCGCTCGCCAGATGGCCCAAGTGAACTGTACGACATGCAAGCCGACCCGCACGAACGTTTCAATCTATTCGGCCAAGTTGCTGTAGCGGAAACACAAAACCAACTCGCCAAAAAGTTGAGCCTCTGGTTCGAAAAATTTGCCAGCCCTGAATACGACATCTGGAAAGGCGGGCGTTCCAAAGCCAGACGGCATCATGCTCCCAAGGGACATCCAGACTACCGCCTGCGTTGATATTCCCACGGGGTCAACTCTGTTAGCCTCAGCAAGCTCCCCACCGGAAACGCACTCAATGGGACCCGGGAAACGGACCATCCGATCGAGACCATGACACTTTGATTCAACTCAGAGAGCTGAACCTTGGTGATACCAGCTGAAATCAAATTCTCGGCAACCTTACTGCGGCAATGCAACCAGCGCACAACACAACATGAGTGTAGAATCAAACAGCATCACATCACATCACTCACGATCATTTATTATGCAAAGCCTGCTCCAAAGCCCCATGATTGCCATTTTCGGAATCATGGTAATCAGCTGTTCGGCCAACACATCGGGAAAGGACACAGTTGCAGCAACAACCTTGGTGGCGGATACCACAGATTCACCCCCATTCGAGTTGAACACTGAGCGTTATCAACCGTCCTGTGGCATCGCGGTCACACAAACCTCGTCGCTGATTGAGGTGACATGGCCGCTTGATGCCGAGCAACGAGGTCGTTTGACTTTCGACCTCGCAAGCGGTCATCCATTGATTTACAGCGTAGCAGTGGCAACGGATCGTTCCGATTCTTTCCGAACGATCGCCAAAGGTCTTGATCCGATGATTGATGTGCGGGTGGGAAACCGCGATCTCGACAAACGTGGCAACTGGACAATTTTCTTTGACCGGATGCAGAGAAAGCCAAACCAGGTCTTTCGTGCCACGACCAGAAAAAAGAACGCGTATGTGACCAGCAACGCCCGTCGTGCAACCCTGACAATTGGTGATGTGTCAGCGGGCCTCTTTCAAGGTTACTTGCGTTGGACATTTTATGCGGGAAATTCCTTTGTTCTGCAGGAGGCGGTACTGAAGACGGAGCTTGACGGTCAAGCTTTTCTGTTTGACACGGGACTCTTGTGCCGCGAGACCAAACCCACAAGCATGGTATGGCGGGATTCGAATGGGTCCCTTCGCTCTGAAGCGGTGGACGTGATCAAGCAGCCGAAAAATCTGGCGGTTCGCGGCAGAGCCATCGCGGCTGAGTTTCCCGATGGATCGGTCGGAATGTTTCCGCCTCCGCACCGATACTTCTACCCCTTGGACTTTTCCACAAACCTCAAAAACGTCTGGACGGGGCCAAACTATCGGAATCAATCGTCTTCGTTTGGCTTCGGCATTCGGCATGATCCGATGGGCGACAATCGTTATGTACCCTGGTTCAACGCACCTCCTGAGACAGAACAGGAAATGGGCGTATTCCTGATGGTCTCGAGCGGTTCAGCCGAGCAGCTACTGAAACAGGCAGCCAAACTCACCCGCACCGACCAGTTCGCAAAGCTGCCCGGCCACGTCGTGTTCGCAAGTCATTTCCATGTGGAACATGCACTCGACTTTCTGCGAAAAAGCACAGGCGTGCAGTACACGAACATCGTCCCTTCATCGGCAAAGCAACCACAAGTCTGGAAGTACACTCTCAGACGTCCCGAGGAGACGTGGATGAAGCGGAACTTTGATGACACCCGCTGGGGCTCTGGTCAAGGCGGATTTGGGCGTAAAGGCACGCGAGGCCTGAAACTCGGAACGTCCTGGAAAAGCTCGGATATCTGGATGCGTCGCTCATTCAAGTTAGCCGACACCCCGCCCGTGGACATCAAACTCATGCTTCATCATGATGAAGACACCGAAGTCTATTTGAACGGGGTACTCGCGGCATCTGCCAACGGATTCAGCACTGATTACCGCTACCTGCCAATCAGCCGTGAAGCAATGCTTACGCTTCGAGAAGGCGAGAACGTAATCGCGATCCATTGCCGCAACGATGGAGGCGGACAGGCCATTGATGCGGGACTGGTCCGTATCGACAAGTCCTCAATGAGCATTCCCGAGGAACTGCAATCACCAGGTTTCATCAAGATGTTCAAACGACTGGGGATCGACATTGTTCACTTGGCAGAGTTTCACAATGGGCGAACCCCGAAGCTCAAAACGTCGGAACGCCTACTGCAATTGGAGACACTGCACCAGGAATGCGAGCGTCTTAGCGATGACAAACTGCTTTTGCTGCCAGGAGAAGAACCCAACGTCCATCTGGGCGGACATTGGATCAGTTTCTTTCCGAAACCCGTTTACTGGGTACTGAATCGGTCCGAGGAAACACCGTTTGTCATGGAGCACCCAAAACTGGGGAGAGTTTATCACGTTGGCAGTGAGGCAGATGTGCTGCGTTTACTGCGATCCGAACATGGACTGGCATGGACAGCCCATCCACGCATCAAATCTTCCACAGGATTCCCGGACAGCTACCGCGACCGTTTGTTTTTTCAATCAGAAAGTTTTCTGGGTGGTGCCTGGAAAGCGATGCCTGCCGACCTCTCACAACCACGATTGGGATCGCGTGTGCTCGATCTATTGGACGACATGTCAAACTGGGGAACGCCCAAAGTCGCTCTTGGTGAAGTTGACGTTTTCAAGATCGAACCGGACCATGAACTCTATGCCCACATGAACGTGAACTACTTGCGTCTCGACAAGATCCCCACGTTCAAAGACGGTTGGCAACCAGTACTGGACGCATTGCGTGACGGAAAGCTTTTCGTCACCACAGGCGAAGTCCTGATCCCGGACTTCACCGTGAATGGTCAACGTTCCGGCGAGAACGCGCCGGTTATCCGAGGAAGCAAGGCCGAAGTACACGTCGATCTGAAATGGACGTTCCCCTTGTCACATGCCGAGATCATCACGGGAGACGGTCGTCATATCAAACGCCAACACGTCGACCTGTCCGAAACCCAATCCTTCGGAGACATGTCACTCGATATTGAGGTGGATGTGACTGACCAACGCTGGCTTCGCGTGGAAGTATGGGACATCGCGACCAACGGTGCGTTCACTCAACCCATTTGGCTTCAAAGAGACTGAGACGACCTCAATCTAACTCAAACACAGCAACAGACATTCGCGCCATGGAACCTACCGTCACGAACCCTGGACAACAGATGCCCATGCTTCCAGGAATCCGCGATCATTCACGCACCTGCCCAACCCTGATCAACGTCGACGGTACCGGGAAGTGGTCACGATTTTGAATTCTTCATTGCTGGCACGGTCTTGCCTGTCATTTGATTCTTTCATGACACCCAGCAAACCACGAAGCACACCGGGATCCAGACCACCGCCGGCAACGCCATCCAACCCGTCAATCTCGTCAATCTCGTCAAGCAAATCCTGCACATCGGCAAGGCTTGCGGTTTCTGTCTCGGAAGAGCATCTCAGCAATGCCACAATGACGAGTGTCAGAAAACTCGCTTCCTCCTGCAAAGCCTTGATCTCAGATGTGTGATCACCACCGCTGACACGGCGAGGAGTGAATGAATCGTTTTTTGCAATGGTGCGCAGATGCGAGGCCTGAGCCTGTTCAGGGAAGAAGAAATCAAAAGATCCACAAACAACACCTCTGCCGAAAAATGGGGTAACACACAGGGTGGCCCAACCACGGGTCACCACTGCACCGCGATCCAGCATTGAACCGCGATCCAGCATTGAACCGCGATCCAGCATTGAACCGCGATCCAGCATTGAACCGCGATCCAGCATTGAACCGGGAGCGAGCGAGGCGAAGAGGGAACGCGGTGGTGGACGGGGCGTTGATCCGTGGCGAGGACAGAACAACGTGCCGAGGCTCAGCAATCAGCAGCAAGCCCATTGAACCCAAACAACGATTCTTCTTACCTGAAAACGAAAAACGTCTGTACCCTGCATTATCCTGGGCACAGGCGGCGACGCCTCGCGATGGTTGTGGCATGAACAAGTGCTAGTCACCGCTGCTGTCGCCACCCCGCCGTTATCATCCCTATCTCCACCAGAGTTATCGGATCCTTCGTCATTCCCATCGCCTCAATCGCCACCCGATTCATCTCCACTTTCACCTGCCCCCCACGTGTCACCATGATCAGCAATGGCGGAGGCGATCGTCCAACTACCCGACAATGTCCCTGTGACGATCGCCCCCGCTCGAAGAGTTTCAGACCCTACCTCATTGGCCCCCACTGGCCTGAATCTGGCATCGCAATTATTACGTATTCCACCATTTCAATTGCCTCTTCGTGACGGCAACCCATCACAAGAAAGTACACGTAAAGCTCATTGCCTTCCCTTAATTCAGCGTCTCGCGCGGCAGCCTGTCGCATAGGGTCTGACGAAAAATCATGGTCGAGGGCCGATTCCGCCGGACCCTGGAAATGGTCATAGAGACTGGCATTAAAAATCTCCAACATACGAGGCTGGTATTTTTCCGCCGATTCACCCAATGGCTTGAATCTGTCTTGCGCCTGAAGCTTGGCTGAAACTAAAATCACGGCAACGAGTGCAGCAGTGAAGACTAACTTTTTCATCGTTCTGGCTCCTGTTTTTAAGAATCACTCACAGACTCCGTCGTCCATGAGCTAACAGAAGTACTGCGTAGACCACCACGTCTTACAGACTTTGCCCATTTATTGAACTAACTCACAGAACGCAAAAACAACCACAAGAACGAATCCTTGATTCGCCATCCAGACCAACCGCACGACTGCAACAAGCAACACTTGGCAACTCATCAGTATTAATAACGAAACGTCATCAGCCGGATCAGTGCCGTTGTGATTCCCAATTGTCTTTCCAATCGGGCCCCCGTACTCTTCGTCAAAATCTATTTTCGGTTGCCCAACAGATAGCCCAACAAATCTCCAAAGTCAGACTCCGAAATGGTTTCAGAAAAATTCGCTGGCATGGGAGATACGCTTGTTAACTTTTGTGCTTCAATCTCGTCTCTGCGAATCAGCATTGATTTCCCATGAGCGTCAACGAGCGTGACATGCACACTGTCTGCATTCGACTTCCTGACAAAGCCATTGAGTACCCGACCATCCACAGTCGAAATTAGCGAGGCTCGAAAAGAAGCATCAACATTTTCGTTCGGCGCCAAGATATCACTCAGCAAGCGATCCAGACCACGGTTTCCTACACCATCCAGATTGGGACCAACCTGCACGCCACGACCGCCAATCTGATGACAATTGACGCAGTTTTTTTCAAAGACTTTTCTTCCATTCACTTCGTTCGCCTCGGTCGTCAGCAACCTGTTCTTTCTTCGCCCGATGATACTTATCAATTCCGGATTCGTTTTTGGTATCTGGCTGACGAGTTGTTCGATGTTTGAATTCAATAACCCCTTTTGATGTGTTCGAAGTTTTTCCACTAGTGTTGTGTTGCGCAGCACACTTGCTGACACGATTCCCGCCTCGACAAGTTCAATCAGGAACGTGGCCCCCGGCTGATCCACTGCCAATAGCTCAGCAACGTTTGACTGCTGCTGCGACGACATCGTCTTGGTCGCCTTCGAAACAACTCCACGTATCGAAGCAAGGTCAAAGACAATCACCGCATCGATGATATCCCGATTTGGGACAGACTCACCCTGCATGCTACCTACCAGTTCTGCCGCCACCTCAAAAATCGACTTTGACTCCAACCCCACCTTCAACTGGATCAGCGTTTTACACAATTTCGACCTGAGTTGGTTACTCTTGGTGACTTGCAACAACCGCACAACGTCTTCCCGCAGGCGTCGCAGCCCAAAGTCTGCAATGATCTGGCTGGCGAGCAGACGATCGTCCAAACGCTCCGATGGATTCAGACCTGAGACAGAAAAACGTCCTGCAGCCAACCAGGCAAAACTGCCGGAGCTATCCTGGTCCACCATTTCAATGAACGCTCGTTGCCCTTGCCATTTCTCTGTATCCCATTGATAGCGACGAGCCGTATCATTTCGTGGCGGGAATGCTTTCTGGATAATTCTTCCCGTGTCAGCCAATCGCAACTGCACATAATTGGCTTCATTACCGGGTTGTCCTGGCACTCCAACGTGCCCAGCCAGATAAAAACTGAAGGTTGCGTCGAGATCGAATGACTCGCTTCGGCAAACACCCACCTTTTGCTCGCCCTGAACAATGCTGCTCCACAAGGGAGTTTGCTGCATCCCGTCCTCAGAAACTCTGCGTGTCGAAACAACGAAGATATTTTCGCCCGCGTTTTCGGCAGCCGGGAATTCCCGTGCATGAAAACTCCACTGCAACACATCCACAACTCTCTCAACTTGCCAGCCGGCAGATGGATCAAGCTGTGGGTGTGAGCGAAAGTCTCCGACCGCGATCCAGGCATATGCATCTGCGGGACATTGATCCCAGATCTGCAAGTAAGCTTTTTGACCTCGGTAACTGCTCGTATCAATCGAAACGTCTTGCGCAACATCATTGGCAGGAACACGGATCGTCTTCACGGGAAGATCGCCTTCCAACAGTACCAATTTGGCAAAATTCCACTCCTGAGGTGTGGTGGCCGATGAATCATGCCCGGCAATTGAGAATGCGAATTCATCCTTCAAAATAAACGGCACCGACTGAAGCAATCCCGTCAAAGCCTCCCCTCGTGACCGGGTGTCGATATAGAGGGTCTGCTGCCCA
>PKCN01000442.1 GCA_002862205.1 Planctomycetaceae bacterium | reverse complement strand
TACCCCAAAGGGGTGTTTGTGGGTGTATAACTCGTTGTGTCATTTGAAGGACTCAAACTCTATTGGCACTGCAAATAACGGCAAAACCATCCAACCCCAGACTGATTTACCCCGCCACTCGCTCCGCTCTACGGAACCGAAGGTTAGAGGTTCGAATCCTCTGGGGTGTACTCGATGGCTCCTCCTCGAGCCATCAGGAAGCATCATGACCCCGGATTCATCGGGGTTTTTTCGTTTCTTGGCTTCTCTTGGGGAACCCTGACGCCCTTGTGATGGGACCCCGAATAGGTCCCCCAAACTGCTTCACGTCAAAATCAAAGTCTGCTTCGGTTGTCTGAAGGTAATACGTCTCTGCAACGGCACCACTGTGTCCGAACCAGTCCTTCAGTACATGCTTTGGCAAAGCACCCCGTGCGTTCCAACTCAGTTCGCCGTGTCCATCGGCAGTTCAGGAACGGTTTGAAGATTTTTTCACGCCTGCCTCGTCACAGATCTTTAGAAACCTTGTCCGGAAATCTCTCGGCAGACCGCGGTAACTCTGAATCGCGAATTGCTCGGATTGCTGCCTGAAGTCCATTCGAAAATTTATCAAGTTCCTCACGGTCTTAGCGCCGGAACGAGTTTTCATTGACGCTACCCCTGATAACTCTTTACTTTTTTCACCAGATGACAGGGGAAGTGATATGAAAACGGGTTTGATTTACACGTTGGGTCTTTGCGTATTGGGCCTTGTAAACAATGTAACCAGCGCAGTTGAAATTTTTGTGGACCGCAACGTAAGTAGCGGCACAAATGACGGCACCAGTTGGCCGACAGCCTACAGCAATTTGGCAGATGCTGTGACTGACGCCAACAGCAATGGCTCGAGTGACAACATTCGGATTCGCAGTGGAACTTACCGCCCAAATTTTTCATTAACGATCACGGAGCCCTGTGTTCTGACCGGAGAAGCAGGGACAACGATCAAGGCAGGGATGAGGGCTCATATCCTCTTTGAGGTTGAGTCTACCAATGTCCATTTCAATAACATTGTGTTTGATAGAGGCAAAAGTTTCGTCAATGGAAACGAGTCCGAACTCCGTTTCCATAATTGCGAGTTCCAAAACAGCTCCAAGCTGGCGGTGTACGCCAGACATTGCCCTGTTGTGGAGTTGCATGATTGCCTGTTCGCAGGCAATCGTGGTGGCTTGTTCGCAATTTATTCAGGTCGTGTTCAAGTTTTTGATAGCCAGTTTTTGGGCAACCACAGTAGCAGCCAAGGCGGTGGTGCACTTCACGTCGACGATTGTGAAACGCTGATGGTTGCTCGCTCACTGTTTGATTGGAATGTTTCCGACTCTCGAGGTGGAGCGATTTTTGTTAACCGAATTTCCCCGAGCCTCAAAAGGTCGGCCATCATTGTCGATTGTGTCCTCCAAAACAATCAGGCGTCTACCGGTGGCGGAATACACTGCCTTAATTGTCACCTTCGTGTATCTAACTGCACCATCATTCACAACCATGCATCCAGGCAAACTGGCGGTATCGCCAGTCATCGATACGGCGAGGTGGCGATCGAGAATACAATTCTCTGGGGAAACCGGGACGAAAGCTCAACCTTTCTTATGCTTCAACAGTTGAATCACCTTCCCACGCGACTGGTCCATTGTTGCATTGAGGATCCGTTAGGGGCTACGTCAGCCTGGGGACGAGGTGTGATCAACCAAAACCCAAACTTACGGTCGGACGGCCGTTTGCGAGTCGACTCACCCTGTATCAATGCTGGTGATTTATTCTACTACCCACACACTTCATTGGACAATCCGTGGCTAGACATTGCCGGCAATGACCGGTTGCTCGGGCCAGAAATCGACATGGGAGCCTTCGAGAAAAGCCTATTTGAATATACTCAAATGGGTTCTTCCTGGTAGCCGCGATCGAAGCGGATAACGGAGCTTAGATGGACTGCCCCGCGGACGATACCGGTTCTTAAGCTAGTAGATTGATCACGCTTTCTCCAGCAGCACACGCCTGCTGGAGACGGTCTCAGGTGCCGGAGGCCGATAGCCCAGTGCACTGTGCGGGCGAACCGTGTTGTAATTCACTCGCCAATGTTCGATCAGCACTTTCGCCTCAAGCATCGGTTCGAAGATTTCTCCGTTGAGTAGCTCGTCACCCGGTTCACAATCAACGGTTGGCGTTGCGTTTTTTGTTACTTCTTTGAGTTTCCCGCAGAGTTGTCCAGTATCTCCTTCAGCACCTCAGCACCCCTTTTCCGCGCATTGGCAAGTTCTTCTGGTGTCAACACGCTGGCGGCCTTGTCTCGCAGAGAAACAGCGTCTTTGGCTTTGGCTTTGTCTTTGTCTTTGTCTTTGCTGAAAAAAACACCAATACTAAACCAGATGTAGGCTTCAGCGTAGTCCTGCGGCACACCCTCGCCGTCCACGTACATACAACCTAGGTTGAACTGAGCATCCGCATCCCCCTGGTCTGCCGCCAAGCGAAACCACTTCAACACTTCCGCATCGTCCTGTGGCACGCCAGAACCGCGCTCGTACATTAAAGCTAAGTTGTACTGAGCATTCGCATGACCCTGTTCGGCCGACAATCGGTACCACTTCACTGCTTCGGCGTAGTCCTGTGTTACGCCGTTACCCTGGTCGTACATGAAACCCAGTTTATTTTGAGCACCCGCGTCTCCACTATCGGCTGCTTTTTTCGTTTCGTCAAAGTCAGAGCTAGTTACCGCATCAGAAGTTGAGATTGGCGTGGGCTGCGATCTCAATACAAAAAATCCGACACAGGCCAGGACAGCTAGTGCTGCGACAATCCCGCCACCAATCAAGGCGACTTGGAGAGTTAAAAGGCCCGTGGAATTCTTTCTCCTCTTTCCATGTGCCGCTCCACGAGGTAGATGCTGGTTAGTACCTAAAGCTGATGTGGGCTGGGCTCGTGGAATTGGGCCTTCGGCTGGCGGAAGCCCAACGTTCGGTTGTGTCGGAGAGGCCGGCGATCCGAATGAGGTGAGATCAGCAAAATGCGATGAATCATCTGGCTGATTAGGCACAGTTTGAGGAGCAACGGGGGCCTGTGGCGTTTTCAACGCTAGTGACTTCCCACAAGTAGGACATTTAATCTTGCCTGTGGTAAAACCTGCCGGCAATTGTAGTTTTGCACTACATCCAGGACAGGTAATGATACTTTTGGTTGACATCGACAGCACTTCCCCCTTTTTGGCCATCGTTAGTGTACAGCAAATGTATGAGTACCATGGACACAATTTCTGCGGTGCTTCAAACAAGGAGAGAAGGCCGTGGCGTCAAAAAAGTCGAACGAACACCTTGGCCGATGATTTCCAAGATTGCGTCGGCCATTGAGCCTCGATTTTGGGTCGAGATCGAGGCTGGCTTACTCGTTGGTGGCGAAACATCGGCGCAAAACGGTCGCACTGCGCAGCAGTAACCCGGCCGATTAGTCCCAGATCGGTGTGGGAACGAAAAAGAAAACCGGCCGAGCTAGCCTGCTCGCCGATACGATCGAAGCAAACCGCCAAGACACTCGGTCGTTTCGATCTCAGCATCCATGTCAGGCGGTCTCACCATCGGGACGATCAAGTCGTTTTCCAAACCCTGATGATTCCGTTCTGTGTGATAGTGAGTGACGTAGCTTCTGACGGCTCTTCGTGTCGCGATCTCACCGAAAAGAATCAGTTTGTGAAGTCACTCGAATTTCAATGATCCAAAGAATTTTTCTAGGTGTGCATTTAAATTGGGGCTTCGCGGGGTAGCCGCACTGGCTTCGCGGAGGTTGCCGCACTGGCTTCGCGGAGGTAATCGCACTGGCTTCACGCCTTCGCGTCGCAGACATGCACGGAACGACTTGCTGAAAGTCGCATCGCGATCCATGATCAAGTACTTCTTGCTTTTGAGGAAACCGTCTTCGCTGTTGGTCAGCTCACGGGCAATTGTTTTGATCCACTCTTCATTCGGGTTGGTGGTACAACCGGCGAAATCGACGCGACGAGTTTTCAACTCCATCACAAACAGCAGGTAGAATGTTGTCAGGCCACTCGTTGTCCAGACTTCGACTGTCGTGCAGTCGATCGACGCCATCACCTCCCAGTGTGACTTCATGAATGTCACCCAGGAACCTGTGCGTTTGCGATCGGGTGCCGGTTCGATGCCGTGGGCTTTCAAGATATTGCCGATCGTGGTGTCGGTGATGTGGTAGCCGACGTTCGATAAAGCACCGCTGATACGGCCGTAGCCCCAAGTCGGGTTCTCGTTTGCGAACTTCACGGTCAAGTCGAAGATCACTTGTCGCGTTCTTGGTCGACCGGTTTTCTTCTCTTTTCGATCGGAGTCGTCCCACTTTTGGGCGACCAGTTGGCGGTGCCAACGCAGGATTGTGTCGGCCGTGAACAGGGTACCAAATTGTGCAAGTTGTTTGCGGCCGATGAGCTTGCCTTTGACTGCCAATCGACGTCGCTGGTGATCGGTTAACAAGATTCGCTTCTTACCGAGCTTCGTTTTAGACCGGCATTCTCGCTGCGAAGGTACTCAATGACTTCTTGTTGTTGTCGATTAATCCAGCCGGCAAGAGCGATCAGCATGAACTCCCACGGTTACAGAATGGATTTCATCGGTGTCTCGGGAATTCGGCAAATTCGAGACGATCATTGGTGTGCAGCAAAAATGTAAAGCTGCATGGCCAATCCTGTGAGCGATCGCGGCTTGTCGCTGATCCGGTGAGAACGATTGCGGAAACATTGCCGACGTCATCAGCACTTCGGTTCGGCTGAGATGTAACCCTGTCAAACGCTTGAAAGTCCCCTTTTAGCAGCGTCTAATGCTCAGCTGATTTTTTTGACCACACGCCAAACCAATCGTTCAGGACATGGTTCGCGAAGCGACCCGTTCGCTCGAGCTCGGTGCGTCGAGATGCTCGAAGGCAGATGAAGGGTTTTGGCCACCTTTCAACACCAGCATGATCAGCAATTCGATGTAGCGGTGATCGTAGATTCTGCTCAGGGTGTCGGTAACGGGTGATGGCGTATTCCGACAAGGATGTTCCAACTCCAGGCTGAACGAGCTCTTGGCCTGAGATCACTCCCTGACGGTACAGCGTCCAGCTTTCAGCCCTTGCGTAACATCCATTCATAGATGCCGCCACGGTTACCTGTCGTATTCCGCGCCGGTGAGACTCTGTTCAACCGATGCCTGCCACTTGTGAAGTTCCTGCATCATTTGTTCGACAATCCCTGGGTGCTTGTCGGCGATGTTGGTGGTTTCCATGGGGTCGTTTTCCAGATCAAAGAGCGAAACGGTTTCGGTCACCGGCGTAAGCACGTCATCCCTATCCTTGTGTCGCCCTCGAAAATCAAGCAACAACTTGTAACGGGAACCTGTCCACGCGGCGTCGCCAGGGAAGTCCGTTTTCAAAGCCACCGGGTGTTTCCAGTTGATAAATTGCGTCGCCGAATTACTGGCGGTGGGCGTTTGGCCGGTTTGTGAATCGAAATTCATCCAGGCACCATGCCGCGATTCGTCGGATCCGCCGTACCTCCAAAAACCGATAGCTTGTGGCCGTTGTGTCATTTCGCCACTGATAACTGGGCTCAAGCTGATTCCATCGAGAATTCGGTCGGGTAGCGGAATATCGAGCCAGTCGCAAATCGTAGGCAAGATATCTGACGTGACGGCGTTCACGGAACTATTGCCCGATTCGGAAATGCCATTGGGCCACTCAATCATCGCGGGCACACGCATCCCGCCTTCAAAAAGTGTTCCTTTGCAACCGTTGAAACGAGGTTGATACCACGAGTTTGACGGCTCCCCATTATCGCTGGTGTACCAGAGAATCGTATCGCGATGGACGTCGAGTTTGCGCAACGCTGTTCGCAGCTTGCCAAGCGACCGGTCCATGGCTGTGATTTCCCCGTAGCGGTGGGCGAGTTTTTCGGCAATCGGGCTATCGATATTTTGGTAGTGTTTGAGATCCTCTGGCAGGGCGATTTGCGGCCCATGACACGACCCATACCAAATGACAGCGAAAAATGGTTGTTCCTCAGCCACCGACTTTTCAATGAACTGAATGGCTTCGTCGACAATGACTTCGGAACTCTCGCCTTTGTAGATTTCGGGAGGCGCACCGTTCTTTGAAAGGGGTGGGTCGATCTCAAAGTAATTGTCGTGCGAAAGCCACTCATCAAACCCCTGGTTACCAGGGCAATTGGGAGCCGACGCTTTGACCGGACCGAGATGCCATTTCCCGTAATGCCCTGTGGCATAACCATGTTCTTTCAAGATCTCCGCGATCGTGATTTCCTCTGGTCGCATGGCCATCGTCGGTCCAAATTGGCCGAATCGGACGGCATTACGCCCCGTCAGGCAACTTCCACGCGTCGGTGCGCAATTCGGAGCTTGGGAATAGAACCTGTCAAATCGAAATCCGATCCTGGCCATCTCGTCCATCACCGGAGTAATGATGTGATCGTGGCCGTTGAATCCGACCTCAGACCAACCTTGATCGTCGGCCATGCACAGAATGATGTTCGGGCGGCGGATTTTGGCTGCCTCGTCGGAAAACGCATGCGGGGCAATGAAGAAAACCAGCAGTGAACTGAACCCCGGGCTCAACAGTGAGGATTTCATTTTTTCACCAGATTTTAATATTGATCGGAAACGCGGCCCAACGTGACGCCGATTGGTATCGGTCGAAGACTGCCGTGCATGTGCCGAGGAAGTATCCACACAAAGGGTGGCAAACGCCCACTTCATCGTTTAGAAAAAACCAAATTGGCCAGTTCCTTGGCGGCAAACGACTGAAATTTGCGTTCCACTTCTGCCACTGAAACATCACCCTGAAAGAACTCAATCCGGTAACGCAAAAACAAGTTATCGCCTTCCCGGATCGTGAACGCGCCCACACCTTCCTGTTCGCGCAAAAAGTGGTGGAGTCCAAACGGGTTGGCTGTCACCAGTCCGTAATCTCTTGCATGCCAAGTCGTCGGATGTCGCAGGTTCGTCGGATGGTCGAACATCGCAATGCTCATGGGCGTTCCATCGATTGTGCCTTTGTACAGCAGCCACTTGGCTTTTTTGCCCCAGACTTCTTTGCCGGTGACTCCTTCGCTGTTGATCGCGGTTCCGTACACCTTCTCGACCCCATGTTTCGGTGATGCAGTCAGCCGCAAATCAGGATGGGTCCGAATCGCAAACAACCCTTCCTTGGTATCATCGAATTGGATATCGCCGTGGGTGGCGCGAAAATTCACAAGGCAATCGATCCACCGGCTGTTGTGGTCACCACCAAACCAATAAGTCGTTTGGTCGGTCAGGAGAGTCTTTGTGTCACTCTTTTTGACCCAGAACGACGTTGACCGAAACACATTGCTGGGTTTCGGATTACCTGCAAATTTCGTCTCGATGCAGGGCGTGATTACTTCGCCATCTCGTTCCGACCAGAAATCGACGCCACTGATCTCATGAGAGATCCACATCGACTTGTGATGCGGGTGATCGTGGGCCTCCCCACGCACATCGTGCGCCATCGGCCAGTTTCTCGTCATCCCAATCTGGCCGGGGCCATAAATCGGATAAAGAATCGGTTTGTCATGAGACCCGTAGTCAAACGTGGTGAATTCCTGATCACCAAGCATGACGGTCAGTTTCTTGCCCTCGTGTTGAAAGCTGACCGGATGACCACTGTCATCCGGAATCTGCGCCGTGGCGCTGGTGGCCGCTATAGCGGTGACGGCCATGACGTAGGCTGCCATCAATGCGCAACGGCGCCTCACTGGGAGCAGGCTGGTGGAGTGCAATCGAAGGCTCCTTCGAATTGTGACTCTCGAGAAAACGCCTCCCCCGATGTCCCGGAGGAGGCCGAAGCAAAATCTGGACTGGCAACCAATTTACTGGTTCAGCTGTTCTTCAACCGTTTCACTGCTGGCCCGAGTACCCAGTGCACCCCACAAACCAAAGGGACTCGATGCACCAGGCACAGCATCAGGCGGGACGCTATTGCGATGAACCGTCCTCGCATACTGGTCACCCGCCTCAATGGAATCAGTAATGAAAATCACTGCACCGTCGGCCATGCAGACGTGAGCCCCACCTTGATGGCGACTGGATGCAGTGAACGCTCCGAAACTGACTGGGTTGTTTGCGGTGCAGACGCCCTGGTTGGGTGGCAAAATAGTCGAAAAGCCGGTGAAGACAGGACGGAAGTCAGCCCACATGTAGCCGCGTCGCAGTTCGATAGGAGCCCGCTGATTGAGCATCGCGTGGTACTGCGGATCCCAGAATCGCGGTCGTTCTGGATCAGCCGCCGGTTTACAGATCGAGGCAAAGCCCGGATCATCACGCACGTTGCCGAGCCCTGCGCGGGTCGCTGTAAAGGGGGTCGTCGTGATGTCCATATCACCGAGATCGGTGTTGATCTCGCCCATCATGATCGTGTTGGACAATCCATCGAGAATGTCCCGGAACTTCGACTCTTTCCGCGGCACAAACACGCCGCGACAGGAAGCATTGACATGACGAGCTCGGCCGGAGTTGGGTCGCGTTCCCTGGTTCGAACCCAATCCATTCTGCATTCGGTTGATTGCATCACCAAGACAGGCGGCATAGTTGGTTCGCCCCTGAGCAGGCAAACCCCTACCCGGATCACTGGGACAACGCAACGTTGGGATCTCTGTCAGCCATGGAGTATAGGGGCCGCGAGTGGCGTGATCGTTTAGACTCATGCGCTCTGGACAGGGACCCATTGAGTTCCAGACACCCATCGGCGTCGCGAATGGATTGCTGATCTGTTCCCAAAGAGCCTGCTGCTCGAAGAACGGCGTCAGTCCCACGAAAATGCTTAGCTGCAAACGGCTGTGTCCGGGCATCCGTTCGCGGAGCTGGTTATACAGTCCGCGGTCGCCGCCGGTAGTAACGTCGTTCCAACCGCTTCCCGACCCATGCGTTGGAAGCTGCTTGTACGCAGAATGATAGTTATGCACCGCCAAGCCGAGTTGCTTGAAGTTGTTGCTGCAACTCATTCGCCGGGCCGCTTCACGCGCGGCCTGAACCGCGGGCAGCAATAGACCCACCAGCACACCAATAATGGC
>PKCN01000381.1 GCA_002862205.1 Planctomycetaceae bacterium | reverse complement strand
CAAAACCCGGCATGCCGCGACGATTGACTGCCAGGACAACGTAGCCGTGTGATGCCATCATGTGGAAATTCCACCGGTACGAAAACCACTGACCAATTTGGCCTTGGGGACCGCCCTGACAGTAGGTCAGCATGGGCCATTTCTTGCCATCTTTGGGATCATAACCGGGGGGCAGAATGACCCAATTGTGGATCTGCTCTCCGTCGGTAGCTGTGAAGTAACGTTCTTCGATCGTTGGCAATTCCAGTGTCTTGTACATTTCACCGTTGACGTCCGTGATGGTGGCCAGTTGCTGGTCGCCGGGGTTCAGTAACGCCAGTTCTGTGGGGCGAAGCATGCTCTGCTGACGCAACAGCAAACGATCGCTTCCCGGGACGCATGAGACAATCGAAAAGTTAAATCTACCCTCCGATACCTGTTCAAGAGCGTGGTTATCAATCTCTATCTTGAATACCTGTGTCGTGCCACGCGTTTCACTGTGGAAGTAAATGCTTTTGCTGTCTTCACTCCATGTCGCATGGTGCGTGGTTTGATTCAGGCCTTCGGTGAGTTCTGCCAGCTTTCCGCTGCTGCGGTTGTAAAGCATGATGCGATTGCGGTCCGCTTCGAAGCCAGCTCGCTCCATCGAGTGAAAAGCGATGGTCGTTCCATCCGGCGAATAGGTTGGATCCATGTCATAGCCTGGCATGCCCGGGGTGATGTTTTTCAGTGCCCCACCCTCAGTGCTGATCAGATAGATCCCGCTGTCGGTGCTTTCCGCCGGATTGTTGACAAGCTTCAACGTCAACGCCATCTCTTTTCCATCATTGGAAAATGTGAACTGCTCTGAGCCACCGAAGGGTGGTAAAGGGCAATCGGCTCGGAGGGTTGCCATCAGATCAAGCGGCTTCGAGGCTTGCCCTTGATCGTCGATGTTGACCACATGTACGTGGCTGTAGGCATAATCGTGCCATTGATTCCAGTGGCGATACATCAGTGAATCAATGATTCGAGCATCTGCTTTGGGCAAGTCTTCGTAGATCTCTGTGACTTCCTGATCAAGTTTGACGTCGACCGTGAAAGCAATCGCATCACCCGAGGGCGAGGTGATCAGGTTGCCGATGCCATCTTCAACATTCGTCAGTTGTTTTGTTTTGCCGCTTACCGGATCGAGCATCCAGGCTTGGGGTTCACCCGCTTCCTCTGATCCATCCTCGGTGTCCTTTGCGTTCCCCTTGTCAGCTTGTTGAGCTGGTTTCCCTGGGGCGATGTAGACAAGCTTGTTCCCTGTTGGGTGAGCAAGCCAGTTCAAGCTGCCCAGTCCTTTGACATCGTTGAGCAGTGACTCGGCTTTTTCGTTGAGCAGGGGTGAATCAAATGCTGCTGCCTTGGCATCGCTGTCGAGAGTCGCGGGCATGGGTTGCCACATGAGGCTGCTGGTCCCGCTGTTTTCGGCGAGGTCGTAACGCTTGACCAGATAGGCGACCGTCTTGCCGTCGGGTGAAACGGCAGCATCGCCCAGCCGGGCAAGCTCCCACAACGTTTCAGGAGTCAGGCGATCTGCAGAGGCAGGTGTGGTCGAGAAAAACAGAAAAAGACAGGTCAGGATCGTACCGGTTAAACGCATGTTGGGTTCTCGGAGCATGGTGCGTGTGCGCAAAGATCGCGTCGCGTCACAGGCGGCGGATCGGTGCCCGAATTGTAGCGAAGTCAACGCAACATGCACATCAATTGGCGAGCGGATTGGACTTGTTGGGGACAAAATCTGCCCAGCCTGGCCGCTCAATCCTGCCCATGAGGTGCTTTCACTTGGTTCGAAAAATATCGCTTTGAACCAATGTGAGCAGCAGGTCGCGGAACCGATACTCGTTCGCGGCCTGGCTGCGGACAATGTCAGCGATGATTTTCCGTTCGCGGTAGCTCATCTGACGGCCGGTGGCAT
Source organism: Planctomycetaceae bacterium (assembly GCA_002862205.1). Lineage (GTDB taxonomy): Bacteria > Planctomycetota > Planctomycetia > Pirellulales > Pirellulaceae > Rubripirellula. The sequence goes on along the minus strand of PKCN01000381.1, from coordinate 7,244 downwards.
AGGCCAGCAGTTTTTCAGAAATGCAGCGTACGAAAGGTTCAGGGTTGCGTTTGAGCCAGCGTTTCAAATCTTGGATGTCTGCCAGTTCCTGTCCGTCGGGAAGCATGCCCGTGGAATCGATCTCCAGCCCATCTGTCCGCGAGGTCTTCCCGTTCTGCTCGAGGTATCGCGGGTAGTGTTCACGCCACCTTCCAATCGGATCAAAGTTTTCGAGGACGAAGCCCAAGGGGTCAATCGATTTGTGGCACGCCGCACAGCTTTCCGAAGCCATGTGTGCCGCCAACCGCTCCTTGGGGTTTTTGGTCCCGCGTGTGTCAGGCGTCAGGGCTGGAACCGAGTTGGGTGGATCAGGAGTCGGGGTGCCGAGAATGTTTTCCAATACCCATACTCCTCGCAGGATTGGTTGCGTATCGACGCCGTTGGCCGTTGCCATCAAAACGGCTGGCATGGTCAGCAAGCCACCGCGTTTTGCATCTCGCGCAATGCTGACCTGTTGCATGCCCTGTGGGATCTTCCTGGAGTCTCCCTTTTTCACAGGTTTGTATTGCGGCAGGTCATAAAATTGCCAGCCCAGATGCTCGTCGGTAAACAAAAAGTCGGGTGTCACCAGATCATGTACCGGCAGGTTGTTGTCCAGCACGTGTTGGAAGGTGCGTTGTACCTCTCGTCTCATGGATGCCTTGTGCACCGGTTTGAAATTCTCCATCAAACGACGATCCGGCATCAGGTGATTCAATGCACTCAGGCCCAACCACTGGGATGTGAAATCGGCAGCGAAAACTGGCGATGAACAGAGTCTCTTTGCCTGGGAAAGAAGGACTTTGGTATTTCCCAGCCGTCCATCGTTTGCAACTTTCTGCAGTTTGTTGTCTGGTGGCATCGAGTTCAGGAAATACGAAAGTCGGCTTGCCAGTTCGTGGTCTGTAAGTTTCCCCTCTCCAATGTTCCGGTACAGAAAAGCAGGAGAAAGAAGTGCTGACCGCACCGCGAGATGCAATCCATGGTCGATGGATCCTGTTTCATTGCGTTCTGTTTGAATCAGCGCGGCGTAGGCAGTGATTTCGTTTGGGTGAGCTTGGCGTCTGAAAACTTTGGCGAGGAATTGTTTCAGGAATGATTCAATGTCTGTACGAGAACTCGTTTCTGAAAGTCCCCCAGTCAGCGTCTTGCGTCTTCCGAGTCGAAGAATCTCATCCTTGCTTGGATACACTTCGCTCGGGCCAACGATTTTCAAGCGATGGATCCCGAGGTAAGGACCTTGTTCAAAAAAACGATAGACAAGGGTTTCTCCCGACTTCACTGAATTCTTGATCATGCTCGCCGCGACGGCATCACGCTTGGATTTCTCGGTGATGAATGGTGTCGCATCGAGGTCAGGGTCGTTCAGCTTTTCAACCACACGAGCCCACCCGCTTCCTCCTCGCGCGGGATCACGCAACGCGTGCCAGGCAGCCGCCAGCCGGGGTTGTTCGTCAAACAGTTGGGTCAGCAGTTTTTTGTAGGCCGATTTGTTTTCATAATCGAGTGCACTATTCGTGTATCGGAGCGTGACTGTTTCGCCCTTTTCAAGTCGGGCCTCAACTGTCATTGGACGCGGATCTGTCCCTTCCCAACTCAGTTTGTGGAGCACGCGGGAATTTGATTTGACGTCAATCATCGCGCTCAATTCCAGTTCCGCAGGAAGTGAAGCATTGGGTGAGGCAGCAGCGGTGATCTCAATCAGGTATTTGCCCGTTGCCGGGGCACTGAATCGTGAAGGCCAGGTCGCATTCCGCCGCAGGTTTGGTCCCGACGAGGCAAGTCGCATTGCACCATCAATCAGGCACGCCGATGAATAACTGATGGTCAGGTCATCGGGCAAGGCGATGACTTCCCGGGGCTCAGGAGCCTGCGGTGGTGGTAAAAAGAAAGAGTCGGCAATCAAAGTTGCCGTGTCTGCGATCGCTTCCAGATGAGAACCTGCAATCATCAGATCTGCGCCCTGATTGTCAAATCCGTGCGCAGTGCTGTCGGGAGGGAAATTGTTGGGTAATTTGAAGTTCGGAAGGTCAAAGATGGAAGCGATCGTGTTGCGGTATTCGCGTGATGAAAGGCGGCGAAGTGGAGTACCGCCGATTGGGCTGTTTTGCACCAGTTGTGAATCAAGCCACGTTACGATGCTGTCACGCTCTTGTGTGCCTGGTTGCTCCGAATCCGCTGGGGGCATGATCCGTTTTTCGATCAGGGACTGCACCAACTCCCATTTTTCCAGAGACTCTGGACTCGTCCAATCAATGGACATGCCAGAAAGAATGACATCATTCTCGGCGTTTCCGGAATCATGACAGTCGATGCAATATCGCGACAGGAATTGTTGCACAGGGGCTTTGATCAGCGTTGATGCGGGAGCGGCTGATAGCACCTGAGCGCGTACAGGGACCGAGCCGTTGATCCCGGATATCACGGCCACCATGATCAACGCGGTTGCACGGCAAAGACAACAACGGGATGTGATTGCACAACGTTTCAGGCCCACTGATCAATTCCACGAGTGGCGTTTGAGAAGGAACTGGTTTCAAGGCCAAGCTGCCGAAGGATGCTGATGAATACGTCCCCAAGCAGATGGGATTTGTCACTGTTTTTGATGTGTTTGCCATGCTGGAATCCACCTCCGGCAACCAGCGTTGGCAAGTCGCGGTTGGAGTGCCGGCTCGCGTCTCCCATGCCAGTCCCAAACATCACAATGGTGCTATCAAGCAAGGGGCGACCCTCAGTATCTGTTTTCTGTTTGAGCTGATCCAGAAAGCGGTTCAGGCAACGCATGTGTTCCGTTTCAACACGGATCAAGTCGCGGATCAGGTCAGGGTCGTTGCCGTGGTGAGATAACGCGTGATACCCCGCACGCATCGTCTTGCCGTCAAGCGTGAAAACCTGTCCCAGCCCGGCAATGAACAGCGTCGCTACGCGTGTCGAGTCGGTTTGCAACGCCAGAGCCATCAGATCAAACATGATCTGTTCGCATTCCAACATCAATGTCGGAGCAACTGGGTCATACGCGGGAAGTTCGTAGTCTACCTGCACATCACTGGTTGCCAGATGCTTCAACTGTCTGGACATGCGGTCTTCAAGATCTCTCAGGGAACTGAAGTATTCAGACAGTTTATGGCGATCGGCATGACTGACTTGCTTCTGCAGTCGTTTGGCATCTTCGCTGACAACATCCAATGCACTTCTGCCACTACGCAGAAGATACTCGCTGCGACCTCGGCTATCCGCAGTCGCGAATAGCTTCTGGTACAGAACGCTGGGCCGATTGATCATCGGAAGTGGGACACCAGCATCGGTGAAGATCATGCGTTGAGGTGGAATGTCACCTGCGCAAAGTTGGATTGAGTCAAATCGCGTACTGCTGCCAATCTTTTGAGCGGCAATTTGGTCGAGGCTGACGTCTCCGATGGTTTTCCCGCAGAGGTAGTTGTCCCAGTTCTTGTGCCCGTTGGCGGCCTGATGATCAAATCCTGAGAATACCGTGAAGTTGTCACGGTTGGTTGCAAGCTGGGAAAGCAGAGGGGAGGTGTTGTAGTCTGCACCCGTCTGTTGGGGGTAAAACGCGGGCCGGTGCAGACCGAGATAAGATCCGATGCAGACAAGCCGTTTTGCTACCGGCGATTGATCAGGGGGGTGCGAATCATCGGCTACCAGAGGTTGCGTTGATTCAAGACAAGGAAGCGCGACGGTCAGGCCTGCGCCCTTGAGTAGGTTTCGACGACCGTAGCGTCCCTGAGTACGATGTGGCTGCGGTTGACGTTTTGGTGAGCGGTGTGATGGTCCAGGCATCAGGAGACGATTCTTCTTGGGGCGGAGACTGGTTGGGGCGTCTGTTCGGGCAACCTGCAGTATAAGTGTTGCTGCCGTGTATTGACAGAGAATGTGATACCGATCCGATGCCGCGAACTGGTGAGATGATACGGTTATTCCAGCAGTTGCCCAATCTGATTCAAGATGGACGACTCGTCTGGGAATTTACCAGTTGCAAGCTTCGAGTATCTCAGTTCACCATCGATGGTGATTTCAAAGCATCCTCCACTGGACGGTTCCAAGTCGAACGATGAAATCTGCTGCTTGAATTTTGTGAGCACTTTGGTCGTCAAACTGACGGCTTGAGGTTCGTAGTTTCAGGCAGAGCAGTAGCGTAGATGTAGTTTCATGGGGAAAATTGTTGTGCGAAGAAGCGTTCGATATTGGGGATACACCGTAAAAAAGGCTGTCGGGAGTGCTGCGAATGCTGGCCGATGTACTTTTGTCCTGTAATTCTATGACGTCCCGGATAGAAGAAAACGCAATGCCATTGGGTTCGTCACAGCGATTTTACCTTTGAAAATATGCGTGGGGCTGGTGGATGAGAGGTCGTTTCTTACGTTACAAATTGAGGAACAGCTCCGATGACAACGATTACAGACACAAAGTAGGGTTTTACCGATGTACGGCACGCGACTCACGCTTCTCATATTGGCCACAGTACTGGCGACTCCCAGCTTGACTTGTGAATCAATTGCACAGGCCCCCGAAAGAGGCCAGTCACCCGAAAGGGGACAGGCACCCGAAAGAGGACAACTGGGGGCACCTCAAGAGGGTGGACGCGGTGGATTCGGTGGGCGTGCTGGTAATGGCGGCCGCGGTGGGTTTGGCGGTCGAGGCGGTTTCGGGGGGCGAGGCGGCGGACCGGGCGGACCGGGCGGACCGGGCGGACCAAATGCGAAAGACCAGCTCTTGGTCGAAAAATTTGATGCCGACGATGATGGCCGGTTGAATTCTCAGGAGCGAGCCGAAGCCAGGAAATCGCTCGCCGCAGGCGCTGGGCGGGAACAAGGTCGCGGTGGTCGAGGACGAGGTGGGCCGGGAGGACGTGGCAGAATGATGGCCGAGGGAAAACCTGGGCCGCGAGTTGAGCCCAATGAAGTTGAGCAATACTCCGATCAGTCTCTTTATGATCCCGCGGTTTTGCGTACTTTGTTTCTGACCTTTGAAAACGATGACTGGGAACAAGAGTTGGCCACTTTCAAGCCGACTGATGTTGAAGTCCCCGCCAAGTTGATTGTGGATGGGAAGCGATACAAGGAAGTTGGAGTCAGCTTTCGTGGTGCGTCATCCTTCTTTAGTATCCCAGCCGGTCTCAAACGATCACTCAATATTTCAATTGACTATCTGGATTCGGGGCAACGACTGCTTGGCCACAAAACATTGAACCTGTTGAACTGCAATGGCGATGCATCGCTGATGAGTACCGCGTTGTACGCCGAAATAGCGGGGGCCAGAATTCCGACGCCAAAAGCAAACTTCGTTAATGTCGTGATCAACGGCGAAAGTTGGGGCGTCTATTGCAACGTCGAACAATTCAATAGCGATTTCATTCAATCGAATTATGGAACAAACAAGGGTGCACGCTGGAAAGTGCATGGGAGCCCTCGAGGAGATGGCGGGCTAAGGTACCTTGGAGAAGAAATTGGGCCGTACCGCGAACGTTTCGAAATCAAGTCCAAGGACAAAGATCAGTCATGGCGCGACCTGATCGCACTTTGCAAACGACTGAATGAGACACCCACGCAAGACTTGGAAGAAAATCTGAAGGATGTGCTCGATATTGATGGTGCGCTGTGGTTTCTTGCAGTTGATATGGCGCTCATGAACAGTGATGGGTATTGGACACGAGCAAGTGATTACAACATCTATCAGGATCCGGCGGGTGTTTTTCATATTCTTCCGCACGATATGAATGAGGCTTTCAGGCCAACACGAGGCGGTCGTGGTCCCGGTGGACCTGGCGGTCCCGGTGGTCGAGATTTTGGACCTGGCGGTCCCGGTGGTCGAGATTTTGGTCCTGGCGGTCCCGGTGGTCGAGACTTTGGTCCCGGTGGTCCTGGTGGTCGAGATTTTGGACCTGGCGGTCCCGGTGGTCGAGATTTTGGACCCGGTGATGCGGGACGCCCCGGATTTGGAGCTCCTCAAGATTTTGGTGGGCCAGACCGACAAGGTCGAGGACAGAATGGGCCCAGATTTGACGGCGGAGAGAGCGGGCCGGGCCGCGGTCGAGTCCGACCTGGTGATGGTCAGCAACCATCCGATCCCAGACAAGCCGATCGGGGACAGAGAGGTGATTTTTCAACACCACCCGGCCAGAGGCCCACGCCTGATGCACAGCAAGGCGGAAGAGGTGGTCCAGATCGAGGTGGTCCAGATCGAGGCGGTCCAGATCGAGGCGGTCCAGATCGAGGCGGTCCAGATCGAGGCGGTCCAGATCGAGGCGGTCCAGATCGAGGCGGTCCAGATCGGGGTGGTCCAGATCGGGGCGGTCCACGCCCAGGTTTGGGAGAGGCCAGTGGTGGTGGCTATGCGCTCGATCCGCTCACTGGACTCGAAGATGTCAGCAAACCCCTGCGTAGCAAGCTGCTGGCCAATCCTAAGCTTCGTCAGCGGTATCTCCAATACGTACGCCAGATTGCTGAGTCATTGAAATGGAGCAGGCTGGGATCACAAGTTGCGCAGGCAAGGCAGTTGATCGAGGATTCCGTCAAACAAGACACTCGCAAATTGATGTCGACGCAAGCGTTTCTCGACGCGACAGCCGCGAAGGCCAATGAGCAAGCGACAACTCCGATGCTTCGTACCTTTGCGGAGGAACGTGCCAAGTATTTGCTCAACCATGTGTCGATCAAAAGCCTGCCTGCTGAGCCTATTTGGGTGACTGAAAGTTCTTCGCCCTACCGCGCAATTGTACCGGTGCACGATTTTTACAGTTTGCCTTCGACGGTCACAATCAACGAGGTGATGGCGTCGAATACCAGCACGAGTAAAAATTCGAAGGGTAAGTTTGAGGACTGGATTGAATTGCACAATCATGGTGCCGAAGCTGTCAACTTGGGACGCATGTATTTGACGGATGATTTGGAGAATGCCAGGAAATGGAAATTCCCCGATGATGCAACGATCGCTCCCGGCGGCTATTTGTTGGTTTGGGCGGATGAGAAAAAGACCAGTGATGACGGCCTGCACGCCAATTTCAAACTGTCAAAAAAGGGAGAGACACTGACGCTGCTCTCTGAGCTAGGCGTGCTTGGAACCTTCTCGTTTCCTGCGCTGGCAGACGACCAGTCGTATGGACTTGTTGAGGGTGAGTTGCAATTGCTCAAGCCAAGCCCAGGGCAGGCCAATGAGCCAGGGCAGGCCAATGAGCCAGAGCAGGACAATGAGCCAGGGCAGGACAATGA
>PKCN01000070.1 GCA_002862205.1 Planctomycetaceae bacterium | reverse complement strand
GTGCGTTGTAATTTTGACGGAGATAGCTTCCGGCCAGGAACTCATGCTGCCTCCGGAAAAGACAGCCAACGGCACACCGCTGAAAGCGGTCTCGACTGCGAATATGAATTCAAATGTGAATCCTCGGTTGGATACCTCAAACCATGCGTCCACCAACGAAGATACGATCCGTCGATTCCTGTCGGGTTCCGTTTTAGAGCGCAAGATCGGGGACGCAACCGAGCCAGAGGAAGCAACGTTCGCCGCACCTGCGACGACGCTCGAAACTCTGGAAACAACCGAACTGCCACCCCTCGATGAAAAACTGATTCAGGTGCAGGCAACAGAGAACGAACCGATTGCCTCCACCTCGCTCTCGCTCACGGACCTTGAGTCACTTGCCTTCGAACACAACCCGACCCTTGCGGCAGCGAAAGCGCGAGTGAGTGCGATGCGTGGTCAACAGTTCCAAGCTGGTCGCTACCCCAATCCTATGGTTGGATATCAGGGAATGGAGATGGGCATCCGAGGCACTGCTGGACAGCAGGGTGGGTTCATTGGTCAACGAATCATCACAGGTGGAAAACTTGAACTTGATCAGGCTGCAGCAGGCAAACAGGTAACCGCCGCGCACTTTGAATTCCACGCACAGGAGCAGCGTATCCTGAGTGATGTCCGGGTACGTTTTTACGAAACAGTAATTTTGCAGCAGCGTGTCAAACTGACGAACGAATTGGTGCGTATCGGCGACGAGCTTGTGCGTGCAACGGAACAGTTGCTGACGGCACGTCAGGCGACGCAAAACGACCTGCTTTTGGCAGAGATCCAAGTGGATGAATCTCGAATCCTGCTAGACAACTCATCCAACGAGGAGCTTCAGGCTTGGCGACGTTTGGCGGCAGTCATCGGCTTGCCAGCCATGCAACCCGTTTCGCTAACGGGACCACTTGAGAGCAATGCTCCGCCATTAGACTGGAGCACATGCTACGCGACGGTCATGGACAACAACCCCGTTCTGAATGCTGCCAGAGCGAAGGTCGAGCAGACAAAAATACTAATACTGCGTGCCAAAAAAGAGCCGATCCCTGATATTGATATCATCGTGAGGCACAGACACCACAATGTGACTGGCGACAATGTCACCACGGTACAAGCCGGAATTCCCCTCCCTATCTTCAATCGAAACCAGGGTAACATTCGTAGTGCAGAAGCCCATTGGAGAGCCGCAAACAAGGACCGGGAACGCATTGAACTGGCACTGCAGGACCAACTGGCTGTCGCCTACCGCAGGTACACCAACGCAATTCAGCAAACAAAGCGGTATGAAGACCGGATGATCCCAAGAGCTGAAAAATCTCTCAAACTGGTAACAGACGGCTATGAGAAGGGTCAGATTCAATACTTGAATCTGCTCACGGCTCAGCGGACCTATTGGCAGGTCAGCCTGGCCTACCTTGACTCTCTCAGAGAACTACGCACTTCGAGCAGTTTGATCCAGGGTCAGCTTCTTTCCGACAGCCTTGCACCGCGCAAGTACACAAAACCTCGTTAAAATAGGATTTGATCAACTGGCCGGTGGAACGTATCATGAGGGGTAACTGGAGTATTCACATGGACCGTCGTTTCATCTCGCTCGCCCTCATTGCAGCCATTTTTGGCTGCCCGTTGTGGTGCAGCATGGGAATATGCCAATGTGGTGGCGGTAACTGGGCTGCTTCGAAAATGTGCACGGCAAGTGGGGATCCCCAAGCTTGCTGCCAGCCAACCTGCTGCTCGGGTGTTTGCGAAGCGGCTCATAGTCCCTGCGCATCCGGCAGGAACACTCCTGATCCTGACTCCGAGGGGATGCGTTGCCAAGGGATATGTGGCGGGGCTATTTTCGAGAGTCCGTGCCAAGTCCCGCCAGTCGAACTGAGTCTGTTTCTACCGCTGATTCCCAACGACCATGATGCAGTGGTTGCAACGCAGCAAGACCCAGTTCCAGCTGTTCACTCAGATGAATGCAATTGGCAAAAACACCGTGGTGGATCATTGCGCCTCTGGCTGATGTCTTTTCAGTGCTAGCGAATCCAGACCGGTAGATGGTTCACACGAATGCGTTTCGCACTCGGGTGCCCTCATCTGCCAAATCACACGTCTCCCAGAAGGCGTCATCGGGAATCAATGATTTTCCGCGGGCACAACTGGGAAAAACGATGACTGGATCCCCCCAGCAAAGCACTTAGCATCATGTTCTTTCGCTTGCTCCCTTGGGAGTACGCCATTCGAAATTTGTTCCGTCGTCCGTTGCGCACGTCGCTGACGTTTGCTGGACTGACGACAGTCATCTTGTTGGTATTGGTGGTCGTTGGGTTTATCCGCGGGCTGGAACGCTCGCTCGCAGTCAGCGGTGACCCGCGTACAGCGGTGGTCTTCTCCCTAGGCATGGGTGAAAATCTTGAATACTCGTCGATCGCAATGCGAACCAGCGATTTATTACCCGCAAGCGTACCGGGAATTCAGGAACGATACGGCAACGAGTACGTTTCGCCGGAATTGTATCTTGGAACTCAAATCGGGGTGCAAGGCAAAGAGCCATCGATGGGTCTTGTCCGCGGTGTCACAAAGTCCGCACTGCTGGTACGTCGACAGGTAGAGATCGAACAAGGCTCCTGGCCCGAGTCCGGAGAGATCTTGATGGGGCGAATGGCGGCAACAAAACTGGGGGCAACCGAGTCTGAAACCGAGGTAGGCCAGTCGATCGAACTGGAAGGTCGCTCGTGGCGGATCAGCGGTATCTTTTCTGCCGGTGGTTCGGCGTTCGAATCAGAAGCTTGGTGCCGCCTGGATGATTTACAACAGGCAATGAAACGTCAGGATCTGAGCATTGTAGCGCTGGCGATGAAGCCGAACGCGGATTTTTCAGACCTTGATCTGTTCTGCAAGGAAAGACTTGACCTGGAACTTCAGACCATTCGTGAAACCGATTACTACGCCTCGCTGCAGAAGGACTATGGTCCGATTCGTTGGCTGGCCTGGCTGGTCGTTCTGCTCGTCTCCGGGGCGGGCGTTTTTGCGGGATTGAACACAATGTATGGTTCCGTCGTTGGCCGCATTCCCGAACTCTGCACACTACAGGTCATGGGCTTTGTCCGGCGTTCTGTCGTGGTCAGCTTGATTCAGGAGGGTGTCCTGATCGCGTCAGCCGCCAGTTTGCTTGCAGCGTTACTGGCGATTGTGTTCATCAATGGTGCAGCCGTTCGCTTCACCATGGGAGCATTTGCCTTACGCATCGACAGTACTGCTGTACTGGTCGGTTGTACTGTCGGGATTGCGATGGGATTACTGGGCGCGATTCCGCCTGCAATCCGTGCCTTGAGAATGCCCATCGTCGATGGTTTAAAAGCAGTTTGAATTCAACCATGGTTGCACGAGACAACCTGCATTAAAAAGGAAACTGAAATGAAAATTTTCTTGCGAAACATAGCCGTCATCATGACGGCAACGACGTTAGCTGGCTGTACCTCAGAGAACAGCACCACGACGTCGAATGCTTCACCGCAGACACCCGATGTGGCATCGGTGGATGGCTCTGTCTACCTACTTGATACTGAACCGGAAGGCGCGGGTAACGTCATCAAGGTCCGCGAAGAGGCAGGAACGGATGACGATTTACTGGTGGTGGGACGTATTGGTGGCAGTACCGCCCCATGGATTGACGGCAGGGCCGCTTTCACCATCGTTGACTTGTCGCTCAAGTCTTGCAATGACACCTTAGAAGACAGGTGCCCAACACCATGGGACTATTGCTGCGAGACGGGCAAGCTACCTAAGTCGATGGCGCTCGTGAAGTTCGTGGATGAGACAGACCAAGTGGTCAAGGCGGATGCAAGATCGCTATTTGATCTTAAGGAGCTCTCCACGGTTGTAATCAAAGGCACAGCCAAACGGGATGAAGCGGGGAACCTGACTGTATTGGCTAGCGGTTTATTCGTTAAACAAAGGTGAATGCCATGACGAGCAATGACGTTGACCTCCGAGACTTGGCCGTTGACAGAGGCAAAAAAGACCGGCACTCCCTACGTGCACGTCGAAATTTATTTTCGAGGTACATCTTGCCTGGCGCGTTGGTGGCGGGCTTTCTGATGCTGGTTACATGGGCTGCAAAGGACGTTCTTTTACCACCACGATCTGTCACCGTCGTTCCCGTATTCTCAACGACTGCGAAGGTTCAACAGACAGGAACGCCACTCTTCCAAGCTGCTGGCTGGATTGAACCCCGCCCCACTCCAATTCGGGTCGCGGCTCTCGCTCCGGGTGTTGTCCAAACACTGCTGGTGGTCGAGGATCAGGAGATCAAGCAGGGTGATCCCGTTGCTGAACTGGTTCGAGATGATGCAAAGCTGGCGCATGACGCAGCGATTGCGAACCTGCAACTTCGGCAGGCAGAGTTGGAGGAGCATGAAGCAACGTTATCTGCAACTGAGATACGCCTGAAGCAACCGGTACATTTAGAAGCAGCGCTGAATCTTGCTGAAGCTGCGTTGGCAAGTTTAGACACAGAGCTTAAGAATCTTCCATTTGAGCTCCGCCGTGCTGAAGCGGACTACACAGCATTAAAAAGTGACTACGCAGGAAAGGAATCCGCCAGCGGTGTCATCGCTGGAGCCACGATTGATATCGCTTTGGGAAAGTCAGATGCTGCCAAAGCCATGGTGGAAGAATTGCGAGATCGCTTTGATTCACTCAGCAGCGAACGCGGTGCCTTGGCGTCACGATGCATCGCTTTGAAAACCCAATTGGAACTTCTGTCGAATGAAACCCAGGAACGTGACGAGGAAAAGGCACACATCAAGGCGGCCCAAGCGCGTATCAAGCAAGCCGAGGTCGCCGTGGCAGAGGCCAAACTGCGTCTCAGCCGCATGACAATCGTGGCTCCTCTGGATGGTCGTGTGTTCAGATTGATCGCCCATCCCGGAGCACGAATCGGTGGCGGCATGGCGCAAATGGACGGACACGATGGCAGCACTGTTATCACGATGTATCGCCCCAAAATGCTGCAGGTACGAGTCGACACTCGCTTTGAAGACATCCCCAAGGTCAGCCTTGGCCAGACCGTTGAAATCGGAAATCCTGCGTTGTCCTCTCCTCTGTTGGGAACCGTCTTGTTTATCAGTTCAGAGGCGGACATCCAAAAAAACACATTACAAGTCAAAGTCGCCATCCCGGATCCTCCCGAGGTTTTCAAGCCTGAAATGCTGGTTGATGTCACCTTTCTGGCGCCTGAATTGCCCAACATGAATGAGGAAATCGCCAGCGCTGTCAGGCTTTACCTTCCGCAACAACTCATTCAAACCGATGACGCGGGTTCCTATGTCTGGATAGCCGATCAATCCGCAGGTATTGCACAAAAACGTCGCATCAAACTTGGCCCGGTTGCTACCAACGGGCTCGTCGAAATTGTCGACGGAGTCAACGTCTCAAGTCGCGTGATCTCCAGCTCAGTCGATGACCTTGTGAATGGGTCTCGCATTCGGGTCACGGGTGAGGACGCCATCATAGGGACGGATGTCGGCTCCCTGTCGGAATCAACCACATCAACAACCAATCGCAACAGCGATGGAGGCAAGTAGTCATGCCACTGATTGAAATCGACAACGTTACCAAACAATATCACAAAGGTGATGAAACGATCACGCCACTGCGAGAAGTGTCATTGAACATCGAGCAAGGTGAATTCCTGTCACTGATGGGGGCAAGCGGTACTGGCAAGTCCACTTTATTGAACCTGATCGCAAGCATCGACAAACCGGACAGCGGCAGAATCATTGTTGATGGTACTGAAATCACCCGCCTGTCTCGAACCAAACTGGCAAAGTGGAGGGCAGAAAATCTAGGCTACATTTTTCAAACCCACAATCTGGTGCCCGTATTGACCGCCTACGAGAACATTGAATTGCCATTGCTCTTGTTACCCCTCAACCGCAATGAACGACGAAAGCGAATTGAAATCGCGTTGAATGCCGTCGATCTACTCGACAGAGCAGATCACTACCCGCGTCAAATGTCAGGTGGACAGGAACAGCGAGTCGGCATCGCGAGAGCCATTGTTGCCCATCCCAAAGTGGTTGTTGCGGACGAACCTACAGGTGACCTTGACCCTGCTTCGTCGGCACAGATCCTTGGACTTCTTAAAAAACTCAAAGAACAACTTGATGTCACCCTGCTGATGGTCACTCATGACACAGCAGCGGCAGACATCGCAGACAAGCAGTTTCAACTGGACTACGGAAAACTTGTTCAAACTGGCGGAGATAACTGGAATCCAGACACAAGTATGCAGCCAGAAGAACAGACGCACACTGCTGCGGCGACCACCAGTGGCAAGGCAGATTCATGATCAAATTCATTCCCTATGTTCTGAAAACACTGTGGCGACATCGGTCACGTACCATTCTGACGGTGACGGGATCCGCAGTTGCGATCTTCGTGTATTGCTTTGTTGGAGCCGTTCAGGAGGGCATGAATGACTTGCAAACAAGACAGGAGTCCAAAGGCACACTGATTGCATTTCAAAAAAACAAGTTTTGTCCGGCAACCAGCCACCTGCCACAGGATTACGATCAGCAGATCGGAAAACTCCAAGGCGTCAAGGCTGTCGTTCCTATCCAGGTATTTACCAACAATTGCCGAGCCAGTCTGGATGTCGTTGTTTTTTACGGAGTCCCACCGACAAAGCTTCAGCTTGCAAGAGATTTTGAACTCACCTCCGGTAATTGGGATGAATTTGAGGAGCATCAAAATGCAGCCGTCATAGGGCAAGCAGTCGCCCATCGCCGTGGAATCAATGTGGGTGACAAATTCTCGATTGGCGACCTGAGTGTCGACATCGCGGGCATCTACCAAAGCAACGATCCCGCTGAGGAGAACTACATCTATTCCCACCTTGAATTCCTGCAAAGACGAAAGGGAATCAATGGGGTGGGAACGGTCACACAGCTGGAGATTTTGCTGGAAGATGGAATCGATGCGGTCGCCAAATGCAGCGAAATTGACAACATTTACAAAGCTGGTCCGGTGGAGACAGACACGCGGCCCAAGGGTGTTTTTCAGGCGAAGAGCCTGGGAGATCTGGTTCAATTGATCAACATGGCACATTACCTGGGCTACGCGTGCGTCGGTCTCGTCCTCTCTTTGGTCGCCACCACCAGCGTCATGTCCGTGCAAGACCGAATCAAAGAACATGCCGTCCTGCAGACCATTGGTTTTTCGGGATCACAGGTGTTTTTTCTTGTCATGGCTGAAAGTTTGTTGCTGAGCATTGCGGGAGGAATGGTGGGAGTGGGCGCCGCCATGCTGGTGCTGGAAATCAGCAGCTTGTCAGTGGGTGCAGAAGCGGTTGCGATCGCCTTCACACCCTCCCTGCGTCTCGCACTCACAGGTACCATCGTGGCAGCAGTCGCAGGAACCATTGCCGGAATCGCACCCGCAGTTCACGCCTCACGAACCGAAATTGTTTCAGCATTAAGACATGCGTGAATCAAACGAGAGACCTTCGCTGAAAATCACTTCCAAGCAAGACCCAAAACCTGATTGGTTCATGACTTTGCTTCACGTTCGTGGTTCACGCGATCTCTGCTGAGTTAAGTCTGCCAGCCAATTCATTTAAGCTTGCCGTCAGTTTCTCTTGACAGTGTCACTAATATCAATCACATGCAATTGTCTGCCTTGGCCTTCAGCGGGTGCATCCACACATACCATCATTCCGTTGGGTGAAAACCGTGGATGGGTATCCACTCGCCACTCACCTTTGTAAACAGCTGGCAGATGCAGGTTTGCCAAGTCGATCCTCTTACCCGAGGCTACTTCGTAGAGGTGCGGCGTTTGTATCCTTGCCTCCGTTTTCGGATAGGTGTCGTTAAGGATCCACTTACCTCCTGGCAGATAGCTGATGTGTCCGCTGGGATCCAACACACCGCGTCCAACTTCACGTACGTCCCCTCCACCATCAATGTCTTCAAACAGAAAATTACCCCAACCATCGTTACCATCCCAGTGCCGCGACTGCGCCAGGATGCTATTGGAATCTCGCCAAATGAAATGAGAGGTGTACCCATTAGGACACACAATCCTGACATCCGACCCATCGGAGTTTGCAGTGATCGCGCGAGTTAACCGTGAGCCATCGGGGTAACGCCAGCGATGCAAAGCAATGAAGCGAGCCCCATCGGGGCTGAACAGCAGATGGTTGAAATAATGCTTGATTCCCAGAGTCTGATTGGGGATCTGCCCCAATCGGGCAATGTCAGCCAATGAAAGAATCAACTGAGTCTTTCCGGTCTGCAGATCGATCCGCAGGATTCCAGCTTCCTGTGGTGCCGGATCATCTGCAAAAGGATCATTTAAACCAGCGTATCCATAACCCGGACGCACGTCATTGATGCGTCGAAAGTCGGGTGCCACAGCGTACTTGCCGTCAGGACTGATACTGTAGACAGGATGTGGCAAAACCCAGCTTTCGCCTGTCACCACATCCTTGATTCGGGCCATGAACTGATCTCCGTCGCGATCATTCCAGATGACCTTGCCAGATGAGCCAGGCAGCCACTGCAACATGCAACCTTGCTGCCAGCACCAAGCATTGCTTGTCCCCAATTCGACCCATCTATCCCCGTTTTCGAGATCGACCATTCCGATTTTAATCTGATCCTCGGCCGTTGGACTGCGGTGCTCGAAGTCGACCTGCATCCCCAACACAAAACGCGAAGTGGGATCAAATTGAAGTTTATCGTAGTATCCGAACCAATGGTGCCTTGGGCCATGAGTGATCTGCCGAATGCGATGCGGATTTGCGTGCATCGAATTCCCGTATTTGGCCATGCCTCCAGCCAAAGTAACCGTGGAGGCTGCTCTCAGGAAGGACCGACGACTGAAATGCAAATGAGTCATAAGAACCAACGTCTGACCGATCAAGCGTGTCGTGCTTCGTAAAATCCGAAACACCCATCTGGTTTGTTCTACCGATGGATCACAATTCTACACGCACGGATGCTTGCAGATAGCGAACTTGGCGCATTGAATTGAGGGAAACCGTGCAATGACCTGATCTTTACTTCCAGTAACCGGCACAAAAAAGAGGTTCGACTCGGCGCGACGTGCATACACCTTCAATTCCCAACAAGGTCTGGAATGGTTGACAATAGCAGGCGTCCACGCATTCAGTGCATTTGCTATTCCCACTT
>PKCN01000195.1 GCA_002862205.1 Planctomycetaceae bacterium | reverse complement strand
ACAACGTAAACCCGACACGCGTTTGCAGTGGGACGCCGATTCCATGCAAATCAAGGGGCATCCAGAATTGCAAAGCCTGATTCGTCGTCAGTACCGAAATAACTGGACACCGACCGCTTAGCCGACATCTGCCCCGATCATCACCTGCCGCAAGATCAGAACAATCGCGGTAACGACAGGGACTCAACTCGGTTCAATGAACAACACTCGCTACAAACTGACTTGCAGAGAGTGGCTTGGCAAGCGCGAAATGATCTACTGAATCCATGTGACCTTCCTGCAGACCGTGCAAGCATCGTCAGGCAGAAAGCGGAATGACAGGGCGAAGCTTTTCTGCCCAAATCCAGTCTACCGTCCAACACGTGGTTGGCGAAGAAAATCCGTGACCGTGGTCTGCTCTGGCTCTTCTTCTGGCCATGGACTCAAAAGCTTACTCCAGAAACCGGGCTTCTTTTCCTTCACTGGAACCGGCTTGACTGCTGACTTCGATGAGGTGGTGAAGAATCTCGTGGGATTGAGATTCTCGGGGCTCAACGCAGTCTTGGTCTTCGACCAGCTACTGGAAGCAGTTTTACCTACCTGGTCAAACAAACCATCCTTCTTTTCGTTAACCTGAGCCTGCTCTGCTTTGCTGGGCAAGATACTCTTGAAGTTTGGCATCTTGAATTCTGGCATCTTCCAATTCAATGGATTCATCGCGTTCGCAGCTTTGCCGAACGTGGATGGCTTTTCTGGCGCATCCGCATTCACGGTGGCCACATTGGTCAACATTACAAGGGAGAGTGAAGCGATCGCAATCGCAACGTATCTTACCGGCGTTTTCATGAATCGATTCTCCTTATTTCGCTCAAGCCCGACCCGTTCCAATCAGCATTGTCTGGGTGGTTCATGTACCTTTGTCAGTGGCTATCGCACTTTCTGCCAAGTTCATGCAAGACCACTTTTACAACCAACACTATTCTGCAAGAAGTTTGACGCGTGAAACTCATCTAACTCACCCTGCAACATTCCTGCACCCCCCAACCACTCGTGTCTCGTACTCCTCCATGAAGCACCATCATTAGGGAACTGTTTCGCTGTTTCACTGTTTCACTGTTTCGCTGTTTCACTGTTTCACTGTTTCACTGTTTCGCTGTTTCACTAGCCGCTCAGACGTTAAAGTGAAGCTTTAGATCCAATCTCGACACACACACACCGACCGTTCGTACCAATGGGCCACCAACGATTCCTCGTCTTCCAAATCACTTTTCTCCTGATTTGTTTGGCGAACTGGTCACAGGCGCAAAGCCCCTCGACCTCGGAAAATCCAATTCCAATTCCAATTCCAGAGGCTGCTTCGACAATATTGGATGCCGTCGAGGCGCACATGGACTACGTCACCGAACATTCTTATGACCAGATTGGTGAACGAACAACTCCTATGTGGCTGTCAACCATTGACCTGCGCACCAATGGTCTTCCAGAGCCCTTGATGCCGACTTCACCAAGGTGGAACGGGACCCTGCTATCACCCACAGGTGCAAATCTTTATTGGGATCAGCCCACGATTCTTGCCGCATTTGAACTCTCCAAACGCACCGGTTGCAAATGCTACAGTGATTCTGCAACTGCCTACATCAGCAGCTTTTTGAGTGAATGTACCGATTCAAATGGCAACTCATTGATTGACCCACGCTTTTATTATGACATCAAGCATGAACAAGCGATCGACACGACGGCAACACTCCCTCCCTGCACTCCGTACACCCCGGCATGGGAAACGGTGTGGGCCGCAGGCCCGGATCTTGCACGTCGACAAATCGAAGCATTCATTCAGACCCAGCGTACCAAAGGCTCGTTGGGTGGCTTGAATCAAAAAACACATGCTGAATCAAATGACTCCGGCATGGAAACACCAAAACTGACAATCGAAAGCGAAACTGCATTGATTGCATCTTTATGTTGGCTCGCACAACAGGACTCCCGTCAGAAGCAATCTTTGACGAAGTCCGCTTTATCACTTGCACGCAATCGGATAAATCACCGCAACAGCAGGACCGGCCTGGTTCCGACCGGATGCAATTTTTCCAATCAAGACAACCCTGCCTCTTCACTGCAGATTGGGGCATGGGCATTTGCCTTACTACGAGCAGGACGATTAACTGGCGAAACCGAGTTCCAAAGAATTGCAAAGCAAGCCCTTCGTCCATGGCTGACTCTTGGATTCAATTCCCAGCATCAGCGTTACTACAATCAACTTGATTGCAAAACAGGAAAACCTGTTACAGAACGGAAAAGGTCTATCGCTTCACGTAAGGAGATTACATCTGCACCGCAGCAGGTAAGTATTTTCAGTCATGTGAATCGTCCGCCTTACCAATCACCGCTAAAAATGGCAGAGGCCTGCCTTTCGCTTCATGAAGAATCCGGCGATTTTCTCAGCAGGCAAGCAGTGGAACGCTGGGTCAATATGATTCAACAAGAGCTGCCGGCAAACGAAAGCCAAGGTGGCTATGCCGAAGATTATGGGCGGGCCATTCACTTCCTCGTGCGTGCCAGTGAAGTGATGAAACGTCCAACCTACCACACCTTTGCCCGTGATCTTGCAAACGAAGCAATGGCGAGTCTTTACGTTGCCAAAATGGGGATGTTCCGGAGCCATCCCGATGAAAACCGGTGTGACTCTGCAGATGGCCCTGGGTTTCTGCTGCTGGCTCTCATGTACCTGGAAGGCAGTGACCCCACAAAACAGAGTGCACTACAGTTTTAGCATCTCACACGACGACACTTTTTTCATCCTCCCTACTTCTGCAAAGCCTGCTACCCCCATTAACTTGTGAGACCAACATGTGGTTTGAACAACTATTTGGATTCACGGAACAATCACCAGCACAGGTAAAAAAAAATCTGTCCTTGGACGGTACAAGATTAACCTCCCTGGTGAACAAAAAATCGTTTGAATGCGGCACACTGGAAGTTCCCGGCCTGGGTGAGTTGAGAACTGGTGCCGCCGGCAATACACAGCAACCTTCTGGCAGGACAACTGTAAGGCAGGTTGTCGGCAACGTTCAGGACTTGCACACGGCACCAGAAAGCCAGAAGGCAATGTTTCAGGTAGCCTCGCAATTCAACTTACTCGAAATGGCAACGCCGAACGCCATTCCAGAGGATGGCGTCGGAATCTATCAGTACGATCATACTCAGGGTCCCGCGTGTGCAATTGCAGCGGGCGCTGGAACGGTATTCCGCAACTATTTTGTTCCCATGAATGACCAAACGGGTCAAAGCAAACATGATCAGATTGACTGCCTGGCAGACATTGCCGAAACATTACGAAACGAATCGAAACAACTTTGGCAAATGAAAAATGGCTATGTCTTTGCCTCCGCCTCGGGGCTTAGAATCATCGCCGAACATTTGGCAACACTCGAAGAACAATCACTCGATCTGCTTCGCGCAAAACTGCGTGTCGGAATCATGTGGAATACGGAAGTCACTGCTTGCCAATCCGGTGATTTGACGGTTCCTTCTTCCGGCGAGTCTCCCAGACTTCCAACTCACGTTTCCCAGATTTATTGTTCGGCTGTCCCGGTTTCCTATTCTTCGGAACCGGCATCAGCCTGGGAACCCTTTGCCCGGCTAATTCTTGAAGCAACCTATGAGGCAAGCTTGAACGCAGCTGTGATAAATCAAGCTCGCAATGGGTCCAATCTTCTTTTCTTAACCATGATTGGTGGTGGAGCCTTTGGCAACCCAACAGAGTGGATCGTCGATGCCATGGGACGAGCATTGCGACGACACAGGAACAGCGGTCTGGATGTCCGCATGGTCAGTCACCGCGCCCCAAATCCAGAGCTCAACCCACTTGTACGCGAATTCCCAGCCTGACATCCGGATCCTCTTCAACTTCTCGGGTGACCTTCATGTGAATTCTCTAAAACCCGATGACAGAGCGAGCGACCTTTTCACCGCAGCATTGCGAGGTTGTCCGAGCCACATGTTCCCAACGATTTGAAATGGTTAACAGCGGTGAAAGCTCACACCAACATCGACCCCGGGCCTCAAACTGACTTGCGTCAATTCAACGGCTGTTCTTTTTCGGCATCCGCCAATCGCTCCTGCTTTCGGCCCAAACGCCACGAAACAAAAAGCCAAAGTGCCACAACTGGTAACAAGCAGAGATTCAACATCCGTAACCCGAGGCCTTCAAGACCGGTAAAAGCAGACGCTGAAACGGTATCACTGCCCCGCAAAACAACCGTATCAATGAAGCTTTTGGATTTGTACTTGTCTTCACGTTTCACAACAGTGAAGAGCACCTCGCGGGCCGGCACAGTGATCCCATATCCAGCGGCGCGGCCGATGACCACCGCAACAACCATCACCTGCAAGCTTGAATTCAACGCCAGTGCTGAAAAGCTGCCAAGATAGATAATTGGAAGCACCATCAAGGCAGCGGCTACTCCCAGACGCCGCAAAAGAAAGCTGGACAGAAACAATTGAGCAATGAGCGTCAACGCCTGAGCCGCCAGATCAATGTTCGCAAACAACTCCGTCCGCTCAGCTTCGTCGGGCAACGTGTTTTTCACAATATCCGCTTGCTCAAAATACATCTGTGTACCACAGAATTGCACAAAGAAAATGAACAGGCATATCAATTGCAGGTAAGGGGAACGCCAAATATGGGTAACAGCACTCCACAATCCGCTACGGGCAGTTGGCTCCGGTTCCACCACCTCAGCAGCTGTTAACAAACCATCCGCATTAGCGAGGACCGTCGCTTGCTTCTCGAGCAGCCAGGCACAGACCAATCCCAACTCAATCACTGCGATCGGAACCAGCAGGAACTGTTCTCTGGCAAGATGGCTCGCCAACTGACTGGCAATGAGAGACCCACCCAATGCCCCGACTGTCCCACCAGCTGCAATGAATCCGAACAATCGTTTTGCTTGCTGACTTGAAAAGAGGTCAGCCACGACACTCCAAAAGACGGTTGTTGCAAACACACCAAAGAAACTTATCCAAACAAACAAAATCCAAACGCCCCATGCTTGAACTTCCTTTGAATCACTCTGCAGAAGCCCCCAGAACCCTAACAGACAGAGTGCAAAAGCATGGTAAACCGCACGCACCAGCCACCGACGAGGCAACAAGTTCACAAGCACGCCGTAAGCAGGAACGGCTGCCAGCATGGTCAAAAATGAAGCCAGAAACAATTTTTCCAAATCATCAGATTCAACCAGACTGCTCAGCGTCTCTCGTACTGGGCGAATGACAAAATATCCCAGAAGCAGAAAGAACAACCATGCCGTCGCAAGACAAACACTGACTGCCTCACCGGCATGGACGCGGGAAGACCACTGTTCACGAAACGATAGACTAGGAATACCGACACCCCACACACATTACCTCCCGCACGATGCCTCACCGTTACATCAATTTGGTCGATTGTTGACAAGCACGTTCATATCACTCGGGAATCATTTTCACATCGGCAGGAGGCTTGAGATCACGAACCAGCCAACTGACTCTCGCGTCTGACCTCTCACGTAACAGGCCATCAAACAAAGCATTGGCTGCATCGCGGCGCAATTGTGATTGATCGGTCAAATCTTCGAACTTCAAATCACCTGGTTCAACCTGATGCAAAAGCACCAGATGGATTCCCAACGGACTCTGGATCGCGGAACTAACCTCTCCAGTTTTCATTTTCCGGATGCGGCTCATCAGGCTCCCTGGCAAATCACCATCTTTTTTCACCCACCCAACTTTTCCACCTTCAGTGGCTGATGCAGATTCACTGTGCTCAATGGCCGCCTCCCGAAAAGCCTGTTGCGGTGTTTCACTGACACGAATCTGATCCGCCAATTCGTTGACACTCGCCAATGTGGCTCGCCACGAAGCAGCATCACCTTGGTCTGCTTTGACAAAGATTTGGGACACCTCCCAGCGGCTACCGGCATACTGATCGCGGTTACGATCGAAGTACTTTTTCAGATTTGCGTCATTCAATCGGCTTTTCAAGTACTGCCCCCACGCCAATCGCCAACGAAGGTCTGTAACGAGTGATGCTTCATTGGCCATACGGTCTGCAGCCTGTTTTTGCAGACTGCTCCCGCGGCGTCGCAGATCTGCTGCCAACGCTTCAACCTGGCGTTTCAGCATGGCTTCGAGGGTTGTCCCACCCTTGGCCTCCAAAGATTTCATTGCCAAATGCCGTCGAACGATCAAAGCAGCGGTTGCGCGTTGGACTTCCTTTCCGACACGTTGTAAATCTCTGGCTTTAAGACGCTCAGTCAGCACCAAATTCAATTCGCCAAAGAACACAGGCTTTCCATCAATCGACGCAATGGGATCCCCAGGTTCGAGGTCGCCCCCAGCAGCAAAACTTGTGTTCAAAGGCAACAGCAGCATGCAAACGAACAGTGATATCACAATGTTTTTTTTCACGGCAGCGGAATATCCTGAATCACGAATGGCACTTCATTGGGAATAATCGAGGTGGGCGATCGATACACCAACGTCGATTCACCCACCTCATCTCCAAGATCAAACAAGTAACCCACACCAACGCCAGATTCGGTTTGTCGGAAGACTTCGAAACCAAGTTGGATTGCTGCACTACCATCTTTGCGTTTGACCGACACATCATTGTCCAAGATCCAATGGCGATGACTTTCAAGCGCACGCCCTGCTTTGTCCAACTCAACAGCAACCCGAATTTCGTGCAGCGGACCATCACGACGTATGGACTCCACCTGCACGGTCATCGCGTCAATCGTTTTCTTTGCATTCAGGTTATCCAACGGAAGTTCAAACTCCTTTTTTTCACCTGGCAAAAGAGCGTTGATGACGCCTGATAAAGAAGTGATTCTAGACGGCTGGCCAGCTGGCAATTGCAACGGTAGAAAGATTTCGCTGAAGGCGATTGCAGGGTTGGTCGCGACGTCCCGGTTGCCAATCAACTGCTGTGGTTTCAACACAGCGTCATCGTCTAACTTACCTGATATTTGTGCATAGGGGATGGTCAGTCCAATCGGGGTCAAACGCGGTTCCCAGCTGATTTCGATCCCTACATCCAGTCCATTGAGGTCAGACTGGCGAAGATTGCGACGTGCAGCCACCGAAGATGCTTCAAGTCGATAGACCCCAACATAAGCAGCGGAATCGACACGAGAAGGCCGTTTGGCAGATCTCGCTTCTAACCGCAACGTTTCACTGTCGCCCCCATAGAAATTGACATCAAGATTCGTCTGATCCAACACAATGTCAAGCGCATGCCAAAAAGCAAGAGGAGCCTCAACAGGATTCACGGGCATCGAAGTGTCAGCATCGTGCTCGAATTCGATCCCACTGGCACGACTGATGGCAGCTAAAGCGTCACCCAGGTTAGTGACTTTATCGAGTTTGATTCGGGTCGACTTGGTATCGACCGCTGCTTGAGTTCGTTTGGATTCCAATGCAGTACGAACCCGGCCAAGCCGCTCTGACTTCTCCAAGGACAGAACCGCGTCTTTGTTCGGCAGATAGTCCAACGCATCGGGACCTGCGTCGATCAGGGCTCGCTCAGCTTCCTTCCGAACTCGCAAAGTCGGCGAATCTAGCTCGTCAACCCACTCGAGCACATCAGCTCTCAATGCGCGTCGCGCGGCCTCAGTGTCAGTTTTTTCCCGGTCGGGCTCGCCCTGCTTTGCCTGACCTGATCCCTCTTGAGCAATCACCGGCGTAGCAAACACAGGTGTCAAAACCCAATGCATGATCACGAAGATAGCGATGGGGCTTAACTTTGCCCCCATGCCACAAAAAACACAATGAATGCGTGCACAGGCTGCCCTCACGGTCCGCATGAACCAAACAACTCGCATGTGAGACCACCGAGAAAGTAAAGGATTGAACTGGAGCTCGGGAGACATCCCCGCAGACCTGAATTTTAACCTAGCCTTCAGGTATCCGTGAAACCAAAGTCAAGATTCCCAGATACATTTCCATGCCTTTGAACCGATCCGCAGCAACCTATTTTTCGATCCTTGTGCTGTTGGCCACGCTTTCCAATTGCCCCTGCGATGCACAAACCAGCGGGATGGTTGAATTTTCCGCCTACGGTAGAGTTCAAAAAGGAACATTACTGGTCGATCTTGCCCATGAGGTGATCATTCTGGGCCGCGATGGCTGGATCCATTCAGTCGACCCCAGGTCCCCAGATTCACACTTACAGCGGGTTGGAAAGGAACCATTCCTGGCTGCCAGCGCAGCCGAAATGCGCAATCTTCTGCGAAACGAATTCGGCTCTGCCTATGAAGTACTTTCCACGACACACTTTCTGGTCGTGCAACCACGTGGTCGTGGCGAGCGATGGCCAAAACTTTTCGAGCAATCTCACCGTGCTTTCATCAGTTACATGAGCAAACGCGGCGTCCACATTCGCAAAGGGCGTTTCCCCATGGTGGCAGTCGTCTTCCCCGATGAATCTGCCATGCGAAATGAATTTGAACGTCTTGATATCGAAGTCGGCAGGGTGGCGGGGTTGTATTCCGTTAACAGCAACCGAGTCATGACGCATGATGGAGCTCGAGCCAGTTCGGTCATGGCGACCGTCAGGCATGAAGCAGCACACCAGTCAGCCTTTAATTCGGGAGCACACAGTCGCGTTAACGATACGCCACGCTGGATCACCGAGGGAGTTGGCCAAATGTTCGAACCACAAGCGATGACTGACCCCAGAGGGGCAACTCAACTAGCAGACCGTGTCAATCGTGAAAGCCTCCAATATCTACGTCAAAAAGTGCTCACCAAAAACTCCAACCGATTCGTTCAAACGGCCATGGAACTTGTCAGCAATGACATGATGTTCAAGGACGAGAAGCAGATAAACGAAGCTTATGCTGTCGCATGGGGATTGATGTTTTACCTTGCGGAACGACAACCAAAAATATTTGGCCAATTACTCAACGAGACAGCAGGTCGCAGACCCTTTCAAACCTACCAACGCAGAGACCGTATTAACGAATTTGAACGCATCATTGGCAATGACACTTTTGAATTCAGCCAGAAAGCCGTGCGCTACCTGGAAACACTCTGACCACCGAGCACTGCTGATTCGAGCACTGCTGACTCGAGCACTGCCATCGAATTGATCAACATGATCAGTCGGATGCCTCTCCACCATTGGCAATTCTGCACTGCCGATCGTCTTGCCACCTACCCGCCAAACCGGCAATGCTTCTGAGACGATTCT
>PKCN01000247.1 GCA_002862205.1 Planctomycetaceae bacterium | reverse complement strand
GTGTCTGATAGTCTGAGCGTCTGAGCGTCTTGGCAGAGATGTGAGAGATGCCGGAAGGGAACTTTGTGAGACAACTTTCTGATCAGAGTACACGGCGATCCTGCAGGTCGTATCTGACACCTCGGACACCTCTGGGACCTCTGGGAACGCGATTCATCCTTGCAATTCTTATCACGATTGAACCATGAAAGACATCCTGCTTGTCGTATCGTTGTTGTTGTTGAGCGGTGCCACGGTTCATGCCGATTCTCCCAACGTGCTGTTCATCGCCATCGACGACCTCAATGACTGGGTCGGCTGTCTGGAGGGCCACCCGCAGGTGAAGACCCCTAACATGGATGCGCTGGCAAAAAGGGGGACCTTGTTTACCAATGCGCATTGTCAGGCCCCCATTTGCAACCCCTCACGCACCAGTGTGATGACTGGCTTGCGGCCCTCCACCACGGGAGTGTATGCCCTGGCTCCATGGTTTCGCACAGTGGATGACTTGAAGGAGCTTGTCACGTTACCACAGCATTTTTCGAGATCCGGGTATACGACCTATACCGTGGGAAAGATTTACCACGGTAGGGGTTGGAATCAATCAGGGGTAAAAGAGTTTGACGTGGTTGGCGAGACAGAACCCGGATTGCGACCCAAGGAGAAACGTGTGGCGACTCCCCGCGGTGGTCGCGGCATGGACTGGGCTGTTTATCCTTACAAAGAATCGGATCACAAGGATTGGAAAACAGCGAGCTGGGCAGTGGAGCAACTTGATCAAAAACCGGAAGATCCGTTTTTCATGGCAGTGGGTTTTTCGCTCCCTCACGTGCCGTTGTTTGCAACACAAAAGTGGTTTGATCTGTATCCGGAAGATGAGGTCATTCTTCCCCGCATGCTTTTGGATGATCGAAGCGACACACCTCGCTTCAGTTGGTACCTCCATTGGAAGTTGCCAGAGCCGCGTCAGAAGTTTCTTCTGCAGGAAGGTGAACAAATAAAAATTGTACAAGCCTACCTCGCAAGTGTGAGTTTTGTTGACAGTCAGGTGGGCCGCGTTCTCAACGCACTGGAACGAAACGATTTGGCTGATGACACCATTGTCGTGCTGTGGTCTGACCATGGCTATCATTTGGGTGAAAAACAGATCACTGGAAAGAATTCGTTGTGGGATCGGTCCGCTCGTGTTCCTCTGATTTTTGCTGGCCCTGGTGTCAAGGCTGGGCAGAAATCGAGTCGACCGGCAGAGCTGTTGGACATGTATCCCACTCTCAGTGAGTTGTGCGGACTCGAGGTCCCAGCGCATCTGGAAGGGCTCAGCCTGTCTCCTCAATTGCAAGATGCCAATGCTTCACGAATTCGTCCCGCGATCACAACGGACAATCATGACAATCATGGTCTGCGCACCGAGCGATGGCGATACATTCGGTATGCGGATGGTTCGGAGGAACTTTACGACATGTTGAAAGATCCCCATGAATTCACCAATCTGGCTGACGAATCCCGGTATCTGGCAGAGAAAACCGCTTTACGAAAACAGCTTCCCAAAATCAATCGGAAGCCGGTCGCAGGTAGCGCCAAGCGAATACTTGTCTATGAAAATGGTGTCGCCAACTGGGAGGGAGAGGAGATTGATCCTGAGGGAGCGATCCCGGATTGATCCGTTGCGTGTTTGATGGGATTTCGTGCCGCGGGATTGTTTCCTTGCGCTGCCGCGCTGTTTTAAATGGGAGTGGGTTTTAATGCGACAAGGTTTTCAAGCCATGGGGCGACGAGCCGTCGTAATGTGGACGCTGTTTCTGTCAGTGGCGTTGTCATGCTACGCTGATGAATCGCGGCCCAACATCGTTTTCTTTTTTGCAGATGATCAGCGGCATGACACGCTGGGGTGCGCTGGTCACGAGATTGTCGAGACACCCACGATCGATCAACTCGCCAGCCGGGGCGTGCGTTTTACGAACATGTTTGTGACCCGTTCGACGTGTTGGGCGAGTCGGACCACAATCCTGACGGGGTTGACCTCGCGTTCGTCGGTCCAGCCCGATCGTTCTGACCGAGTCCGGCAGGAAGCGGTGACCGCAATGTTTCCGGATTTGTTGCGTGATGCCGGGTATCGGACGGCACTCTTTGGAAAGTGGCATGCAAAAATGCCCAAGGGTTTTCGCCCTGAGGAACATTTTGAAGCGTATGAGAAGATCTTTCGCAGACCGTACTTCAAATCCATGCCCGATGGAACGCTTCGGCACACCACCGAGTTGATTGGAGACCGTGGGATCGAATTTCTGAGGACGCAGCGGAGCAGCAAACGTCCTTTCTGTTTGAATCTCTGGTTCAACGCGGGTCATGCCGAAGATCGTGACCAGAGACCGGGCATCGGCCACTACCCGTGGCCGAAAGCGATGAATGGTAAGTACGATGACATCACGATTCCATCGCCCCGCTTGTCTGCTCCCGACATCTATGAAGCCCACCCTGAGTTTTTCAAAAAGTCGAACCATCGCGAGCGATTTCACTGGCGTTGGGACACCGAGGAAAAATACCAGACGAACATGCGGGCGTACTTCCGGATGTTGACCGGGATCGACCGAGTGATCAAACGAGTGTTGCAGGCGTTAAAAGAAGAGGGGCTCGCGGAAAACACGATCATCGTCTACGCCGCAGACAATGGCTACTACATGGGCGATCGTGGCTTCGCTGGCAAGTGGTCGCACCACGAACAATCGCTACGGGTACCGCTGGTGATCTATGATCCCCGACTGCCGAAAAATTTGCGAGGCCGAACGATCGATACGATGGCGCTGAACCTTGATCTGCCGTCCACCTTTCTGGATTGGGCTGGCGTGCTAATTCCCGCCAGTTATCAGGGTGCCAGTTTGCAGCCGGTGATCCAAGGTCAATCAAAACCCGCGGGTTGGCGCGAAGACTTTTTCTGTGAGCATTTCAACCCGCGTTACTCAATGTCCTGGGAAGGCGTGCGGGGAAAGCGTTTCAAATATGCCCGGTATGTCGATCAAGAGCCCGCGTTCGAGTTTCTTCATGATTTGCAGAACGACCCCGACGAACTGACCAACCTGGCTGGCAACGTGCAGCATCGGGCATTACTGAATCAAATGCGCCAGCGTACGGATGCTCTCGCGGAGAACTACGCCAAAGGATTGAGTGAAGCGGCGGCGCCGTAGGGGTTGCCAGGATAGGGCTGCCAGAATAGCCGTGCAGCAGCGAATTCTGAAACAACTTTCAGGGATCACGGGCACCGGCTGCCTCGCTTTGGTCCTGCCGGTCACAACGTTTTGTGCAGGCTATTGCTCAGCGAGCCATCCCAGCAGGTCGAAGATCTCCTGTTTGTTCAGGGTATCGAGCAAGCCTGCTGGCATGAGCGACGTGGTTGAAGGACTGATCTGCTCGATGCTATTTTCTTCAATTTTGGTCAACTTCCAAGGTTCCATCTGATTCGTTCGCACGGACATGCCGCCACCGCCATAATTCACAACCTGTCCTACAACCACTTTTCCGTCGTCGGTCACGACCTTGACCGCTTGAAATTCATGCGGGATCGTTTTGTTGGGTTCAATGATGGCTTCGAGCAGATCGTGAGGACTGAATCGATTCGTGGCACCCGACAAGTCGGGGCCAACTCGGCCTCCTTGGCTGCGCACCTGATGGCATCGGTTGCACATTGCAACGGCAAACATATGCTCTCCCTGCTTGGTATCCCGCTCTGCTGAGCGGATATCCTGCCAACTGGAATCACGATCCGGAAGTAACTCAGTCACGGTCCACTGTTTCACCATGGGGCGCGACTGCGTCACTGTGGGCTGACTTGTCGGTTTGTCCAGGTTCTTGAGTAATGACTCGAGTTTTGCTTGTTCCCCGTCGTTCAGGGTTGCCTCGGCGTCTTGTCGGATTTGCCGGGCAAACTCACCGTTGGTTCGGCCGCCAGCAAAGGCGTTCGCTCGGCCAAACCAGCGGAAGTATCGTCGACGCTGGTCAATCGACCAGCCCTGGTCGAAGCCACGCAGCATCAATGCGATGTGCATCTGATCATCGGAAGAGTCAGCCGTCTCAAGTGCTTTTAGCATCGGTTCAATCGATCCGTCCGTGCGAAGATATGCCAACATGCGACTGAGTTCACGATCGAGAGGCGAGTCGTGTGTGGGAAACAGAGCCAGGCATTGTGGTCCGAGTTGGGAAGCGACTGTTCCCGTTGGTCGTCCATGGCGAATGAAAATCAATCCGTAGGCACGGAGCAGATCGAGTTGGAGTGTGCGATCCAGAGTTTTCAGCTTCAGTGGATCCAGTTTCCGCAGCAACCGTTGCCCGACATTTTCTGTGCAACGTGCCAATGCGATGGTTGCCTCGATGATTGTTTGTGGGTCGGTCTCGGCGGAAAGGCGGTCTTGCCATTGATCTGCCGGTTGGTGTTCCAGAGCAACGCGGGCGGCGAAACGGATGTGTCGATCGTGATGCTTCAAATGAGGCCAAATCTGATCAACACCATTGGAATCCAGTGGTTGATGCATTTCCTCAAGCGAGCGACGCAGCGAGTGCAGGCTGTTTGCATTCGGGTCACGTTTCGGAGACGCGACGATGGGCGTCGTCGTGCCGTCACGATCAGCGTCATAGCGGATCCGATAGATGTGCGATTGAACACCGCGACCGCCAGTCACGAGATAGAGTGAATGGTCGAGCGGATGAACAACGATATCGACTACCGGCAAGGGCGCGAAACTTGCAAACAGTTGCTGTTCCCCGGTATAGGTCGCTCCGCTTTTCTGCAGATTGGCAGTGTAAATGCGGCCGTAGCTCCAATCACAGAAGAAAAATGCGTCACGATACGGTGTGGGAAAGTTGGTGTCGTATCCGAAGGTGACTCCCGTTGGTGAACCGAGTCCAATGTCGATTGCTGACGGCAGACTATCGGGGTAGTAGGCGGGCCATTTTCCGGACCCATTGCGCCATCCAAACTCGCCACCGCTGATCACGTGACAGATCCGGGTGGGGCGATACCAGGGCGTCCCCAGATCGAATTCCATATCGGCATCGTAAGTGAACAGGTCGCCATCGCGATTGAAAGCCGCGTCATAGACGTTTCTAAACCCGCTGCAGGTCAATTCCCAGTGGCGACCGTCGAGGTCCGTCTTGGCGATCCAGCCGCCTGGCGCCATGACATTAGCGGCATGTCCCCGACTGTCTGCCATTCTCGGTAATAACTGATCTTCGTTCCAATTTTTTGGGACCCGGCTGCTGTCAAATCCACCCACAGGTTTTCCTGCCATGTTGCCACAGACCACGTACAGCGACTTGCCGTCGGGGCTCGGGACAATCGCGTGGTTTCCATGTCCAGCTCCTGGTTTCCCTGGCGGCTCGATCCCACGTAGCAATTCGATTGAGTCGAACTGATCATCCTGATCGGTATCTCGAACGCGGTACAACCCGGGGCCTTGCGCAGACTTGCCGTTGACCATCACGTAAAGAGCGTCGCCGTGATATAGCAGTCCCATCGCCATGCCAATATCGAGATCTATCTTCTCGACGAGTGGGAGATCCGAGCTCCCTGGTTCGGGAACGGTCAAGCGATAAAGCGATCCCTTTTGATCGGATGCAATGAGCCGGCCGCGGTCATCGACCGTCAGGCAAATCCACGAACCCTGATCGGAATTGGGAACTTCGTAAATTTCTTCGGCAACGAAACCCGAGGGCAGTGTAAAGTCGGCACGCCGCGTCTGAGCAAAACTGGGGAAAGTCGTGAGGCAACCCACAACACAAGACAGGAAAAGCACAAATCGGTTCATGGAGGGTGTTTAGCAGAAGCGGGGAGTGGGCAACGATGGACTTCCCATGAATCATAGCAAAAAAGGGTTGCAAGGCGTGGCATGCCTTGCGGGCACAACCCGTCTTGTGTGATCGCAGGGTAATGATCTTTCCAAGTAGCTCGTGTTTTTCGTCTGCAGAAGATAGCTTTTTCATCCCTTGATTCCCCTCTGGTTTGGAACACGAAGTGGATTCCTGCTTCAAGCCTCGTCTTTACCTTCTCGGAGTTCAGGACTCATGCCCGCAAACCGTTCGTCATTCCTGCTGAGCTTCGTTCACAACGCGATCTGTGGGTTCAATGAACTATTTATCAGGGTGTGTTGTTATCAGGGTGTGTTGTTATCAGGGTGTGTTGTTATCAGGGTGTGTTGGGAGGATCGCCAGACTCAGGATGTGGAAGCTTGTTGAGCACTTCATCGAAGAAGTCAAAGGAATCATCGATCGCCGCTTGGACGACCACCAGATGTTCGATGTTCGCGTACACCTTGAAACGGCTTTTGATTTCAGATGCTGTCAGGCTTTGATTCAGTTGTTGCGCTGCCGCAAGACCAAAGTCCTGATCACCAGCTCCGATCAACCATGCAAGTTGATGACTGCGTTTGGCATCGCTGCTTGGCATGCGACCACCTCCGCCCAACGCAATTGCGGCGACCGGCAAAGTTGGGTTCTTTCGTACTTGCTTTACCACTTGCGATGCTCCCATGGAATGGCCCAGCAGCATGATGCGTTTGCGATCAAGTGGTACGAATGCTTCGAGGGCATCCAGCATCTCGCTGATGTCGAGCGATAGTCCGAATAATGCCTGTCGTGGTGAGATCACAATCCAGCCCCGATTGGCTGCTTCTGCAATGACTCTTCCAGCCCCGTAGGTTTCGAAAAACATATTCTCACTGCCACCAGCTCCGTGGAAAACGAATAGCACGGGTGCTGGCTTGGCGTGCTTTTGAGGAAGGTGAAGTCGAGTTGGTACCGACCGTAAACCTTTTGCCAGCGTCAGCCAAACTTGCCTTGCCCCGGATGGTTGGTTGGCGAAGTCGGTTGGTTTGCTGCGGCTGGCAAGCATCGCTTCACTGCTCTTGAGCCGGTACAGCAGTGGGAAGTCTGCTTCTTGAGGAAGCTCTTCGATGACATTCTCAATCAGTCGTGTTTCGTCTCGGAGTGTAGATGAGAGCGTTTCGTCAGAGGAATGTTCCGCTGTCGATTTTGCCGCTTCTTTCAACATCATGCTTGCGTCTTTAAGTTGCTGCAAGCGGCGTTTGAGTCCCGTGATTCGACTGACGGTCATTGGAGGCAGGGCAAAGGCGGAGTTGTTCTCTCGAATAATGACTGAGAGTATGTGATCGCCTTCCGGGATCTGTTCGATATTCCAGCGTGTGCCGTTCGCCAATTGAGGAATTGTAAACTGTGTTTCAGCCAGCGAATCACCGGTGGCCCGCGTCAGTTTGAGATCCACGGTTGTGTTTGGCGAGGGCTTGGTGTCCGTCGGATAGAACGATGTCAGTTGAAGTTCCAAAGTACCGTCACCCGTTTCCGCGCATCGCGGGGAAACCAGCAGTTGCGAACCGATCATGGCCGTGGTCAGTCCATTGGGAGCTTCCTCGTTGCGAACTGCCAGCCATGCCTGATCCAACTGCCGTCCAGCTTCGGAGAGCTGAAGGGTGAAAAAACTTCGGACCGCAGTCTTGAGGAAAGGAACGGCCGCTACCCGCTGGGCGGAGGGAGCCGTTTCCCATGCATTCTCGAACCTTGCGAGTCTTCGCCCAAGTTCCAGTCGCGGGTTCTGTGCATGAGTTTCCGTCGCAGATGCGAACAGCAGAATCACAAGGATGGTTGGGATTCGTATTGTGCGGCGCAACTCACTGAGTTTGTTCGACTCAAGTTTCCAATGTGTCGAGTTCGTAGCACGACTACTCTCTGATTCAAACATGGGGCTCGCTATCCTGAAAGTAATGCGTCACAACAGAAAATCTCACGATCTTTCTGGAGTTGATCGTTCGATTTTGATTGGTCGAGGTCGAGTATACCAAGGTGTTGTCAATCACATCGGGATGCCAGTTCGCGACACTACATCTGGAACGGTTTGCACGACTGAGTGAGTCGATTCATTGACAGCGAATTTGCGTGGCAACAACATATTGGCAGTCACACGCAGATGCCGAGCATTCCTTCATTGATCAAATGGATGAATAGGCTCTGATGGACATTTCAGACGATTGACCGGTCAACTCTCTGCGTGATTACTCACTCGATTGCAAACAGATCAGTTTACCGTCGCGTGTGGCGATGAATAGTTTTTCTCCGGCAGCGGACATACCCAAGAACGCTGGGTAACCATCCACGGGCATTCTGCTCACAACCGTCCCGTCATTTCTGGAGAGAACCCACAGTTCAGGATCTTTCTTGATGCGCTGGTAGTGCCCCACGCAAAACACGTGCTGTTGTGTCAGAAGCATATCGTCCACTACCAGTTCGATCGGGCCGGAGGTCCACAGCGGTTGCTTCGGATCCGCGTTGACCGCCATCAGTTGCAGTTTGCCCTGATTCGCCCAGCCCGGGGTCTTGGATTTGAAAAGGTATGCCAGTGTCAGTGAGTCATCAAAAGCCAGCACACGAGCATCGAGATTTCGACCAAACCTTCTGCGAGTGAAACCGTGCCAGTTGTCCTCGTGCGTGCGTGGAATGCTGTTGCCCTTGATGACCGAATCGTAAGAGATCAGCAGTTCTCGACCGCCGGGGATGGCTTGTTTTCCTAGCGCAATCTCGCCGGGGTGGTCGACTTCGACAACCGCACCGGTCTCGGGCTTGAACGCCAGTCCGCCACCCTCGTAGCTGACAAAGGCCGTGCCATTGGCGATCAACACATCCGAAGACAGAGCCCACTTCGATTCCAGCTTTTCCCGCCCTCCAATCAAATACTCGACAGGGGCAGCGAGTCGCTTGTAGATCGGGGTGCCGGTCTTGGCATCAAGACAGTGAATCCAGCCGTCCCTGGCCGCGAACAGGCACAGACCCCGGTAAAGCGTCGGCGGATAGTCTACCCGCCCACCCACATGAAAAACCCACTGCTGTTTCCCCTGGGCGGCGTCCAACGCGACGATGCGCTGACCGTCAATGTCGGAAACCACCACCAATCCATAGGCAGAAACCGCTTGCGTCAAGCCGGTACGCTGGCTACTCATCACACCAAAGTTTTGTCCACTGTGGCCCACCGACGCTTCCCAGGATTTTACGAACTGGGTACCGAGCTTCGATTTTGTAGCATTGCCGCCTGCGGCATTCGCGCGAAACATGGGCCAGTCATCTGACTTGGTTTCCTCGCTCGATGTTGCTTCTGCAAAGGTCTTCAGAATACTCTCGCCCGCCCTTTGTTTCGGGGTCTCAAATGTTTCATCACTGGGGCCGACTGCGGTGATGGGACCGCTCTTTCGGCTCGGAAAGTTGTATACCAGGCCATT
>PKCN01000308.1 GCA_002862205.1 Planctomycetaceae bacterium | reverse complement strand
AATCACGACCAACACCGAGATCATGACCAGGGGAATCACGACCAACACCGAGATCATGACCAGGGGAATCACAACCAACACCGGGATCATGAACAAGGGAATCACGACCAACACCGGGATCATGAACACGGAAATCACGACCAACACCGAGATCATGACCAAGGGAATCACGACCAACACCGGGATCATGAACACGGAAATCACGCCCAACACCGAGATCATGACCAAGGGAATCACGACCAACACCGGGATCATGAACACGGAAATCACGACCAACACCAAGAGCATGACCAAGGGAATCACGGCCAACACCGAGATCATGACCAAGGGAATCACGGCCAACACCAAGAGCAGGAGCACCGAGATCACGACCAGCACCGAGATCATGACCAAGGAGATCATGAACGTGACCGTGGAGAAGCACTTGAAATGCCAATTGAAAAGCGACTCGAACTGCTTCGAGTGGCGTTTGATCACCTCAATGAGGCTGGCATGGAGGACCTGGCTGATGAAACAAGGCGTCGGGGTGAAGAACTGGAACGACAACTGCACCGTGAAAATGGCGATGGCAACAACCAGATTCAGCACCTGATCGAAGAATCACACCGTGCAGTGCATGCGGTCAACCAGCGACTCGATCAACTGCAACGCGAGTTACAGGAAATGCGTGAGCAATTCAACCAGCTTCGCAATCAACGGTAATCGTTGCGGGCAAACTGGCGTTCAGGCAGACCACGGGGATTCAACCGCAGATTTTGCCACCGACAGTGTTGCTGCAATTCACCGTCGAGAACAGGCGGACGGAGCGATTGCTTTCCTCCGCCATTGGGCTTGTCAGTCTTGACGACTCAGATAGCCACTGGTTGAAAAACGAATGAACCAGGCGAGGTCACCAGGTTCTTCCTGGTAGCGTTCCGCCAAGGCGAGAACAGCCTCTTTTGATCGAGGGTCCGCGAGCAACTCAACGGCGCGTGCGGCATGCAGTACGACGGTACGATCATCATGATCAAACCAGCGAACCAAGGCCTGCATGGCAGCCGCATCACCCGCATGGCGTGCCACCGCGTTTGCTGATTCAATTGCAACCGCCTTGGATGGATCTTCAAACATCTGTCGGAGCTTTGCCATCATGTTCTCTGGCAAAGTCTCCACAGCACTGCAGGCGACCGCTCCCCAGTAACGAATTGCCGGATCACGGTCAGCAAGACTTTTGGAAATGGCGGCATGATCATCGGCGCCAACCAATTCGGCTGCCGCCAATAGACGTTCCGGATTGAATTCCTGGGTGGACTTCCAGTCC
This sequence comes from Planctomycetaceae bacterium, assembly GCA_002862205.1. Lineage (GTDB taxonomy): Bacteria > Planctomycetota > Planctomycetia > Pirellulales > Pirellulaceae > Rubripirellula. The sequence continues at coordinate 7,976 of PKCN01000308.1, read as the reverse complement.
ATGGGAGGCATCGATCTTGCATGCCGCCACAGTTCAATTTCCGGCACCAATCCCAAATCACGCGTCTCAATCAAATGCCGGTGCAATTCCTGACGCATCTGCACAACGGTGCCCTCATGCTCCAGCGAATACGCGAGGTTATTCAAGTTGAGAGGGTCTCGCAGGCAGTCATACAGTTCTTCCGGTGGCCGAGTCGAAGACAAAAACTGATTTTGCGCAGCTGAGGCCTTTCCCGACATGCCCAGTTTGTAAAAGTCACCACGAACATCAGCTTGATCGATCCAGGCTCCCTGCTGGTTGTAGCCAAGATGTGGCATGTAGTTGCGGATATACAAAAATTTCCGGGAGCGAACGCTTCTTGCCATGTCCATGATCTCGTCAACACGGTCACGATGACCAAAAACATGCTGACGGGCAGGAGCATCCAGCGGACCCAGAAAGGGCTGCCCGGTCATGTGATCAGGCAGAGAATCGAATGCTGCGAGACTCAAAACAGTCGGGCCAAAATCCTCAAAATTAACCATCCGATCGACATCTCCCTTGGCAGCGACCGAACGAGCCAACGCTCGATATTGTTCAGGAAGACGAATCAGCAGTGGCACCCGCATCCCACTGTCCAACAAAGCACGCTTATGTCGCGGCATCCCGCTGCCGTGGTCGGAATAAAAGAAAATGATCGTCTGATCATACAAACCATCTGCTTTCAACTGATCCAGAATCTCACCAACACGTTGGTCCATGCGAGTGACACAATCGTAATACCTGGCGAGCGTTTTACGGACTAACGGTGTGTCAGGGTAATAAGGCGGCAGGGGCACCAAAGCAGGGTCATGGATCTCGCTGTCCGACAAATGCGTCTGCACCTCTTTCTGAAATTGCTCGTAAGGCCAAACCATCGAACGCGATTGATGGCTTTCCATCAGATTGATCACCGAAAAAAATGGTTGCCCTTTCCTGCGGCCCCGCCAATCGGCCTGCTCGCTGCACTCATCCCACGCGGAGTCCGTGATCCGGTTCTCACCTCCCGAGTTGTAATCGGTCTTCACGTTATTGGTCGTGTAATAGCCGACCTTGCGCAGTAGTGACGGAAAACCATTTAAGGCAGCAGGGATCGGAATCAGTGAACGCATCGCATGTGCTCCCTGTGCAGGAGCCATGCAACCATTGATCAAACACGCTCGCGAAGGTGAACAGACGGGCGATGTGGCAAAGGCATGCGTGTAACGTGCACTTTCGGATGCCAGCTGATCGATATTGGGGGTAATCGCGTAAGAATCACCGTAACAACCCAAAGTCCGACTCATATCCTCCGCCGTGATCCAGAGGATATTGGGGTGATTCATCTCAGGCGCCGAACGCTGATCCTGAGCATCACTCGGAAAGACACCGAAAGCCGTAGCCAACCCGAAAGAAAATATCGATTGCAAAAATTTTGACTGATACAAGTTTCCGATCCTCAACAAGATTTTTTGAACTCCATTGCACCAAAGCCACCAAATACTGCATAGCTATCCGCTAGCCCGGCGACTCCGTTTCCGCACCTTGTAAGTTCACCGTTTCTTGAATTTGGACAGTGACACACCCTACTCTCACGAATCAAAGCGTCCTGCAAAACGTCAAATCAAATCCCCCTCATACAGCAGGTAGGACTGCCCTCTTTCTTGACCAAATGCGGGGCGCGACCTGGATCGATGCCCCCTGTTGCCATACTGCCTTACCCAAGCCTGCACGTAATCGCCGCAGCAAAGGCAAGTTCGTCAACCAAGTTTGTCTGAACGTTGCACCTCATCTTTCAGCAGCGTTCTCTTGCTCGTTACTTTCCGGACTTTCCGGACTTTCCGGTTCACCCAGTAGCGATTCTATCGTTTTGATCCTTGCATTCATCTCAAAAACTTGCTCTTCAGTGGCCTTCCAAGCCTTTACCCAACCTTCATCCGCGGCTTCCGCAAAGCACATAGCTTTCGCCATGTAGTCATCTGTCGGGATTCGGTCAGCGTTATCCTCACGCCAAACTTGATACTCATTCTGATGCACAAGCTTACAAGAAATAAGTGCTCCTACCCTGCGTTCTCGCAATTCCTCCAATTCAACATTTAGACGGGCGCGTTCTTCTTTTCCCAACTCACAACCTGTGAACAAGAGAGCGACGAAAAGGACGACTGCGAACTGTAATATGAATTTCACGGCATTTCCCATGCAGATAGACTATTGTTTCCACGATACCGATTTCGTTCGCTAATCTCCAATCGTTCGCTAATCTCCAATCGTTCGCAGATCGCATTATATCGACAAGGACGAACAAGAGGCAATATCGCTGACAAACCGCGGGAATTGCTTCATCAAACGAACTTACCCTAAAAGCCTTGCAGTCCCCGAGGTTTACATGATCACCTACGGCCCCCTGCTTCACTTCATTGCACAGGCGGCTGCGTTAACAACGCTTTGCAAACACTCCAAAATGATGCAGAGTTCTTATCTCACAACCGAATCGGTGGACTTCGGCCATGACATCGCCCCCCACGATCGTGAGGTGCCTTCGCTTTGCTACTTTGACGCTTACAACCTTCTAAACCAAAAACTCATCACCTGAATTATAACTCCATGCCACATTCAGTCCTCGCTCTCCCGAAAACCGACCCCACCCCGATCTTTGAATTTTTTCGGGGCAGCTATGGCTCGGAGCTCCTAACCGCAGCGATCGCACATTTTGACATTTTTGGCAGACTGGAACGTAAGCCGCTGTCGTTTGAAGCTTTAGCAGAAGCACTCCACCTCGAAACCCGGCCGGCTACTGTACTAATCACTGCCTTGCGTGCCATGGACCTGCTTAGCGAAACCAACGGCACACTCACACCCAGCGACTTGGCACGAGAACACTTGGTCCCCGGCGGATATTTCGATGTGGGACACTACGTCGGTCTTGCCGCACAATCGCCGGGAGTGATGGGCATGGTCCAGCTATTAAAATCGAATCAGCCGCTTGGAAGCGATGGTTCGGGCAGTGGCACTGCGTTCATTTACCGCGATGGCATGGAATCAGCGATGGAAGCGGAACAGTCAGCCCGACACCTCACCCTGGCCCTGGCTGGCCGCGCCAAAAACGTAGCGCCAGCCCTTGCACACGCTGTCTCACTACCCGAACACGGCCGCCTTTTGGACCTGGGTGGCGGAACAGGGATCTACAGTTATGCGTTACTGGAAAAGAATCCCACACTCCATGCGATCGTGCTTGACCGACCTGAGGTTTTAAAAATAGCGGATGAAGTGGCACAGGATTACGAAATCCGAGACCGTGTCGACCTGGTCGCTGGTGATATGTTTGCCGATACGTTCCCCTCAAACGTTAATGTAATCCTGCTCTCGAACATTCTGCATGACTGGGATGTCCCAGAGTGCCAGCAACTTATCGAGCGTTGCGTTGCCGCACTTGCACCAGGTGGCCGAATCCTGATTCACGATGTGTTTCTTAATGACGAGCTTGATGGACCACTGCCCATCGCTCTCTATTCCGCTGCCTTGTTTTCATTAACCGAGGGTCGTGCCTACAGTGCACAAGAATATCAATCGTGGCTGCATGATGCGGGCCTCAGCACAGAACCAGTCGTCCCCACGGGGATTCATTGCGGGGTCTTGACCGGTACAAAACACAGATAGTTCACGCCACATAACCTACTTCATTTGCCATGAATGAAATCATCACCTGAAATAGCCAACAGGGCTTCATCCACATCCCCCCCTGGCCACCCTTACCACCTGGCCACCCTTACCACCTGGCCACCCTTACCATCTGGCCAACCCTTGACTGCTTACCGTTCACGATTCGTTTCCATCACCAAATGGCACCCACTTGACTCCCGAAACTGTTTTCCTGCTTTGCAACAACACCGCCGCAGTGGGCTGGATCGTTCTTATCCTGACCCCTCGGTTTCCAATTTTCGCAAGGCTGTTAATCCCAGTCGTGCTATGTGGATTACTGGCTGTGGCATACCTGTATCTGGTCGTCTCTGACTTTAATAACGCCGAGGGCAGTTTCACAACGCTAGCGGGGGTGGTCCAATTCTTCGCAGACCCCAAAGTTGTTTTGGCAGGGTGGATTCACTACCTCGTCTTTGACCTCTTTATCGGATGCTGGGAGGTACGTGATTCGCGTCGCCATGGTATCCACCATCTGCTGGTGATCCCGTCACTGATCCTCACTTTTCTACTGGGCCCCATTGGCTTGTTGACTTATCTCGTAATACGGCTGATTCAAACACGTAGCTTGAATCTGGCGTACGAACCTACTCCTAAAGAAATGAACAGCCCTGCTACGGATGTTGATTAAGGCAGCAAACCTAAGATCGGCATTATGGGACTTAGCGTGTTTCGCCCAAACGAATGATTCATGGTAGAAACTATCGCGGCCCCACCATTCCACGGGGACCAACAGCCTGCCTTAACGGCTTGATTGCAGAAACAGGCAAAGAAAAACGAACGCGATGCTGAAAGAAAACAGGGCAGTCGGCAAATTGTGCAAAGTCAAATTCGAATCACCCTCAACCAAGCATTCGACCGCCCCTCAAATTACTTTGATAGTAACCCGGAGCAATCTTGAACTTCAGTTTTAGAATGCAGCTGCTGTGCAACTTGAAAACAAGACCATCCAACCCACCCCGCACCTATAGATTTTTCCTCAAAAGAGAGTGAGCCCGTGCCCCTTTTTTCACCCCTTCACCTATCGGCCCTCTTTCTGATTTGCATGACCATTCCCAACATCAGTAACGCCCAAACCCCAGCGCATTCAAATTCGAGATACACGGGTTCCAAAATTGTAAATTACTTCGGCTACGACGATTGCATAGAACTGCAGAATGGGCAGACACGTGTTGTGCTTTGTCCTGCGGCCGGTGGTCGCGTCCTGGAATACTCGATTGAGGGAAAGAACGTTTTGTATCTGCCTGCCGGGTCCGAGGGTTGGGTGCAAACAGCTGAAAACAAACGTGGAAAAATGCATGCGGGTCGTTTTGACATTGGACCGGAGAAAATGGTCAAACGAGGTCGCGTTCTGTGGCAGGGCCCGTGGCAAGGCGAACTGACCGGAGACCGCTCTGCACGACTGACCAGTGACTTTGACCCGGAATCTGGCGTGCGTCTGACCCGTGATTTCCAACTGGATGCAAAATCTTCGCGGCTCATCTGCACGCAGACGATCGCCAACGAGTCGAAGGAAACGGTCAGCCTTTGTCACTGGAGCAGGACGTTCGCGGTGGGCGGTGGTATCGCCGTGGTTCCCAGATCTCCCCGCGGCAGGTTCCCCAACGGTTTTGTGCTGTATCAGGACGGTGAGTCGATCACGATTAATGCTGATGACCCAAACATTCAGGTCAGCGACGAGGCCGTGGTGGTCACCGGCCCGCCCGCATCGCCAAAACTGGGATTCGATTCTCATGCAGGATGGCTGGCTTACCTGGCCCCTACCGACCAGTTGTTTGTCAAACGCTACCGTACCTTTCCCGAGCGCGCGTACAACGAATTCGCTTCACTAACAGCATCGGTCTGGTACCCAAATGGTGATATGGTCGAATTGGAGCCGATTGGCCCGGCAGAAAACCTGCGTCCCGGCGAGAAAGCCAACTTCACCGAAGAATGGTGGCTGATGCAGCACCGTTTCCCGGCTGACGTGAAGGACTTTGATTTTTCTGCCATTAAGCAGAAAGTGGATCGTAACAGTCGCCCGCCAGCCCAAGGCAATCGCGATGTCGTTTCTCCTGTCGTCAATCCGGATCAGAGCATCACCTTTCGCGTCACGGGACAGGATGCCAGTGAAGTCCGCGTTCGAGTCGCCAATCGGATGCGCCGTATGGAATTGAACCCAGACGGTGTATGGGAACATCAAACCGAACCTCTTGCACCCGGCATCCACGAATACACGTTCGACATCGACGGCGTCCGCGTCACCGACCCCAGAAATCGTGTGCTCAAAAAATGGCTGAACTGCGCCAGCATGGTGGAAGTCCCTGCCAACCCGGGACAGATCACTCCGCTGACACAGCAGCAGGCGGTCCCACATGGCACGCTGCATCATCACATTTACTCATCAACAACCACCGGCCAATCCCGCAATGTCGTGATCTACACGCCACCGGGATACGACCTGAAGGCCGCGGATGGCTATCCGCTCGTCGTTCTCTGCCACGGCTTTGGTGATGACCAGACAGCATGGACCGAAGTGGGACGCGCGCACCAAATGGTGGACAACCTTATCCACCAGAACAAAATCCGTCCCATGATTATCGCAATGCCGTATGGACACCCCGTTCCACTCCAGGAACGTAACAAGTCGGAAAACTATGCCGACCGCAACAATCGAACCATGACAGCCGATATTGTGAACGACTTATTGCCACTGCTGACACAACAATACAACGTCACTCAACAACCCAGTGAACGCGCGGTCGTTGGCCTGTCGATGGGCGGTGGCCACGCCATTCACGCGGGAATGGCACACCCCGACGTCTTTCAATGGGTGGGCGCGTTCAGCGCTGCTGCACCAGAAGGAAAGTTGAAACAACGCCACCCCGAACTGGCAGCCGCCGCCGCCTCCGATGCAAGCAACAATCGAAAGCTCTTCTGGATTGCCTGCGGAGTCGATGATTTTCTGCTGCAACGCAATCGACAGTTTGATGCTGAACTGGACCGTCTTGACATACCTCACAATTACGTGGAAACCCAGGGCGGACACAGTTGGCCGGTCTGGCGGGACTACCTTCCCAAATTCCTTGAACAATTGTTCCAATGAATCTCTGACATGTTCTGCCGGCGAGCCGGCGAGCTCATTGTCTCGCACGACCGGTTCCCAGAAATTCCCAGAGATCCTGAACGCCCAGAGATCCTGAACGCCACGCCCGAAGCCTGCCCGACCTCGGGCAGACTGGTGACTGGAAAGTCAGCTTGAAACCCAACGTCGCTGATTTCAGGGACAGGAGCTTTACTATCCCGATCGAGGCGATTCGCGTAGGCTGAGGCCGGGCAAGTTAAGTACGGCTGACTACCCTTCGGGGTTGCATAAAAAAACAAGAAGCCATCGTTTCCAAAATCGATTTCGAATGTGAACCATCCCCCGACCAGATCGTGACCCAAGACGACACGCCTCCCAACGACTCACTGCTATTTCGTAGTGGCGATCCGGACTTCATGAACTCGCTCGCACGCGGACTCGAAGTGCTGCGGGCGTTTTCAGGAACAGATGGTCACCGCACGGCAGCTCAAATCAGCAAACACACCGGATTGTCCAGGGCAGTGATCCGTCGTTGTCTGTATACGCTTGCTGAAGCTGGCTACGTTACCAAGGCTGGCAATCTTTATCACCTTGAAGCCAAAGTACTCAGCTTGGCGCAGCCTTATTACACGGCGATCAACTCATTGCCCGTCATCGCGCAACCCTTTCTTGAAAACGTCAGCCAACAGATCAATGAATCGTGTTCACTCGCCGTCATGGATGGCGATGAAGTGGTTTACATTGCCCGTTCTGCCACCCAAAGGATCATGACGGTTTCGCTGACCATCGGAAGCCGCCTGCAAAGTGGCTGTACCTCACTGGGCCGAATCCTGCTTGCCGACTGGAGCGACCAGGCACTTCAGCAATACCTGAAGCGAAATCCGCTCACCGCGCATACTGCAAAAACCATCACATCCCAACGCGACTGGAAAAAAGCCATTTCTGCGGCCCGAAATGACAAGTTCGCCCTCGTGGACGAAGAACTTGAAATTGGCCTGCGATCCATTGCCGTTCCCGTGACGGATGCCAGCGGTCAAATCATTGCAGCCATGAATGTGGGGGTTCAGGCAACCCGTATCAGTAAGCGGATCTTGCAAACAGAAATTCTTGCCACCCTGCAAACGCAGGCAAAACAGCTCAACCAGCGTCTATCTGAATTGGATGTTGTCTGAACGGAATGTTGTGAGCTGAAATCCTGCCCAGTTGGACGCCCCAGTAC
>PKCN01000264.1 GCA_002862205.1 Planctomycetaceae bacterium | reverse complement strand
TCGCAAGGTGATGGTGAGTCGGGCAACAATGCGGTGCTTTTGAATAACTTTGATTGGATGCGAGGTTATTCCTATCTTGAATTCCTGCGTGATGTTGGCAAGAGTTTTCCTGTCGGAGCGATGATGGGAAAAGAATCGGTGCGATCTCGTCTTGAGAGTGAAGCTGGTCTGAGCTACACCGAGTTCAGTTACATGCTGTTGCAAGCCTATGATTTTGTGCACTTGTCGCGCGAACATGGCTGCCTGATTCAGGCAGGTGGCAGCGACCAATGGGGTAATATCACGGCTGGCATTGATCTGGGACGGCGAATGTTGGGCCAGCAACTTTTCGGAATCACTGCACCATTGTTGACAACCAGCGATGGGCGAAAAATGGGCAAGACCGAGAGTGGGGCAATTTGGCTTGATCCCGAACGCACCAGTCCCTACCAGTTTTATCAATATTGGCGTAACGTCGATGACGCCGATGTGATGCGTTGCATCGCTTACTTGACCGAGATTGAGCATGCTGAGTACGACGACTTGCACGCGATCACGGAAACCGATCCGGGCCGCAGAACCGCGCAGAACCGACTTGCCGAATGGTTGACCGGATTCGTCCATGGTGAGGAAGGGCTGGCGAATGCACTGCGTGCTTCCAAAATGCTTTTTGGAGGCGAAATTGGCGTTCAGACGGATGCCAGTCTCAGTGAAATCTTTGCCGATGTTCCCAGTCAGGAAGTCCCACGTGATGTGCTTGAGGGTGAAGGTTACTGGATCGTTCAGGCGCTGCAGGATGCGAAATTGGTGAACAGTGGCGGCGAGGCACGACGAGCGGTCAAGGAAGGCGGGGTGTACGTGAACAACATTCGGGCAAGCGACGAAAAGCAGCGACTGACATCTTCTGATCTTGCTAGCGAATCCGTGATGGTCATGCGTAAGGGAAAGAAGAACTACGCCCTTTTGCGTTTCGTTTGAAATCCTTGTCGCGAGCGATAAGGCCGGCAAGTGAGTGTGGGGACAGGCTGCTATGGCTGGATCATCGCAGCAGGGTTTGTCGGCAGACATCCACAATTGTTTCTTCGGAAGCAAGATGAAACGTGGGGATTCTGGCAGCAATCAGTGGCCCGGCGATTTCGGAATAGTTGTTGATGTCGTGCGTATTGATGATGGCGGCGACTGCCCTGCCCCGCCGTTGCAAATCGAGCATCGCGCCCATCGATTCGGCGGTGCACTGCTGCAGCATCACCAGAAGGGTTGTGTCGGCTGAAAGTTGTGATTCGCATTCCACCAGCAACTCAGCGAGAGTCAGACCGTCGGAGCGTTCCAACCGCGCAAGGGTTCGTACCATTTGCTTGAAATGGGTCGGGCCACGTTCGGGGGTCATGATCACCGGCATGAGTCTTTCGTTTTCAGGACTCATCGATGCCGAGGATTGTGCCTCTCCACGGACACGATGATCTCCAACCCAACCTTCCAGGCGAATCCGGTCAGCAGCATCACGGCCGTTCGTTGCCAGACCCACCGGCTCGTTCGCATCGTGAAGCGAGTTGGCAATGGATGCCGCTGCGGTGATTGCAAGATCAGACCTCATCGGTTCATGCTTCTTGGGGTTACTGCTGGTGTGCAGGTCAAGAATGAGCGTGGCACCTACAATCGATGATGGTTCATAAATTTTGCTGTGCAGCGTTCCCGTTCGCGCTGTCGCCGCCCAATGGACGCTACGCATGGGGTCGCCGGGCTGCCATTGACGGATCCCGCGTAGACGAGTCGGATCGTCCATGATGTTGTCACGCATGCGGATCTCACCAATCGGTCGACGTGATCCGATCTCGTAAGAACTCAAGGCGAAGATATTGGGGAGCACTGTGATGTACTGCGGTTGTGTACCGACACGATAACGACGGTACATGCCCATCAAATCGCCAGTTTCCATCACGGTTGGGCCGATTTGGAAATAGCCCCGACGATTGCATTTGATTTCGTAGTTGAGAGAGCATGTTTTGCCAGCACCAATCAAGAGTACCTTGACCCGATCGCCCTCGATTTGAAGCGTGGGTGGATTGAAGAGGGTAGCCCATGCGGGAATCAGATCTTCCACCAGTAACCAAAGCACTGGCAGGCGGCTGTGATTGGTCAATTTGACTTCGATCGGCAGCCGTGAACCAACTTTCAATTCCTGATCACCACGTGAACGTGTGGCAACGGTCGACAGCGACCATGTTTTGGCGAGAAAAAAGTTCACAGAAAGCAGGATTCCTGCCGTGATCGCGGCGATGATCCACAACGCTGCTCCTGAAATCATTCCTGCCAGCAACAGTCCGCTGATGCCTGCCAGAATCGCAAATTTTGGCATCGAAGCGGTTTGGGCATCCGTATCATCCATGAGTCACGAAGCTTCGATGGTGGGGACGGCAATCTCGCCAACAATCTCTTCGATGACCTTCTCGCCGGTGATCTTACGCAGCCGACTCTCTGGACGTACGATCAGGCGATGGTTCATTACCGGAGCAATGATCTTCTTGATGTCATCCGGCAAGACATAGGCACGGCCTCGGATTGCGGCCATTGCCTGGGAGCATCGGAAAAGCGCAATCGTCGCTCGAGGACTTCCGCCCAAAGCCAGATCCGTATTCTGTCGCGTTTGGGAAACGATCTGCAACAGGTACTCGCGAACACGTGGATCCACATGCACACCCCGGATCACTTGCTGAGCGGCCACAATCTCGCTCGCCTCAGCGACTGGTTTGAGCCGGTCCACGGGATGCGAGTGCTGAAGCAATTCAAGCATCCGCAGTTCTTCCTGCATGGAGGGGTATCCGAGGCTGAAACGCATCATGAAACGGTCAAGTTGAGCTTCCGGAAGCGGAAATGTCCCCTCGTGGTCAACGGGATTCTGTGTCGCAATGACAACAAAGGGTGGCTCCAGAACGTGTGTGTTGCCGTCCACCGTGACACGCGCTTCGGCCATCGCTTCGAGAAGTGACGCCTGAGTTCGAGGGGTGGCACGGTTGATTTCATCAGCTAACAGAATCTGGGTGAAAACAGGACCCGGACGGAACTCGAATTGCGATTTCTTCTGGTTGAATATGGACGTTCCCGTGACATCTGTCGGCAACAGATCCGGCGTGCATTGCACCCGTTTGAACTTACAGCCGACGCTTCTGGCAAGTGCTCTTGCAAGCATTGTCTTTGCGACTCCAGGGACATCTTCCAACAAAATGTGCCCGCCGCTGAACCACGTGACCAGCGATAAAACCAGTTGTTTGCGCTTTCCAACGATCGCTTGCTCAACGTTTCCAATGATTCGTTTTGATAATTCGCCCACGTCTGCGGTGGTTTTGATCGTGCGGGAAGCTGCCATTATGCCGCTTTTATGCTGCTTTTTAGGGAGATTTGTGCCTGAGTCGGTACCACGCGACGGATTGGAGTCGGCTGGATCGACGTTGGGGGCACTCATTGCGTTTCCGGAACGTTTTCAAGTTGTGGTGAATAATGTCGTGATAGCAGTTATCATCATACTGTTGAACTCACGTGTCGTCGCGATGCTTTTGCGAGGGCATTTTCAATCTGCAGTTGATGATAACTCCATGATGGATGTACCAAACCTACTCGTGACGGATGACGACAAGGCCTTTCGCAAGGTTGTGTGCGAGGGACTTTTACGACGTGGTTTTCGAGTGATCGAGGCCTGCGATGGGCGGGAAGCGTTGGATCTGATCGAGCATTCACGAGTGCATGTGGCCCTTGTTGACGTTCATATGCCTCATGTCACAGGCTTGGATGTCATACGGCACTTACATGAAAGCCCTACCACGCTTCCCTGTGTCTTGATGAGTGCAGAGCTGAATGACGAAATCCGTCAGGAGGCAAAAAAAATGTGTGCCTATGATGTGCTCAGCAAGCCTGTCAGACTCTCGCAACTGACGTCCGTTGTGTCCCATGCTCTGACTGAGTATTACGGCTGGCAACCTCCCAAAGCTGGCTGATCAGGTCGCCACAACTTATCGTCAAATCGCCGACAATGTCGGATTGATCCTCGGATTCTGCTGATCGGAGCACCCACCAAGCGTGCGAGCCAGCTAGCTGATTTGCCAACAGACACAAGCTCGCTGGGCAGGTACAGCTGGGCAGGTACAGCTGGGCAGGTACAGCTGGGCAGGTACAGCTGGGCAGGTACAGCTGGGCAGGTACAGTTGGGTAGGTGTTCTGTTTTTGACCTGTGCTTTCTGCGAGGGCTGCATTCCCTGTGAACGCCATCTTGCCGCAGTTACAATACCCGCATCGTGAACATTGACCATCACCGCGAAAGACGATTCATGAAACGATTCCTTGCGATCAGCTGTGGACTATTTTTGCTCGTTGCATCATGCCAGGCGGCAGAACAACCCAACATTGTGATGATCCTTGCTGATGATTGCACGCATAATGATCTGCCAATGTATGGGGGGCAGAATGCACGTACGCCAAATCTTGAGCAACTTGCCACGGAGGGACTGACTTTTAATCGGGCATATCTTGCTGAGGCAATGTGCCAACCGTGCCGAGCTGAGTTGTATACAGGTTTGTACCCGATGCGGAATGGTTGTGCCTGGAATCATTCCTCCAGTCTTCCCGAGACAATGAGCATGCCTCACTATTTGGGCGCGCTCGGTTATCGAGTTGGACTGTCTGGCAAAGTTCATGTGCTTCCAAAGCAGGCATTTCCGTTTGAACGAGTTGCTGGATTCGATGCCAATTGTGTCAGAAATCCAACCAATACACATGAGCTTGGTGCCGTCAATGAGTTCATGCAACGTGATCAACAACAGCCGTTTTGCCTCGTGGTTGCACTGGTCGAACCGCACGTGCCTTGGGTCATGGGTGATGCGTCTGCTTATCCGCCAGCCAGTTTGAAGTTGCCGCCCAACATGGCTGATACCAAATTGACTCGTGACGCGTTTTCTCGCTATCTCGCCGAAATCACTTACATGGATTCGCAGGTCGGAGAACTGTTGAATGCCTTGGAGGATGCAGGCGAGGCCAAGAATACGCTGGTTCTTTTTTCTTCGGAACAGGGATCGCAGTTTCCGGGTAACAAATGGACCAACTGGGACACGGGAGTCCACACGGCACTGATCGCACGTTGGCCAGGTGTGGTTTCCGCGGGTGTGCGAACCGATGCGATGGTTCAATTTGCGGATGTCTTACCAACATTGCTGGATGTGGCTGGCAGCACAGAGGATCATTCAGACGCGTTTGATGGGCAGAGTTTTTTCGATGTCTTGAAAGGAAAAACATCGCAACATCGAAAATACGTTTATGGAGTTCATAACAATGTTCCGGAAGGTCCACCCTATCCTGTGCGGACTGTCAGTGACGGCACGTATCGCTATGTCCGGAACTTGTTGCACAAAAATCTGTATATCGAAAAGCATCTGATGGGTATCAGGGGTGAAGGTTTACTGAACAATCCCTATTGGCAAACGTGGATCTGGGATTCCTGGGAATCTCCGGAAACCTACCGTCTCGTGCAACGGTATATGAATCGGCCCGCAGAAGCGCTTTATCACACGGCGACGGATCCGTATGAATTGAACAATCTTGTGGAAACGGAAAGTGCCCAGAAGACTCTGAATCGACTTTCACGTGAATTGGATCGGTGGTTGGTCAGTCAAGGAGATCCTGGCGTCGAGCAGGACACTCCTCGAAGTCATCAGGCTGCCAAGCGGGGAGAGCATCGTTTTCGTGCTCCCACGGTGGAAAAGTGAATCGTTCCAGCTCTGCAGGATTGAAATGGATTGAAGCTTCATTCAGGTCCTCTGCACTCACCCTGATCGGAATGTTGATTGTGTTCTTTTTCTCCCCTGCAAATACGTCTGCCGAGCTGCCGGGATCGAATCAGGTTCTCCGTAAAATCGTGTTTGGTTCCTGCGTCAAGCAGGATTTACCAACTCCCATTTTCTATACCATGTCCGGGGAGTTCCCTGATCTCATTCTGTTTCTTGGAGACAATATCTATGCCGATACGGAAGATATGACAGAGATGAGAGCGAAGTATGACCGCCTCGAATCAAATGCTGATTTTCGCAGACTGAGGGCGGAGTTCCCAATCATGGCAACGTGGGATGATCACGATTTTGGAGTCAATGATGGTGGGGCGGATTATCCCCAGCGTGAGGCTTCTGAAAAAGAGTTCATGCGTTTTTGGGAGGTGTCGCCTCAGTCACCGCTGCGAACCCGGGCTGGTGTTTATGACGCAAAAATATTCGGTCCCGAGGGCCAACGCGTTCAGATCATTATGCTTGACACCAGGTACTTTCGATCTCCACTGAAAAAAGCAGAAAGAAGGGTGGGTGGTCCTTACATCCCCGATGATTCTCCTGAAAAAACCATGTTGGGCGATGCCCAGTGGAAATGGCTTGAGCAACAGTTGGAAAAGCCTGCAGAAGTCCGCTTGATTGGAACAAGCATTCAACTGGTTCCCGAAGCGCAGGGTCAAGAGGCATGGGGCAATTTACCACGGGAACGTCAAAGGTTGATACGGCTGGTGCAGAGAACCGGAGCGGCTGGTGTGGTGCTTTTGAGTGGAGATCGGCATTGGGCCGAATTGTCCTGTTGCGATCAGGACGTTCCCTACCCACTCTACGAACTCACCTCCAGCAGTTTCAACCAGATTCATCCGCGTGGCACACCAACGGAAAATCGGTTTCGCTCAGATGAAAGAACCTATCATCGGGAAAATTACGGGGTGGTTCGAATCGACTGGGACAGTGAGAACCCCTCGGTCACTCTTGAAGTGAAGGATATGGAGGGTGGCATTCGCATCGAAAAAAAAATACGGATCGGTGATCTACAGCCGAATTAGAGATACTGGACTTTAAAAATAAGGTGGCATCTTGCTTGTTACAGAAGAAAGCAATCGCAGCAATCAACGCCATGCGTCGGCCTTTGCCACAGTTGTGGCGGTCATCATTGGTCTGATGGCTTTGAAATGGCACCTTGCGGTATTTGCTCTGCCTTTGGTCGGGTGTGTCTATCATCTTTTGCGTCGTCGTACCCTGAGACGAATCAAAATCGTTGCCGAACCTTTGCCAGCTGTCTGGGAAGAGGTGTTGCAGCAAAATGTGGTTTTCTATCAGGCGTTGGATGAAGCGGGGCGAGAGAGGTTTCGAAATCTGGTCAAGGTGTTCATTGACGAAGTTCCTGTCACGGGAATACGGACTGATGTCGATGACACGACGCATGTTCTGGTTGCAGCCAGCGCCACGATCCCCATCTTTGGATTTGAGGATTGGGAGTATTCCGGACTGGGGGAAATCCTGATCTATCCCGGTGCCTTCAATGAGGAGTATCAGACGGATGAGGGCGTGAGCAGAAATACACTCGGCATGATCGGTGTGAATCATCTCAGTGGAGTGATGATTCTGTCCAAACCTGATTTGATTTCAGGATTTCAAAATCACAAGGACAAACGCAATGTGGGAATCCATGAGTTCGCGCATCTTGTTGACAAAGCTGATGGCTCAGTCGATGGTTTGCCAAACAGGGTGGCGGGTGATGCAGCTGCCCCGTGGATTGGCTGGGTCGCCGAAGAGTTGAAACGTGATCCCCGTGCCCGGGAGGAAATTGATGACTATGCCTACACGAATGAGGCGGAGTATTTTGCTGTATTGAGCGAGTACTTCTTTGAAGCGCCTGAGCTGCTGCAAAAACGTCATCCAGAGGTCTATGGGATGATGCGGAAGATGTACCACCAGGACACACGAAGCTTTCTCTCAGTGGTCAAGCCACGCGCTCGGAGGGTCGGAAGAAACAGCCCTTGTCCCTGCGGTAGCAGCAAGAAATACAAGAAATGTTGCGGGCTTCGTACCAAGCGTGGTGTGAGATTGCAGGCTTGAGATATTCAAGCCGTGGGTTGGTCTTCATGGTCAGGCGTTGTCTTGTCTTGCGCATGCCCTGACGAGCGAGAAATTCGATTAGCAAACCACGGGTAAAGAAGTAGTCCAAGGATTAGCGTGATGGCACTGGCGATGGCCTGTTGGGGTTGGCTGATGGCAAATAGAACAGCCAGAAACAGGGTTGCTGCAACGTAAATGGCGGCCGGTATTCCAAGTAGCGGCAGCCTGAAGGTAGCGTCCTTGGCACGCAGACGGAAAACCATGCAGATGGTCAGGGCTGAGCAAAGAGAAAGGGTCAAACCCAGATAGCCGAGCAGATCCTTGATCGTGGAAACCGAAATGACAGCGATAGCAAGTACTGCTTGAAACCAGATTGCCACGACAGGTGTTCTGGTTTTGAACTGGAAAAATCCCGGTAGGAAACCATCATCCGCCATCTTTGCGTACACGCGCGGCCCGGTCATCACCATCGCAGATACCGATGTCAAAAGCGAAAGACAGATGATGATGCGGACGACCGTCGCAAAGGGTTTGCCGCCGACAGCATTCGCCGCTGTCGCTGCGATCTCTGAAATATTCCCCGCTTCGGTTGCCACCTTTGCAGCTGGCGCGTACACGAAAATTACGTTCAATGCGATGTAAATCAAGGTGACCAGAAGCGTGCCACCAATCATCGCACGAGGGACATTTCGGGTGGGTGACTGAATCTCGCTGGAAATGTAGATCGCCGCATTGAACCCCGCATAGCTGAACGATACGTACACCAGTTGCTTTGCAAATTCAAGAAACTTGTGAGATCCGGTCGTCGATGTTGCCAAGCCTGTGTCGTGACTGCCTCCCGACCAACTGGAAATTTGAGTGATTGCTGCAATGATGAAACCGGTGATCAGTAGCAGCTTCACCACAACAAAAAAATCCTGGGTCCTGGCAGCCGATCGAACTCCTACCGTGTGCATGATTGCAACCAGCAAAACCGACACAATGGCAAGCCAGCCATCGGGCACGCTTTGGGCACTTTGGGAATTGAGCAGTGGTCTGAGGTAGTCTTCCAGACCGAGTGCCGCAATCGCGATCGCTCCGGTAAACCCAGCCAGCAAGGAGACCCAGCCTGCCATCAGGCCAGCGGTCGGGTGTAAAGTCTTGCTCAGGAACAGGTACTCGCCACCGGATTCTGTGAATCTTGTAGCCAGAGATGAATAACCCACCGCGCCGCAAATGGCGATGATGCCGCCAACAATCCAGGCCGCGACGACCAGTCCGGGGTCACCCAGAGCACTGAGTGTGTATCCGCTGGTCGTGTAGACACCTACCCCGATCATGCTGGCAGCTACCAAAGTTGTTGCTGAGGCAACGTCCAGCGAGCGTTTTGGGGCAACCAAGTGATTGATCCTGAAAGGCGGTGGTAAAAATTTGCCATGGTTCGCAGGAACTGGTTCGCAGGAACTGGTTCGCAGGAA
>PKCN01000198.1 GCA_002862205.1 Planctomycetaceae bacterium | reverse complement strand
TCTGACCGACTTTCAGTCTGAACGACTGGAAGTCTGAACAACTAGCAGTCTGGCAAAGTTGCGTTGACGACCGAATCAGGATGCGGGTGCTTTGTTTCAAAGCAATGACAGCGTGCCTACAGTGCTGCTTTTGAAGACGAATTTCTCAACCTGCTTACCTGTCATCACACTTGGTGGTGGTGCTTGAAAAACACACAATATGCGTTATTCGTTCGGCAAAACACAACGGGTTACTCGCAGCGGAGATTTCACAAAAATCATCCGACTGGGAACCTGCGTCGCTGATGGCACGCTTGTCTTGTTTGCTCTGCCAACAGCGTCAGATGATCAGTCAATTCGAATCGGGATTACGATTCCCAAGAAAACCGGGAATGCCGTCCAGCGGAACCGCTGGAAACGCCTGATTCGGGAATCTTTCCGAGTACAGCGGGCAGCACTGCCCACAGGCTACGAATTTATCGTCCGGCCCAAACGAGGCGCTGTTCCGAGTTGGAGCGCCATTGAAAAATCGATCCCTCACTTGGCTCGCAAAGCGGCCAAGCGTGCGCATCATGCCGATCCAAAATCATGAATCAGGCTGCCAGCTTATTGGCAGCCGTGGCGAAGTACTCGGCAACCACTTCAATCACGCGGCACTGTTCCGATTCGGTCAAACCAGGGAAAATCGGAAGATTCAGAACTTCTTCGCTGGCTCTTTCTGTTTCAACCAATTTGGAACGATCTGCCTGCAGGTAAGTGAAACACTCCTGCTGATGCATTGGGACAGGGTAATAGATTTCGCTTCCAACACCACTCTCAGCCAGATGTGCCCGAAGTGCATCTCGCCTTCCCCCAGCAACACGGATCGCATATTGATTCCAAACGTGGAAAGCTTTTGGGTCGTGCGTGGGTAAAGTGATGGCATTGTCGTCCACCAGATTCAAGTCCGTTAGCATCCGTTCATATCGATCAGCGACGCTCGATCTCGCTTCAACGGCCGCTGGCAAGTGCTTCAATTTGACCCTGAGAACTGCAGCCTGGAACGTATCCAATCGGCTGTTGATTCCTACAACCTGATGGTAGTAGCGCGGACGCATACCATGACCGGCGAACAATCGAAGTCGGTCAGCGGTTGCTGCGTCGCTGGAGGTCATCATGCCCCCGTCACCCATGCCACCAAGATTTTTGGTGGGATAAAAGCTGAAACAACCCACGAGCCCCCAGCTGCCAGCGGGGCGGGAATGGTAGGCCGCACCGATGGCTTGAGCTGCATCTTCGATGACTGGCAGATCATGCTCGCAGCCCAGCTGACAGATCCTGTCAATTTCTGCGCACTGCCCGAACAGATGAACGGGAATGATAGCCTTGGTCTTTTCGGTGATCGCTTCCTCTATCTTGTCAACATCGATGTTGAAAGTGTCCGGTCGGATATCGACAAAGACCGGAGTTGCTCCCAATCGCGTGATACAGCTGACGGAAGCAAAAAAGGTAAAACTGGGCACAATGACTTCATCGCCAGGCCCGATGTTGAGAGCCATGAGTGCCAACAGAAGTGCATCGCTACCGGAAGCACAACCAACGGCGTTATCGACCTCACTGTAAGCAGCAACCTCTCGCTCCAGTTCCACCACATCCGGGCCGAACAGAAAACGGCCGCTGTCGACCACAGCAGCAAGGGCGTCGACAAATTCGTCGCGATGGGGACGATTATCGCGATTGATGTCCAGCAGTGGGACGTTATTTATTGATTCAGCCATCGTACAACCTTCCATGGTTGGGCTAGGGCGGGAACAGACTTCAGTCAGGCTCCCCGTAGAATTAGTCCGAGCGGGATCAGCGGTCAAGGTCAGTCGCCACCCCCCACCCCGAGCAAAAGCCACCGCGACGATCCGTCCTCGTTTGCGATAGAATCTCACCCGATTCGGAGTGCGATGGCGGGTAAAATCCGGCAAAAAGCCGTTTTCTGCCCGCGATGAACGCCTGCGAACCCGTTTCCTCTCACGCTTTACCGCATCGGATCCCTGATGAATAACATTGTGTACCTCTCTGGTGCCCTGGTACTGATCATTTTGAACGGTTTTTTCGTGGCCGCCGAGTTCGCGTTGGTGAAAGTCCGGATGTCACGGATTGACCAGATGGTGCGGGAAAAACGTGCTTTTGCAAAAACAGCCCACTGGCTGGCAGCACGCCTGGATAAATCCCTTTCGGCCTGCCAATTGGGCATCACCATGGCTTCTCTGGGGCTGGGATGGGTTGGTGAACCGGCCTTTTCCAAGCTGATTGAACCAGTGTTTCAGGCTGCGGGCGTCACCGATCCCGCCGTACTGCACTGGTTTGGCTTCGGTACCGCGTTTCTATTCATCACTGCCTTGCACCTTGTCGTGGGTGAGCAGTTTCCAAAAATCTATGCCATCCGCCGCCCAGAAACGATGCTGCTGTGGTGTGCTGCACCGCTCAGATTCTTTTACATCATCTTGTACCCGTCCTTGGCAATTCTGAACGAAACCACAGCGGTGCTGCTGAAAATGTGCGGCATCACCGGGAGCTCGGAACATGATGGCCCAGCCTCAGAATCAGAAGTTCGTGATCTCATTACACAGGCTCATCGGCACGGCCATCTTTCCCGGAATGAACATTCGCTGATCAATAATGTTTTCGAATTTGATGACATGATTGTCCGCCGTGTGATGGTCCCACGTGGCGAAGTTTCGTTTTTCGATATCAACGATTCACTTCCCCACATCATTGAACAGGTCCAACGCACCAAACACACTCGCTACCCGGTCTGCAACGGTTCTCTGGACGATGTTGTTGGTGTCGCCCACATCAAAGATCTACTGGGCATGGATCCTGGTGCTCCTGATTTCACCATCCAATCCGTGATGCGTCCTCCCAAAAAAGTTCACGAGACAATGCCGATCAGTCTTGTGTTGCGTCATTTTCAGGCAACCCATCAACTTCTTTCTCTGGTTCTGGATGAGTTTGGTTCAGTCACTGGTGTCGTCACTCTGGAAAACGTACTTGAACGCATCATTGGTTCGGTCGAGGACGAGTTTGATTCCGAACAGCCGAATATCATTCCAGCTGGTCCAGGTGAATTTGTTGTCGCGGGATCCACAAGCCTCGCAGAAGCACGTCGCGAACTTGGCATTCCACTCAATGAATCAGATCAGGCTGACACGATCAGCGGCTTGCTGATGGATCACCAGCAGAAGATCCCAAAACCCGGCGACTCCGTTCAGCTCGTGGGCGCGAAAGCAGAAGTCATGGAGGTACGAAGTGATCATGCCAGTCAGATTCGTATCATCCTGACCGAGGAGTCTTCGAAACCTTAATCAAGATTCCTGTGCAGGCAACGAATCGATTGCCTGATCACGCGTGGTGATCTCGCCATCCAACTGACGATCCCTCAACGTGGTGAGCATTTTCCCGAACTCTGGCCCCGGTCGAAAACCCAGGGACTGCAAGTCACTTCCTCGCAGCAAAGGCTCTGGATCAAGCTGCTTTGCAGGCCATGCCAGAGCGGCCCTGGCAAGATCACAACCAGCGTGAGCGATTCCATCAGTTGCAGCAATCGCCTCTGCCAATCCAAGAATGAATTGGACATCGCGAAGCAGAAGAGTCGGTTGCACTTTGGACCACGGAACCCCAGTGGCATTGATCACGGTTTTCCAATGCTGCATCGCTGCTTGAACCTGTCGCAACTCCGCGCTGGAAAGTCGCCAACGTTCGCTGATCTGAGGTAAACCAGCCTCTGGCAAAGTCACATTGGAATCTGAAATCACGACTCCAATGCAAGCCAACGAAAGCGAAAAGCTACGCGGCTGTGCATGCTTGAGCAAACGCTCAAGCCGGTCCATGTCGGACCCGGCCAGCTCAGGTAGAACCACACGGTCAATTCCACTGACCCGCATTTGAGCCAACCCGTCAAAGGCTTGGGGAGAAGCAAGGACTCGCCGCATCTCTGCTCCAATCCGTTCTCCACTGACACCACCTATGTCATCTGCATGACGCTGAATCGCCGACAGCGTTTCAGCATGCATCCGAAATCCAAGGGTCGCTGAAAACCGAATCGCTCGCAACATACGCAGTCGATCTTCACCAAAACGCTGCACAGGATCGCCAATGGTCCGCAGGACTCCAGCACCTAAATCATCCCGGCCTCCCACATAGTCAATGACTTTCCCCTGCTGTGGATCGTAAAACAGCCCATTGATCGTGAAATCCCGCCGCAACGCATCATTGCGGGCATCTCCATAATGCACCGAGTCTGGTCGACGACCATCGCTGTACTCCCCATCACTGCGAAATGTTGCAACCTCAGTTGGCTCAACACTCACCCGAGCCTGACCCGAGTCCGAAACCCCCTGACCCGAGTCCGAAGCGGAAACGCTACTGGAGAATTCAACCTTGTCCTGCCCAGAGCGAATCACCGGGGGCAAAACCCCGATAACACCAAACGAAGCGCCGAAGGCAATTGTTCGCCGCCTACCGAACAGATCACGAACCGCATCCGGCGTCGCATCCGTGGCCACGTCGTAATCTTTGGGGACTCGTCCAAGCAATGCATCACGGACACAGCCCCCAGCAAAATATGCGACAAAACCCGCATCACGGAGTTGCTGGATGATTCTCAACGCTTCGCCAGCGCCAGGGCTGTGAAGATATTTCTGCAGTTCAGCTTCGATAGCGGGTCACCAGGAATGGGCATAAACAAACCGATCATCGGACACTCTTGAGCTTACACAGACTACCGGATTCCACACTCGATTGTCTTGCCACTTCATGCATGTTAAAAGCTGGGGCATGAATACAGCTCAACAAGATCCATCACGCAGACGGGGCGTCGTTGGCGTGATTTTTCGTGAAGACCGCCTGTTGATCATTCGCCGATCTCTGACGGTCGTAGCCCCAGGGTTACTTTGTCTGCCGGGAGGCGGAATCGAAGAGGGAGAGACAGAACGCGAAGCATTGGTTCGCGAAATGCAGGAAGAGCTTGCAATCGATGTCACACCCCTGCGACTCTGCTGGCGCAGTACCACAAGCTGGGGCACCGAGCTTGCATGGTGGATCGCCGAACTCGACCCGACGATCACACCCGTCGCCAATCCAGACGAAGTCGCGGAGGTTCATTGGCTTCGTCGCCACGAGATTCGTGTTGCCGATGACATGCTTCCCAGTTTGCCAAGCTTCCTTGACGCATGGGAACGTGGTGAGATCGTTTTGGGCCCCGTCAGTGACATCAACGACCCGAGTTGAACGAACCAATCGAGCTCCCCAAACAAACAATCCGAGGGCGTTGAAGAGAAGTCTCGCAAGCGTTCGCGACCGGGCACTCCTTGCGCCCGGTCCGTGAGGTTTCGACAACGTTCGTTAACCCAAGAGTCACGAGCGTTGAACGATGTCAGCCCGTGGCCGCAAGCTGACTGCGCAAACCCCACGCGAGGCGAACTCGCGGAACTGTTGAGAGGACCGTGAAAGGCTTGGCAACAATCAGCCAAGACACCTAAACCAAATGCTGTCAAAGACTTGCAATCAATTCGTTGTTTCTGTAGGTCGTCAAAAAAGGGCACGATCAGTGAGATCGCGCCCGTTCCTTCAGCAGTGCTAGGGTACGTCCTCGCCGCTTTCGGTCAACTCCAGATTCTGGATTTCCTCGGCCCAATAAACGAGCTTGGGCGGTAAAGCGTTTGGTAAATTGAGTTTAAAAAATCTGACGCTTTTCGGGCCACGGAGACCCGTCCAGCCCAAGTGGCCCAGCCGCAGATGAACGAACAGTCCTAGAAGGGGGTATCTGGATTCTCTCGGTCGCCCAGCCGGCGTTAACCCCGCCCAAAGGCGTCTGCCAGCCAAACAACCCAAATATCCCATTTTCCGGGCGGTTTCTCGCCATGTTTCCAGCCGGTACGCTTAAGTCGTTGCTTGATCCACTCACCTGCAAAGGTTTAACCCTGCCAATGGACGATACAAACGTACACCTAGCGATTGATCTCGGTGGCTCGAGTGGTCGCGTGATTGCGGGATTCGTCCATGCCGGCCAGCTGCAGCTTGAACAAGTGCATCGTTTTGCCAATGACGCGGTTTGGATTCAGGATTCATTGCAATGGGATCTGACAAATTTGTGGCAGCAGATTCTGGCAGGGCTGCGAATGGCTTCCGACCGCTATTCAAAGATCGCCTCAGTCGGCGTCGATTCATGGGGAGTCGACTACATCCTGCTGGACCACCAGGACTTGTTCGCTGGCCCAGCTCGAACATACCGCGATCCGCGGACTGTTGGAATTCTTGAGAAGGCATACGAGATCGTACCGCGGGAAGATATTTTTGCAGCGACCGGCATCCAATTCATGGTAATCAACTCGCTCTATCAATTGCTGGCTGCACGCCTTGCTGACGAGACATCACTCAAAATCGCAGATGGCTATTTGATGATTGGTGATTGCTTTCACTGGCTATTGACCGGCAAACGCAGCATCGAGGCGACCAACGCATCAACCTCACAGTTGATTGACCCCACAACGAAGACATGGAGCGACGACTTGATTGAGCGTTTCGGGTTGCCGCGAAACATTTTCATCGACCTCATTGAGCCGGGATCGACTCTCGGCCCAGTTCAACCATCCGTGGCTTCGGTCACCGGATTGGAAGAAGTGCCTGTCGTAGTACCAGCGACACATGACACTGCCTCTGCTGTGCTCTCGGTGCCGGTCAACGACTTTGCTCCTGATAAGCCGACGTGGTGCTACATCAGTAGCGGCACGTGGTCACTTATGGGTTGTGAACTATCCGAGCCAAGAGTCAATGCACTCTGTTCAGAGTTGAATTTCACCAACGAGGGTGGCGTGGGTGGCAGCACGCGTCTACTCAAGAACATCGGTGGACTGTGGGTGTTTCAGCAGATTCGCAAGGCACTGGAACGACGGGGCGATCCCCCCTCATGGGACGACATGGTCACCGCGGCTGAATCCGCACAGCCATTCGCTTTGCTTGTGAATCCGGATGATCCATCTTTGGTGGCCCCCGAGGACATGATCACAGCAATTGAACAACTTGCAGCCTCAACTGGGCAAGCTTCCCCCACCGATCACTCAGTCCTGTTCCGTGCTGCTTTGGAAGGGCTCGCGCTTCGCTACCGAGCCTGCTTGGAGATGCTTGAGTCGCTTGTCGGCAATCGCATCGAGACCATCCACATTGTCGGTGGCGGATCACAGAATCACCTGCTTTGCCAGATGACGGCTGATGCCTGCAATCGCACGGTGATTGCAGGCCCCGTCGAGGCGACTGCCATTGGCAATGTGATGATGCAGATGATCGGAACCGGCGGCCTTGATTCGGTGGCCTCAGGCCGCGTTTTGGTGCGAAAGAGTTTCGATACTCTGGAATTTGAGCCTCAGAATCCCGATGCATGGACGGATCCTGCCAGCCGTTTTGCCAAGCTGTAACGATGTTCAAATGGCTCAGATCCCAGTGGGTCGGGTAGCAAACCGCTGGCCTGAGCCACAAACTGCCCGCCAGTGCCAAGCAAACTGCCCGCCAGTGCCAAGCAAACTGCCCGCCAGTCCTACGCAAACTGCCCTCTGGGGGCTACATTTCACGCTTCTCAAACATCCTTCCTTCTATCCCCAAATGACCGATGTCAACGGAACAACTTGCCGAGCGCAAGACTGAAATTCGCAAAGCGGCCCATGCCGCCCGGAAAGCTCAGACAGAGAAAGAACAGGTGAGCGTCCAGATCACCGACCGAGTCATGCAACTGCCTGAATATCAAGCAGCAAATTGCATCATGTGGTACGTCGATGTACGTGATGAGGCGAGAACCCGACATGCGTTGCCAGCAGCTCTTGCCAGCGGCAAGCAGATCGTCATCCCGTACTGCGTCGATGGTGAACTGGAACTCTTTCATCTGGAGTCGATGGATGAACTTGAAATCGGCATGTACAAAATTCTGGAACCCCGAACAGACCTCCGCGAAGTTGCCGCGAAACGCTTTGACGTTAGCGCACTTGATCTGATCCTTGTCCCGGGTGTCGCCTTTGATGACCGCGGCGGCCGAACAGGACACGGCAAAGGGTACTACGACAAATTGCTGGAAAATGCAAAAGCCGAAACCCCCCTTGTCTCACTGGCCTTCGAATGCCAGATGTTTGACGAAATCCCAATGCAGGATCACGATATTTTCATGGACAAAGTCGTCACTGAAACCAAAGTCTATGACGGTATCGGTCGCAAAGGTTGAGCGTACTCATGACAGATCTGAAACAACTGGTTGACGATACCTACGCCGAAGGCTTCCGCAGCATTTATGGGGAAGTGCTGGTCACGGCTCGTGACCGAAAGTGGCTGCAACATTGCGTCAATGCAGCAACAGGCCATGCATCCAGTACCATCATGTGTGATTGTGAAGCAGGTGTTTCGCAATGGATTGATGAGGAACAGGCTGCCGCTGGCGGGACACCTGATGGTCGTGTCGGAGCAATCCTGCAGTTTCATGTACCGCGATTCCTGAAGCAACGACGCAAGCAACTTGAAAAAGTAATGCTGGCACGAATCAGCCAAAACGTGTTGACATGTCCCACCGCGCGTTGTTTCAACCAGCTCGATACGGAAGACTATTTCAAGCTGGGCCGAAAAGTTGCCCTGTTTGGTGATCGACATCAGTTCCGTGATGTGCGTTATGAACAGAAGGGGTGGGTCGTTCCCATTCTTGGTGGAGAATTTTTCCTCTCAAGACGATTTGGTTTTCGCGATGGAGTCATGGGTGGCAACCTGTGGTTCTTCGGTGCCGATGAAAACACTGCATTGGACGCCGCCGAAAGGGCTGCTGTGGCAGCCGAACAGACTCCTGATTGCATTACCACCTTCCCCGGCGGCGTGGCCGGCAGTGGATCCAAAGCTGGCAGCAGCTATGACTTCCTGATTGCCGCGACCTACGCGGAATACTGCCCCACCTTGAAAGACAAACTGGGAGACAAGTCCAGGGTGCCCGAGGGTGTCAACAGCATCATGGAGATCATCATCAATGGACGCGATTTGAATGCGTTGCAAAATGCAACCCGAAGTGCCATTCACGCCGCTGCTGAAACTCCGGGACTGATCAAAATCAGCGCTGGCAACTATGGCGGAAGACTCGGAAAAACATTCGTGCACCTCCATGAACTTCTCGACTGAAAATCAGTACCCGAGTCAAACTTTTCACGCTGTCAATTTTGCCTGGTGCGTCTGAAACGCTCGACCACCGGTGACACCACTGATTCCCTGTCGCCTCCTGAACGCATTCGAATCAACTCGACGAATCCAGCACCACCCGATAGCGGTTGTTGAACAACTTCAACATCTCCCGATCCAGTTCACCAGCGCCCCTGCGCTATTCGTGAGCCAGTGCTATT
>PKCN01000328.1 GCA_002862205.1 Planctomycetaceae bacterium | reverse complement strand
GACCGGTCGTAACGATCGCCACGGATCTAACCGATTTAGGAGACCTTTCCGCTCGGCGTGACGTTTCTGATCACGAAAACCTTGCCAACGTGGCAACACCGAGCCGAAAACTCTTCGTGATCGACCGTTGCATTCACGCTGGTCTAGTTCACGGATTGTGTCGTGAGCAGCGATTGTGCTTTGCAGACCGGATAACTTTCTATTCGTGGTCACATTTCCTTCCTGATGCGACAGATACATGATGCAGACCATTCCTTCCAAATCGCGCCAGTCTCTCAGCGTCAATCTGATGAAATCCAGTAGCTTGCGATCTCTCGTGTCGGCAGACTCGATTGAAGTGCTTTCACACGGTTCAAAAAGATATTTGAACTCAGACTTGGCTACAGAAAACCAGATAATCCTCAGAATGGACTCGCCCTCAGAAGCGGGGAATGCGACCAGGATTCCGCAGGAACCTGTTGGACAACCTGATTGGATGGACATGAATCTGAATCAGGTGACACCGGACAAGAAAAGTCAGGTCATGGTGCTGCAACACGTGACAGATGGAGCAGCTGACTTGAATGCCAGAGTCTCACGCCCCGATGCTTGGCGAGATCAATTGTCAACGATTTCAATTGACTTGGGGATTGTGAAGTGGCATGTTCGGCGGCGGGACTTCGTCGAGACAGGCAGCAACCATTCAAACAACCGATTCGCTTCGAAATTGACTGGTTTTGAGAACAAGCGACCTGTGGAATCCATTGGATCGCATTACGAGCATCGCTTGGATTTTGCTCGTAATGCCGAATCCGAAATGGCTCGCGGGGCAGCTCCTGTGCCTGGTCATTTGGATCTTGTTACCTGGTGCGTCCGCAGGCGACAACTGATTGAGACCGCCACGACGTTGTTAGGTACCGATGACAGCAACGAAGTGGAAAAGCGTGTGGCGGGGCAGCGATTGGATTTGCGTACAATTCCTTTCGAGAATTGCGGAAATGCATTGGACGGAAAATCCACAGTGCCTGCCAACCTGGACGTGGTGACGTGGTGTATTCGGAGGCCACACTTGATCGAGGTAGCCAAGAACAGCTCACCTGATCATCCAGTGCGAAACTCAATCGTTGATCGCACGCTCGATCGACTTCTCGCGGTTGTCTGCAACTTGGATATGGTATCTGAAGGTCTTGATATCATGCCAAGACTTAAACGGAATGAGTTCGACCCAGTATCGCTGTACTCACTCCCCGTTTCCCGGTCTGTCAACGGTTGTGATATTTTGAGTGGCGCTGTGGAAAGAACGTGTGGTGGCCGGTTACCGGATGCGAACCAAAGAGAGATTTCGTTCTTTCTTGATCCTCAGGCTTGCAAGACGGTCGGCACAGCCGCTGACAATCAAGCGGCGGTTGGCGATGGGGTAGGGTTGCCGTTCAAGCCTTGGGATACAGCAAGAGGCGATGTGCAGGATAGGCTACACACGCTTGTGCGGTTCGAGTCAGATGCGACGTTTGCAATGTTATCACCACCGTCGCGGTGTTCGGTTCAGTTTGCTACCTGTTCGTATTTGCGGGGAAATGGTGGGTTTCCACATGACTGGGCGCAACCCGTCATGGAGACAGTGGGCCTTCATGCACAGGGCACCGCCTCGCTGAACCTTGCTTTTGTGAGTGGTGGGGCAAGCATTGCATCTGATGTTGAGACGGAGACTCGATCTGGCGGCATCCGATTGGACGCCTCTCGACAGGAAGCAGTCTGTCCGAGTGTCTCTAACCGCAATCGCAAGATTGCCGTTCCAGTGTCCGTGCGTGTCCTTGCTGAGCGTGATGAACCGCAACGAAAAAAAAACGTTTCAATGGCACATGCGTTGAACGGTCCGCAGCAAGTGTCAGGTTGGGATGATTGCACCACTGAATTATCGGTCGCGAAAAATGCTCAGCGCATGCCACAAAATATTGAGTTCAACGAGGCAATTCGTAACGCAGTGAGCAGTCAGCAGGTTGCGGAAGATCATTTTCCCCCGCTGTCAACGTTTGAATTACCTCAGGTGATCATCTCCGGGCCATTCAGCGATGATTCGATTTTGGATAGCGTGGGGGTGGTAACGATGGGGATTCGAGACGCGAGGCCGGATTCTGCCGAAATCGGCAGCGGAATCGCTGGGGATCGTACGAGTGAATCAGTTCCGCTGAGCGATACAAGCTTGAGTCTGGATTCCACGGCTGCATTTGAGCGACGAGAATGTGTGACTAAGGTCACATTTCGGCGGCAAAAGTCTCACCGAGAATCGAGATTGATTGCTACGTCGCTCTCGAATTATCTGAATGCGAGTTGGTCGCTTTCGGAATCTTGGGGTATAGGCTCCATGCAGCAGCCCACCGAAACCCGATTTCTTGTCATGACAGATAAACGCCCGCTGGATTATCTTGAAGATCACTTGCAAGCGATTCTTTGGAGCGAACAGTTTGTGTCGGCAGCCGTTCAAAAAGAAACGGCTGAATTGAACGCGGTGACCCGTGAAATTGTTGTGGCTGGGTGCACGTTACAGACTCAAGTTCAGGCTGACTTGAGAATGGCAAAGTCGGGCGATCAGAAGTCTGGCAAGACGCGATCACTAAGAACCCCAGGAGGGGATGTTGCTGCTATTGGAACTGCTCAGCAGAGTATCCAATTCATGGAAGCCAGCGGGATTCCAACGTGCTCAGACATGCGTGAATTCTGGGCCGCGTAGGATGCGATTGAGCTCTTGCTGATCCTTGTCAGCTGTTTTTCTGGCACGTGGTGAGTGGATTGTCAGACAAATTGGGTGTCAGACATATTGGGTGTCAGACATATTGGGTGTCAGAAAAATAGATACGGCGACGATCTCGTCCATTGCCAATGAGTGCAAAGGACCAATCGCATACCATCGTCTCTTCCGACTGGGCAAACTCACGAATCAGCCAACCACGCCGTGCTGCGGGCGAATTGGACGGTGGTGAACGTCGTCGTCGTTCGACGTCCGGTTGCGGGACCAGTTGGGTTTCCGGCAGCGTGGTCGACACCTGCCTGAAGTATCCTTCGCTGGAGAGTTCATGATAGCGGAGATCGATCTTTTTTCTTGCGACCCATTCGGATTCGCTACCCAGTTGATCGATCATGACGCGTTTGGTTAGCCAGTCGATCCTGCCTATTGCGTCCGAATAATCGTTTGCATCTTTTCTGAATGCTAAAGCGGCGTTGAGCAGTTCGCGCCAACGCATCAAGACCAGCGGTGCTTCGCCTTGTTGTTCCGTCGGAACGCCAGCGACAAACGATTCTGCTGCATCCAAATAGGATTTTTGAATTTCCAGAGCGGACATTTCACCACGATTGGTGGCGACTCGGGTGACTAAGTGCCAGTCTCCTGCAATTCGTCCCAAGGCATGGATTGGAGACTTGAGTTGGGGGAGTTTTTGGTGGTGACCCGACTCGATCATGTCGAGCAGCAGGGAAACGGACCCGACTTTGACATACTCGGCCAGGTCAGACAAATTCGAATCAGAGAGTCCAATTTGGAAACGCTGCTTTTTGCCGAGCATCTGCTTGGTTGATGCGAGTGAGTAGAAAGATTTGGCACAAAACTGACCGAGCCAATGTCCAAATACGAAGATGGGCTTTTCGCCATTGAAACCGCCCATGTCAGCAATCGAATCAATTGCCATGCCTTTTGCACTGACATGATAACGGCCATCCGGGTTCAGCGTGCCGGTGCCACAGAGCACGACGCGTGACACCAGAAATGCAGTCAACATGCGACGCTGACGCCTAAACGCGATGTGACGTACCACGAAACGCAACACGATGACAGTCGGCAGATGAACGCATCGAAGGGTCGCGAGGAAAGGCGCTGCCAACCAGCGAGGTACACTCTCAAACAGATCCTCCGGTCCATCGAACGCTCCCTTTTGACCTTTGATCATTTTGCACGCCAGTACCATGGCCAAAATACCTGCCATGACTGGAAGTGATGCCAATAGACTGATCACCTGAATGCCCCACAGCAGCAACATGAAGCAACGATAAATCAGCAGGAATAGACCGGTGGCTACGACAGCTTCGTAGTTTTCGTGACAGCCATAGACGTGTCCCAATGCATCGCGACTGTTTTTAATCATTCGGATGTCAAATCCAGTCGAAGAATTGTTAGCAGCATCTGTCGCAAGAGTGTCGATTGCTCTCTGGCAAGCGAGCAAGTCGGTCGGAGCATGGACCTCAGGGGTGGCAATCTCCAGAAAGCCACCTGGTTGCTGATGCATGGTGGGGTGGGATTCAAAGCTGACTGCCGATCCATTGGCCAGAAATAGTTGATCATGGTCGAACACCCCTGGCACGGTAGGTTGTTCCTGCCGTATGGCATTGCACAACGCGGTGTAAACTCTCTGCGCTGCTGGTAGTTCCGTGGATTCCAATCCTTCACTTCCCATCACAAGCGTCGCATACTCGGTTTCCAGGCCGATGAGTCGAGAGACCAAGCGGTAAGGCTGTTTGTGCTCGTGTTTTACCGTGCCAGAGTGGTCCGCGGTATGAGCCGTCCGCCAGCGTGAGGCACGTTGGGGTTGACCGAGTCGTTCCGCGTCGGTGTCGGATTGGCGATCTTTCCGCGTCAATCTTTGCCCCTTCGAAACGTGTTGCCACAATTTGGTGTCACGCGACCGCGTTCCCCCTACTGGCTTCCCAAGACTGTGTCCCGTTCACCGTAGCTGTCAAAATGTAGCTGTCAAAATGTAGCTGTCTTGCAGAACCTGTCGTGCAAACTGATTGCTGAGGATTTTCGTCCGAGACAGCGTTGCCCCTCAGGATCGGCCGACCACTTCTCCTGCATGCAGTTGGCTCCTGCAGTTTCCAGCACCTTTCGCGTGTCCAGCTCGCTTCAGTCTAGCGATTGTTTTCTGCTAGACGCAGGAAAAAAGAAAGAGACCGACGATTCGTGGCGTTTGTGGTCGATCGGCGTCAGCCATATGCCTAGATACCGGAATCCATTTTCTCCTGCAGCCGAAGCAATTCCACCACGGCTCCGGCGGCTTCATGGCCTTTATTTCCTACGGCTCCACCGCTGCGATTGATCGCTTGTTCCAGCGTATTGCAAGTCAACAAGCCAAAGGCAATCGGAATTTTTTTTTCCGTTCCCATGTTCATCAGGGAAAGACTGACTGCGCGATTGATGTGTTCATCATGAGTGGTTTCGCCTCTGATCACGCACCCCAGCGCAACAGCTGCCACGACATCGGATTGATCAATCGCCTGGCTTACGACTGCGGGCAGTTCCCAAGCACCTGGCACTCGTATCACCGGTGCTCGTTCGCCCTCGTAGCCGGCTTGGGCGAGGGTCTCCAAGGCTGCTTTTACGAGAGAGTCGCAAATCGCGGGGTTGTAGCGACTCGCAACGATCGCGACTTTACCAGCGGGAAGGTCTCCATCGAGGCCTGTGATTTCAGTTGACATCCTTCAAACTCATCAAAAATTCAGCGTTGTTTTGTGTCTTACGTAGTTGGTCGGTCAGGTTTTGCATTCCATCCGCAGGTGACAGTTCCGCCAAGGCTCTTCGGAGGCTCGAAATCCTGCGATGTTCTTCGGGATCCATGAGCATTTCCTCGCGGCGGGTTCCGCTGGCACTGATATCAATGGCCGGCCAAATTCTGCGGTCCACCAACGCACGGTCGAGAACGATTTCAAGATTACCAGTTCCTTTGAACTCCTCAAAAATGACGTCATCCATTCGGCTACCCGTATCCACCAAGGCGGTCGCCAGAATGGTTAATGAGCCTCCTTCTTCTACTTTCCGGGCTGAACCGAACAGAGCTTTCGGTCTTTGCAGCGCGCCCGCATCCAAGCCACCAGTCAACAATTTTCCGGTTGCCTCACCGTCGCTATTGTGCGCTCTTGCCAAGCGGGTGATGGAATCAAGGAAAATCACAACGTCCACGTTGTTCTCAACCATCCGTTTGGCTTTTTCAATGACCATCTGAGCGACTTGGATGTGTCGTTGGGCGGGCTCATCGAAAGTGCTACTGATGACTTCGCATTGCGGTCCGCGGACTTCACGTTCCATGTCCGTGACTTCTTCAGGACGCTCGTCGATCAGAAGGACGAACACATAGGAGTCTGGGTAGTTTTGCAGCACTGCTCGCGCCATCTGCTGCATCAGAATTGTCTTCCCGGCGCGCGGTGGGCTGACAATCAGACCTCGTTGACCAAATCCGATCGGTGTCAGCATGTCGACCACTCGCGTATTGAGTTCGTCGTGCTTGTGCTCCATGATGATGCGATTGTCAGGGTGCAGAGGTGTCAATTCGTCAAAGGGAACGACACTCTTTCTGTTCATGGGATCGTGACTGTTGATTGCCTCGATTCTCAGCAGAGCAAAGTACCGCTCATTTTCCTTGGGGGGCCGAATTTGGCCAGCGACATGGCTTCCTGTTTGCAGTCCAAATCGTCGGATTTGGCTCGGTGAAACGTAGATGTCATCGGGACAGGAAAGATAGTGATAGACAGGGCTGCGCAGAAAGCCAAAACCATCCGGCAGGATTTCAAGGGTTCCCTCGCCATACATCAAGCCATCCGCTTTCATGCGGTGCTTGAGAATCTTGAAAATCAATTCCTGACGCGGCACTCCTGTGGCGTCCTCGATGCCTTCGGATTGTGCGAGGGCTAATAGTTCTTGCAGCGATTGTTGCTGCAGTTCTGCAATGTTGAATGGTTGGATTTCGTTCTTTTCAACCGATGGAATCCCGACCTTTTCGCCAGCCTTGGTTGCCTCGCTGACGATTTCCTCTGGCAGTGAAAGTGGGTCACGCTCTGCATCCAGTTCGCGGATTCGCTGGTCCACTTCCTTGTTGGGATGTCGTGGGCGATCCTGATTCTGTCGGTAATTACGGTACTCGCGCTGACCGTTCTTGCGCTTCGAACCGGAGTTGTCACGCGACGGCGGAGGGGTGGGGGACATGGGCGTCCAAACGATTGGAAAAGGATGGGGGAGGAAAGAAAGAGGAGAAGCAAATGAAGATGAATCCAAACAGCAGTGCTGTGCCGCGGTTCATCCAAAAGAGAAGAAAAAGTGAAGGGCCAGATCGGTAGGTCTGTTGACTAGGGACTCCCCGCAGGTGGGGTAGATGGAGGTTGAGATAGATAGAGGTTGAGGTAGATGCAGGGTGGAAGTGAAGGCTTGTTGGGGTTGGGGGTAATGGGAAGTGGATTTATGTTGCAAGCGCTACTGATTCAGGGAGATTTTATGGCAGATTGGGGCGCGCGTGATTCGCCTTTCAGGACTTGAGTCATTCGGTCGCGCCGTCGGATGCAGGAAAACGGTGCCCTGAATCGAGGGCAACCGCATGCCTCTTAACGAGGGAACGCCACATCGAACCGATGGTTTCGTTTAATTCGCTGAGTGTTTGATTATTCAGGATGACGCTGGTGCTCAGACGTTTTTTCTCCAATATATCGAGTTGGTTTTTTTCGCGTGCTTGGAGCTGTTGCGAGGTCCAGCCTCTCAATTTTACACGCTCAATCCGCTTGTTTCTGTCCGCGTCGACGCACCAAATTTCGTCACAGCTTCGATCCCATGATGACTCGAATAGCAAAGGGACATCCAGAATTACGACTGAATCGCCTCTTTTTTCCGCATCGTTCAGCTGCTTGGTGATTAGTTTTCTGGTTTCAGGATGAGTACGCCCCTCCAAGTAGTCTAGCCTGCGGCGGCTAGCATCGTCATCCCCGAAAACCAGAGAAGCAAGCTTTGGGCGGTCAATTCGGCCCTGCTTATCGACAATTCCGGACCCGTAATGCTGTATCAGGTCATCCTGAACTTGCCGCTGCTCCAATACTTCTCTGGCGATCAGATCAGCATTGATCCAAGTCGCCCCGAGTTCCGCTAACCGCTTGGCAACGGTTGACTTTCCGCCCGCGGGGGTTCCAACGAGTCCCAGCACAATCATGACATTGAGTGATTCCGGACGTGAAGTGTCCGCGTTAAATAGGAATGAAGTCTTGTCACAAGGGCCATCACTTTACCATAGAAATAGGTAGTCATTGCTTGCTCAATCGCTGCTTGTAGGCGGAATTAGCCACAGTTTTCAAGCTTGGCAAATGTGCCTCGACCCATTGATGGTTGATCACCCGGTTTTGGGTTCGATGGCGGCACGTCCGCTGCGAAAGAATCTGCGAAAGAATCTGCGAAAGAATCTGCGAAAGAATCTTTGCGTAGGGAAATGCGACCGCGGGTGCTGACCCTCTGGCAGTCTCTTTTCCGGATTGGCCAGTTAGACCTGTGTGGTCTCAGGCAGATACAGAAATGCGTTGCAATTGGGGCACCGAATCAGGACGGAGAGTCGCAGGCGGTCAAGGTATTGCGTTGTCAAAACCTGGTAGCAACCGCCACATGATTCGTCCTCGACAGGTGCCAACGCATGTTCGCCTTTGGCTTTGATGATGCGGCGATATTCCACCATCATTTCGCTGGGGATTTCTTTTTCGGATTGCTCCAGCTCTGCATTGACTCGCTCGAGTTCATTTTGCAGATCGGTGGTCTTTACTTCGACCTCAGCGATTCGTGTTTGTTGTTCGTTTTCTTGCTTCTCGAACTCATTGACAGCGTCGTTGAGTTGGATCTCGAATCCATCAATTGCTTCCATCGCTTCAAGGATTTCATCACTGAGGACACTGTTGGCCTGTTTATCCGCCGCGATCTGGTCTTTCAGCAAGTCGAACTCGCGGTTGCTGGCAGCCGAGTTGAGTTTTGTTTGCAGTTGGTCAATTTGAGCTTCACGAGATTTGAGTTGGAGTTGCTTTTCGTCAGAGAGCAAGTTTGCGTTCTTCAGGGAATCTTTGACCGTTTGCATGTCAGTGCCTGCTTTGGCCACCAGTGCCTCGCCTGCCTTGATTTGCCGGGGGCCTCGTGCGATTTGGCCATTGAGGTCGGTGCGCTGTCTGTGTATTCGGTGAAGAGTACGTAGCAGACGGGTGCTGATTTCGATTTTGGGATCGTTGCGCATGTGTTTGATCAACCTGAGAAAAGACAAAGGAAAGGCGTTCTATGCGGAGCAAGACACTGCTATGACGCATGTGTGAGTTGACGCCGGTCGGAGCCAAGTTGATCCGATGCACCTTACAGCGAACCCTGAACAACACAGGCGATTGCATTACTGTTGCAATCGACCTGCACTTCTAGCATATCGCCCCGGGGAGTTCCTGCCAGCGACCCGCAACAGGAAAAGTGTTCAAACGGACGGGAACAGCCACAAACACTCTAAATACCCTCGATCGTGAATCCAGATCAAGAAAAAAATCGCACCTCGGCTTGGATCCTGGTCGGCTCAGTGACCGGCAAACAAAAACAGCGGACACCCGGCCGCGGGAAGGCTGGGAGTCCGCTGTTGTATTTTCACTCGAACTGAGCTGTTT
>PKCN01000262.1 GCA_002862205.1 Planctomycetaceae bacterium | reverse complement strand
TGTCTCTTGGTGGTTGGCTTGTGTCTCTTGGTGGTTGGCTTGGTTGGAAATGTTCTTTCCGTTTGAGCCTGTGTCTGCTGTCCTGGTTTGATCCGGTGCATTGCCTGAGGCTCCTGCCTTTGTGGCGGCATGATCCGACGTGTTGACCTGCCTTTGAGTGGCGGTATGCGAAGGCGTCGTATTTTCGTTCGGTTGACTTTCTGGTTGCTTGTCTTGTTCGATGGGTGTTGATTCTTGACCGGGCTTTGCTCGGTCAGGTGTCTCAGGATTTGCCGCTGTTTTGCGGCGAACGGTGGTCAGCTTTTTTTTTTGATCTGAGTGGGGGACTGCGTTGTTGGCCGCCGCCGCGAGATCTGAAATGTGTTGCAGGTCAGGCAGATTGCAAATTTGGATCAAAGTCGATTCCAAAAGGACCCGTGAGTAAACACTATGCCTTATTCTGACAAGAGTTTGATCGATCAGGCCAACCACGGCGAGGACTGTTTGCAGACCCCAGCGGTCTCCCAGTTGCTTCAGTTCCTGATGTATTGATGCTGAGGTGTGTCTGAGTAGGCTTGGATCACAGTCAACAGTGACAGCCATCAAGTCACGGAAGTAGCAGAGTAATTGCTCCGCTAACCTGCCTGCGTCGATTCCGGCATCAATGCTCTGGTCAAGAACTCGCATGGCGCCCGGTGTGTCACGGTCTGCCATCGCTGAGGCCAAGGCGTGAAGTCGGATATCGTCCGCCGTACCGAGCATGGCATGTACTTGATCGGCCGAAAGGCGGCCATGGCTGAAGCTCAATACCTGTTCCAGCAGCGACTGGCTATCACGCATGGAGCCTGCCGCCCGACGGGCAAGCAATTCAAGTGCCGCATCATCTGCCTCGGCAGATTCAGCGGTCACGATTTCCCGGAGACGATTTACGATTTTTGGGACTTCCACCGGTGCAAAGTCAAAACGCTGGCATCGGCTCAGCACCGTGATCGGCAGTTGTTCAGGATCCGTGGTGCAGAAAATGAACTTCGCATGCTCCGGGGGTTCTTCCAATGTTTTTAGCAACGCATTGAACGCATGCAATGTCAGCATGTGCACTTCGTCAATGATGTAAATCTTGTATCGGGCGCGACTCGGCCGCACGCCGATGTTGGCTCGTAGGTTGCGGATTTCGTCAATGCCTCGATTGCTCGCACCGTCAATCTCAATCACGTCGACGTCCTGTCCTGCGTCAATCGCTAGAGCCACATCACTTTCGTTGTCGGGGGTGGCGCTTGGCCCTGATTCATTGTTCAGGGCTTTGGCGAAGATTCTTGCAGCGCTTGTTTTGCCGACCCCGCGGGCGCCTGTGAACAGATAGGCATGCCCAACCCTGTTGGTTTGAATTGCGTTGACGAGTGCACGGCAGACGTGCTCCTGACCAACCAATTCATCGAATCCTCGGGGCCGGTACCGTCGAGCGACAACGACATAGTTGCCATCTTCAGACTTATCGTGAGGATCAGCCATGCGAAGGGGGGGGCGTCAAGGTTTTGATGGTCGGGTACTTCCAGTTCAGCGGGTTGGAAGCAAACGCTTGTCCGGTGGCGGCAACCCTTACACAAAGCTACACCGCTTATGGCTGCTCCAGTTAAGGCCTGACCAGGTTCACGACTCACAGTCGTAAGGGTCGCCACCATCGGACAAGAGATGCGGTGCAATGCAGTCGTCTCAGCGCTGCAAGTCCACCTTCCCCAAATCTGTGCCCTAATCTTATGTCACGAGCGGGTAATGGAAAACCACCCGGCGACCACATCAAGCTGATTATCGCCTTCGTCCACCACCACGGCCACGCCCTCCACCGCTCTTGGTGTTTTTGTGGTTCTCAATGTTGGCGTCCACAAGTAATTCCACCGTTTCAAGCCACGTCGGGACATTGCTGCGTTTTCGGCGTGATTCGTCTCCATTGTCCTCATCCCGATTGCGACCACCACGACCCCGCCTCGAACGCGGTTCTTCCTCATCGCTTGGCCGGTTGTCGTCCTCGGAGTTTGTTCGTGTCGAGGATCTTCCGCGTCCCGAATCACTCGTCACGTTGCTCTCGCTTCGGTCGCGTGACGTCGAACCCCGTCGCCCTCGTCTGGGTTCCTGAGTTTCTGCCTCATCCTCATGGTCGTCACCAAACGCTGAACTGCTCAGCAGAGGGTCATTGTCGGTATCCGCCTGAGGAGCTGATTCTCTGTCTCTCTCTTGGCCTTCCCCTCGTTCGCGGCCTCTGCCTCGGCCTCGTCGTCCACGCCGTCGAGAGCGAGATCGTGTCCCTTCGTCGTCCGTTGTTTTTTCTGTGTCGTCAGAACGGACTTCCGATCCAAAATCCTCATCTTGCTCTCCCCGTTGGGGGCGATCCTCGCTTTGGCGTTGCTCAGACCTGTCCTGGTCGCCATTTCCATGAGCACCGCTGGATTTTTCTGAATGCCGCCCACGACGCCGGCGAGGCCGTGAATCTTCATCACTGTGATCACTTTCAGCTGATTCGACTGGGGCTGGGGAGTCGAGACGATCCAAATCATTTTCACTCATCCGTTGGCGAGTGCCACTACGACGACCACGTCCACCGCGTTGTGAAGATTGACCGCCATTTCCCGAGTGATCCTGGGATTGGCCACGACGTCTGCCCCGTTCGCC
This sequence comes from Planctomycetaceae bacterium, assembly GCA_002862205.1. GTDB lineage: Bacteria > Planctomycetota > Planctomycetia > Pirellulales > Pirellulaceae > Rubripirellula. The sequence continues at coordinate 6,971 of PKCN01000262.1, read as the reverse complement.
CCGCTCTTCGTTCGACGCTTCTGTTGAAGCCTGCGAACGCTGCGATGATTTATCTTCGCTTGAGTTGCCTCGCTGCTGCTCTCCTTGGTCTCGTGGTTTCCGCTCACGGGGTGAGCGACCGCGTGGCGAAACTTTCTCTCGATCGCGATCGCGACGTGACCTGCTCTGCTCGCCCCGAGGTGACGTGCTTTCCTCTGAACTCGATTCACCGAATGCAGATGCCATCGCCAGCGGATCTTCGGAGCTTACTTGCGAAGAAGTGGGCTCTTGCTGCTCATCTTCAGGTTGCTCATCTTCGTCCAAGCCGAGGCCGGTGGCGAATCCTGCGGTTTTCTTCCTGCGACGTGATGGAGTGTCGGACTTCTTCTTCTGGGCGGATTCGGTCTTGCTTGATCGTGATCCCTCGGGAGCTTTCGCTTGGGCTTCGGCCGATTCCTCAATGCCCAACTCAGAAACCAAGTCTGACCATCCGGCCGAACTTTCTTGCGGAGTTGCCGCGTCTGCGTTCCCGTCAGCTGCTCCGCTGTCGGATGGTCCCGAATCGCTGGCAGGTGGAGCCGGCGGGTGGCTGGAAGATGGCTGTGAAGCGGTTGCCGATGCCTCCTCCGGTTCGACTTGGCTGGGTTGGTCGTCGCTTGAATTGCCGAACCCGGGCAGGATCTGAGGCGGTATCTTCGCCTTCAATGCCTCCAAAATGCCGCCTGACTTGCTCGTTTTGGCTTTGCTCGCCTTGACTTTGCTCGTGGTGTCGGCGACTTCGCTCGTTGGTTCGGTTGTGTTCGACCCAGATGCTGCGTCTGGAGTCGCTGTTTCAGACGTGCCGGTCGCCTCGGGGGCTGCTGCAGGTTTTGATTCCTGCTTTTTTTCTTCGGCTGGTGGGTCTGAAACGCCGGGAGTGTCTAGCAGCCTCGCCAGAATGTTCCAATTGTCTTTCATAGAAGATTTATTTCTGCTTATAAGTGATTTGTGATCGAGATGCAGCGTTCGAGGGCCGTAGCGGCTATTCTCTCGCGCAAACTCGTGATTGTGAGGGTCGCAATTCAGAGGTCTGTAAAGAATGGCTTTTACCGCCGTTTTACATGCCCTTGCGATCTTAGTTTGTCTGTGGGGCCAGCTTTCATTGAAACTGACGCCGCGCGACACACCTCCGTCAACCCTAGTGTATAGCCCGCCAAGATTTTTCTCCCAAGGCCAAGCGAGCCTTTCCGGCCAAAGTATCTTGAGTTTCAGCCGGTCAATCGGCCTCGCGGGAGGATTCTGGCGACAAAGAAGCCTTACTTGCCGCAAATTCCCAACGTTGCCTGCTCACTTTAGGCAACTGGCGGTGTGTTTGCGGCTTCGTCCTACCTCAGCGTGATTGAGATTTTTTCGAGTTGATCCCAAGTGATCTGCCGTCTTTCGTGGGGCTCGGTAGCTGTGAAACCTCGACGATATTGGCCTCTCAGGACGGGGATCAGACGGATGCCGGTCCGTGGTTGGAGCCGATTTGATCTCGCTGCGGTCAGGAATGAAGTCGTCCGGGTGGAATTGATCAGCTGGACTTGATCGAACGGCCTGTGTCATCCTGGTTGCTAGCCCTGAATCCATCTTTTTCATGCTGCCAAAACCGTGTGTCTGCCAAGGTTTGCTAGCAAAATGGATCGGAGAAAAACGGGTTTTGCTGACATTTCGAGGGTTTCTGCCAAGCTGCGGATGCCATAGGATTTCGGCCACAGGAGGACGTTGCGCGTGACCCTTACCGAAAGCTTCGGCCCAGGGAATCAACGGCAGCGTCTTGGGATGGCTGATCGATTTTCAAAAAGGAGTTGAAGGAATGACCCGGATTCCACTTATTCGTGCTGATGAAGATGCCCGTTTACGTCGTGAGCGACTTGACTTGAGCATCGCTGAGATGGGTTTATCGGTACGGACGACTAACTGTCTCGAGGAGACTGGTATTCTGACAGTACGTGACCTTTTGAATGCGACTCCTCGCAGATTGTTGGCCATCAGCAACTTTGGTGAGAAGACTCTCGAAGAGGTTTACGCAGCACTGGAGGAGCTTGGCTTTTACAGGCCCAGTCGCGAAACTGCGAATGCCTGATCGCCTGAAATCAGGTCAGGTATCTCTGCATTCTGTTGAGTGAATTTTCAGTTGTTTTGCGAGGTTGTGTCACGTGGACCAAGTGTATTTGGTCGACGTGAACCAGCTGGCCAATCTGTTGATAAAGTGATTGGTATTCTCGCCGTGTAAATTTTGTGCCGGTTGAGTCCGTTGAATATTCAGGCAGAAGCACAGACATGCCCCGTTTCCCAAAACCATGGAGCAAAAAGCGCGGAAAGCGGATTTTGGGACATGCGCTGGCAGGCGAAGCAGGGGAACTCACTTTTTATGCGGGCCTTTTTTTAGTCGGCGTTTTTGGGTTCTCGTTGGTTCTGATCAACGAGGTAGCGCCTGAGAGTGTTTCTCAAGTCCCGACCGATGCACTGAGTACCGGTTTGGGCACTTGGATTTTTGGGATTCTTTCCTTGGCAGCATTGGTCACTGGTGGAGTGACGTTGTTGTATCGACTGGCACGCATCGGCGCCAGCAGTGAACGTCGCTCTGCGATTGCGAAAATGGCAGGGGCGATCGAGATGATTGGGCCCTCAGCAGATGATTCGCAGTCGTTGCCCAGTGTGCCCAAAGGTAGTGCCATCACGGAGAGCCCGGGTGAAAGGCTGACGTACAGGCTGGCAGCTGAAAAAGCCAGTTCTGGCATCGCTGGACCTGCCACGCTCGCGTTGCTCTGGAGCTCGGTTTGGCTTGTCCTACTCGCCGTGGTTGTGTCAGGGTTCTGGAACGGACGCCCGCGCTGGTATTTGGCTGTTCTTCTCGTTCCGTTTGCGATGATCAGCGTGTGGTCATTCCGCTTCTTCCTGACCCAGTTTCGACAGTTTGCTGGCGTAGGTCCTACAATCGTTGAAATCGGCAGTCACCCTCTCGTCCCTGGTGGCCAATACGATCTGTTCATCAGTCAATCCGGCAGGCTTAAGATGAAGCGTCTGACCGTACTTTTGACCTGCGAAGAAGAAACTTTTTACCGCCAGGGGACTGACGTCCGTGTGGATCGACATGAAGCGATTCGCCAAGTTATTTTCAAAGAAAGAAATGTCGCAGTTGACCCACAGGCCCCTTGGGAGCAACAATTACACATTGACCTGCCAGACAATGTGATGCATTCCTTTGTTGGGACTCACAATGCAATTCGCTGGAAGGTCGTGGTTTCAGGAGAGTCGCAACCGTGGCCATCGTTCTGCCGAAGTTTTCCCGTCGTCGTGCATCCCCCGGGCTTGTCGCTGAAGCACAACCCGCGGTCAACGTGACGTTATGCAATGCCGACGGGCTATATTGTGCAGGCGGTGAACTTTCAGCCAAGTGGCGGATTAGTCGCGTTCCGCTTGATGAAGTTCAAGGTGTCGAGGTGTCCGTTCTTTGGCACACCGAGGGAAAGGGAGATGAAGATCTCAATGTTCATCATTTCCAACGCGTTGCTGAGCATCAACTCCGACGCATAGGATTGGCCGATGAGCAGGTCATTCATTGTGTGCTTCCCAGGACACCGCTTAGCTATCACGGCCGTTTGATCAGCCTGCAATGGTGCGTGCGGTTGCGTTTGTTTATGGTCACTGGCCGGGAGATTGTTGCTGAACAACCGTTTCATCTGGTTTCGGAAGAAATGGCTCGTCCTCATTCGTTGGCTCCTGACCGCCTCGCCGTGACGCTGCCCAGAGCGAATGGGAAGCCTCGCGGCAACGTGTTGGAACCTGCTCCTGCTTCGTGAGGCACGGCTTCATCAATGAGTGCAGTGTTGCCGAGAAATCCGTTTTCAACGCGATTCACCCGACCAGAGGCCGTGCCATTCCGATGCCCTGAAGGTGATCTGTTGGTCGATGTCCGTGGTCGCGTTGCAGGTGGTCAGGGATCTGTCTCATCGGGGTTGGTGTCGGATAATTCCTTGGATGATTTTTCCTCCGCTGGTCAGGACGTTGCCAATGCGTCCGGTTTGTGTCGCCAGTTGGTTCGCAATCTGAAGTCTGTCAGATTTGGTCTGATTGTCGGTCCGCATGGAAGTGGCAAGACGACTCTCCTTTACAACTTGGTACCTTATCTAGTGGATGCCTTTGAGGGGGATGGAATAGCGCAGGTTCGGCAGGTCCAGTTGACGATGCCGCTGGTGAATGATTTCTGGTCACGTTTCAAGCATGCCCGCGATTCGATTCACACGCTTGAGGTTTGTTTGCTCGGTTTGTCAAGCGGAAGCCTGCTGATCATTGACGGAGTCGAGCAAGTTACGCGTCGTGGTTTGAGGAGGCTGCTGCGAAAAGCGCGGCGTCGTGGAGTGTTCTTGTTGGCGACGAGCCATCACAGAGTTGCTGGGCTGAGTGTCCTTCATCAAACGGCGGTTGACGTTATGCTGATTCGTTCACTGGTCCACGGTTTACTCAAGAATGCGTCGCCTGAAGTCGTGGAGATTGTTTCACAGGAACTTGAGTGTCGAGACTTGAGCAGCCTGACAAATGTAAGAGACCTGTGGTTTGAGTTGTACGACATTGTGCAAGATCATCTGCTGGCTGATTCGATGAATTTGAGGGATGTAACGGATGGCTGTTCGATTGTCTGTCGTCATGGTTCACAGCGCACCAGCGACGCCCAGTGCTGAGCGTGTGGCCCAAGGCGTCGTGGGTGAGTTGATTGGGCTAAGTGGGATCGACTTGGTTTTGGTTGGGCCATTGGATAGCCTGAGTGAATCCTCCACGGATCGGTTGACGCTTTCTTCCATTGGTGGCGATATTGCAATGCTTGATTGGCGTATGCCTGAAGTGATGCACGAATCATTGAGACGACTGGGAATCGACGGAACGAGAACACGGCATACGGCAGATCCTGAGGTTGCGGAAATTGGAATTGCTGCCGTGAATCCAGATGGACAGTCGCGGAAGCTTTACTTTTTCAATCTCAATGAGTTCAACACTCCTGAACCGGTTGTGGCCTCCATTGCGAAGTTGAACGCAGCCAGAGCGGTTCGGACATTCTCACTCGCGCCGATGGTTAAGCATTCTAATGCGAAAGAGTCCGCTCAAAGCGAGGATAAGCGAGTGCTTTCAGAGATATCCGATGACGCAAATTCTGGTGCTCCGCTTGCAGGTGACGCTCGATTGGATGTTGCTGGTGGTGACGTCGTTAAGTCGAAGCATTCCGGGTCTGATGCATCGACGCAGGGGGCATTGGGACCCAGCACTCAGCGTCCATCAACGATGTCGGACGGGTCGGACGGGTTGGATCCAGGCGGTCAGGATCTGGATGCGTTGATTGATGAATTGGATCAGTTGGACCCCTAGGAGTTTGCCTCGGTTTTTCGCGGTCTTCGGGGAGTCTGGGGACCTTCCGGTTTGTCCCGTTTCAGCCAACTCCGGGAGCCACCACGAAGGCGGTCGGGGAAGGTGTTTCGTGCGTAGTTGTAACTGATGACCTGATTATTCAGGGAATGGCAGGATCTGCACGCGGATACCTGAGTGACAATAATGAACCGCCCGCAGATTACTCTGCATTCTCAAAATTAGATGCTAGAATGGAGCGGAATCAGCAAGTCTTCGTGCTTGGATGCAAGCGTTATTACCGTGGACGCCGGGCGAATTGCAAAAAGTTGGCCCGGGTGATATGTTCTACAAAGTGTTTGGGTCGGAAGAACCGCCCAGCCTCCCCTGAAACTTCGGAATGAATCTGCTATGGCGGCTATTACTACACAAATCAATGGCGAGGTTCTTGTGGTCGGTTTCACCGATAGCAAGATTCTCGATAGCCAACGGATCGAGCAGGTGGGCAAAGAACTGCAGGACGCAGTTCCCCAAGCGATCCACAAAAAGTTGCTTTTGAACTTCAAAGGCGTGACGTTCATGTCATCTGCGATGATCACCAAGTTGGTGATGTTGAACAAGGGCTGCAAATCAAAAGAGGTCGCTCTGAAGTTTTGTGAAGTTTCGCCAAATGTTCTTGAAGTGTTCAAAATCACCAAGCTGAATAAGCTTTTCGATATTCAGGGTGCGGAAGAAAAAGGAATCGCCAGCTTTGATAAAAAGAAGTGGTTCGGTTGATTCCCGTCCTAACAGTGGCGTCCGTCTAGCGAATTTCCCTCGTGAAGAATAGCTGCCCCGGAGTCGCTGCCGTTCGTGCATTGTTGGTGGCTATCTGGTGCCGCAACCCGGCCAATGTCACGTGACTGCCAGCAGGGTGGCCGACTTTGGTTGATCCAGACGATGATGTGACGCATTGCGGAGTGCTGTGTTGTCTGATGCCAAGAAATTAGCGGCCGAGTTGGTTGAGCTTGAACGCTCGCAAATTGGTAACGAATTGCACGATGGGGTGATCCCACTGCTCTTCGTGGCATCGTCCACCGTGACCAATCTTCGCGATAAGTTTTCACGTGCTGCTGAGACCTCCGCCTGTGAAACCGATGGCGGTGATTTGTCTCCTGCTCTGGACCAGCTTTCGGACTGGTTGAATCAAGCCATGCAGGCCAGTCGCAGGCTGTTGACTGAGACTTACCCGCCCGATTTGGATCATTGTGATTGGCACGTTGCGGCTGCCGACACGCTTGGCCGGTTGTTTCCAGAATGGAACGGTCGAGTTCAATGGGATATGCAACCCGGTGTCAAACAGGTTGGCCAGGCCATCGCCTGCGCCGCCTATCGCATCGTCTTGGAGGCCGTTCGAAATGCATGTCAGCACGGCGATGCAACGGAAGTTTTGATTAGCAGCAGAAAAGTTGCGAATTCAATCGAAGTCACGATCCGCGACAATGGCTCCGGATTCGAGCCTGACAAGGTTACCAGCAACCATTTCGGGATTCGCGTCATGCGTGGTCGGGCCGAGTTGGTGTCGGGAAAGCTAAGCGTCCTTTCGGCGTTGGGGGGGCCAACGACTGTGCTGCTGGTCGCCCCTATCGTTGATG
>PKCN01000050.1 GCA_002862205.1 Planctomycetaceae bacterium | reverse complement strand
GCAAGAGATTTGCTGGAAACCAAAGAAAAGGGCCAACTTGCGATCGAATCGCAAATTGGCCCTAGTGGAGGCGGCGGGAATTGAACCCGCGTCCCGCGATGCATCCACAATGACGTCTACGTGTGTAGTCGAACCATTTTGATCTCCGAAGAAACCGATTCGCTTACTGCGGCGCTGCTCGACAGGCTCCGAAGCTCGCTAACCCGAAACTTTATTTAGCTCACCGCGTCTCGAGTAGGACGGTGAACGATCCAGAATTGTGACGGACAGTCGGGCGACTCTGGCGATCCCCCTCAGTCCGGGCTACCTGTTCTTAGGCGGCCAGTGCGAGACTTTCATCTGCAACTAAAAGTTTTGATCAGCTTTTAACGTGGCCAACTGATCAACCACGACACGCAACCATTGCTTCTTGTCATCCGGTCGAATCCAGATCACCCCCAGAGAAAAATGGAAATCACTGAAAAATGAAAATCATTCTCTCAGGAGAAGCTCCAGCGCCCAAGCGTCTCCCAGCTCGAGCCTCTCCATTATCGGCAACTTGGTCGTCGGAGTCAAATGGTTCTGACTGACGGTTCCCCTTTTTGCAGCCCGCTGTCCGATAAATCCCGCTGCCTGGTAAATCCCGCTGTCTGATAAATCCCGCTGTCTGATAAATCCCGCTGTCTGGTAAATCCCGCTGTCTGGTAAATCCCGCTGTCTGGTAAATCCCGCTGTCTGGTAAATCCCGCTGCCTGGTAAATGAGGTGCAGCAAAGCCGGAGATCATGAAATGCGGTGGTGTTGAAGCTAGCGCGGTGATGTTGAAGCTGGGTGGGGCAATGTTGCGTCCTACGGTCAAACCGGCAAAAAAAGCCAGAAACCAACGCCCTGAGACAAAAGCTTGACCGAAACACGCAAACTCGTGATAGTTGGTAAAATGATCCGTTCACTCAATGAGACGCTGGCATGCTGATTCTTTCGAAACGTCTTTGCCGCCACAGAAGCGGATTCACCGTGGTCGAGTTGTGTGCAGTCGTTGCGTTGATCGGAATCCTGGTGGCATTGTTGCTTCCGGCGGTTCAAGCGGCTCGAGAAAATGCGCGACGTACGAATTGCCAGAACAACATGATGCAAGTCGCGTTGGCCATTCGGAACTATCAAAATTCTTACGGGCACTTTCCCGTCCAGTTGCATGGCACCGATGGAAGTGTCGTTCCCGGGGCCGACAATGACGGACGCTTGAGCTTTCTTGTGGGGCTGCTGCCATTCATCGACCAGATTCCGTTGGCCGAAGCGATTGATCAGGAACAGGAATACGGAAGCGGACCGAGTTCGGCTTGGGAGTCGGATGATGAATCCCAGCCCTCGCGTCTGTGGCCGCGTAATGGACCCGAGCCCTTTGCTGTGGGCTATCCGCCATGGCAAAGCGAAGTGCCGACTTACCGCTGCCCCAGTGATCCTGGATATGGAGCGAATGCGGACTTTGGAGGCGGAGCGGTTAACGGCAGGACGAATTATGCTGCGTGTTTGGGCGACGGGTGCCTGACCGCAGCCACAGGTCCCTACAAGCAAATCAAGGGCACGCTCGTTTTTGATGAACTGCGAGCAAAACAAACCAACGCGGCGATGCGAGGCGCCTTTGTGCCTCGGGTTCCCACACGAGATGCCGATATTACTGATGGGATCGCCTATACACTTTTACTGGGGGAAATCGGGACTTCCCTTGGTGGCAATAGCATTTGCCGCAAACCTGGAGTGGCAGTCGAGGCTGAGCAACTGTTGAATGATCCCGGCTTGGTCAGGACGGTTGAGCAGAAACGAAAAGCGTCTGGCGAACAGCCCTTGCTCTACTATCCAAGGCGTTGGAACGGGTTTGATGATCCGCAGATTACGGTGGATACGGGACTCGATAGCATTCAGGAACGTGGCTTGAATTGGGTCGATGGGATGCCACTGTATACAGGCTTCAATACAATCCTGCCCCCCAACCGAGAGATCGTATTGTCAGCAGCACGCGATGATTGTTGGGGAGTGCTTCCGCCCAGCAGTTACCACCAAGGTGGAGCGAACATTGCCATGGTTGATGGAGCGGTGCGTTTTATCAGCGATGAAATAGATGCTGGCAGTGCTCATCAGCCCACGGTTTATCTGGGTAGCCCCACACCACCGGGTAGTCCAAGTCCCTATGGGGTTTGGGGGGCAATGGGGACACGATCCAGTAGCGAGTTGGCAAACCTGAAAAGCGGCCCGAACTGATCTTGCCGAAGACGCGTGCCAGCCAACTTGCATGATGCAGTGAGTTGATGATCGCAGCGAGTGAGTGTATCGCAGTGAGTGAGTGTATCGGATGCCATTGATCAGCTTCAATGCTTTCCTGTTCTCGCCCCGGCACCATGTTTTTACAATGTTTTGCTGTGGGTTTGCCAATGAAAAACCGGGCATCACAAAACCTCAGTTGTTCTGATAGACTGCGTGCGATCGTGTGGATTTTATTGGTTGCGTGGTAAAGAAAAATGAAGCATCGGTCCAGAGGCAGGTTGATGGATCCCACATTGATGGATCCCACATTGATGGATCCCACATTGATGGATCCCACATTGATGGATCCCACATTGATGGATCCCACGAGGTGTAGATTGCCACTTGGTTTCATCGGCGGGTTGCTGTTGATGTCCGTTCATGTTTGCCTGGATTTTCGTCTTCTCGAATTCTCGAAACCTGTCTCCCACTAGCCACCGTAGCCGAGCCACATGAGTCAGGTGTTACCCGTACACGATGGAAATCGCTTTGGCACGTTCGCCGGGGTCTTCACGCCCTGTGTGTTAACGATCCTGGGCGTCATCATGTTTCTGCGATTTGATGTGGTGGTTGGCAATGCTGGTGTTTTGTCGGCGCTTGGGATTGTGTTGGCAAGTAATACGATCACGATTCTGACAACACTTTCGCTCTCGGCAATTGCCACCAACACCAAGGTTGAAGGTGGTGGTGTTTACTTTCTGATCAGCCGTAGTCTTGGCCCCAAATTTGGTGGTGCGATTGGGTTACTGTTCTTTGCTGCTCAGGCTTTGTCGGTAGCGCTCTATGTGATTGGTTTCACGATTGCGTTGAAACAGTATCTGCCCGAGTCTGTTCCTCCTTTGTTGGTGTCGACGATTACCAATGTCGTCGTGTTTGGATGTGTTGCGATTGGTGCGGGCTGGACGTTGCGGATTCAATTTTTCATTTTAGCGACAGTGATTGTTTCGCTTTTGTCATTTTTTGTGGGAGCGTGGCAGGCATTTGACGTTGAGTTGTTCAGCAGCAACTTGACTGCAAATTACGTCGGTGAAGAATCGTTTTGGACGATGTTCGCGTTGTTTTTCCCTGCAGTGACGGGCATCATGGCGGGCGCAAACATGTCGGGTGAGCTACGTGACCCAGCGCGTTCGATTCCTCGGGGCACCTTGGCCGCCGTTATTGTGACGGCACTTATCTACGCGGCTCAGGCGATCTTTTTGGGTGGCTCGGTCTCACGTCATGATCTGGTTCATACGGAGATGGTGATGTCGGACATTGCCATCTTGCCGGTATTCATTGCGGCTGGCGTGATCGCCGCCACCATGTCGTCAGCGCTTGGAAGCATGATGGGGGCTCCACGGATTCTCCAGTCCATGGCGCGTGATCGTGTGTTGCCACGGTTGGAGCAGTTGGGTGTCCGCTCAGGGAAGAAACAGGAGCCGCGTCGCGCGATTCTGGTGACTTTCCTGATTTCTCAGGCAGGGATCATGGCGGCTGATCTGAATACCATCGCACCGCTGATCACGATGGCATTTTTGGTGACCTATGGGCTGCTGAACCTTGCCACATTCTTCGAATCGACGACCAAGAATCCGAGTTATCGTCCGCAATTCCGTTTTTGTCATTGGACGACGTGTTTAGCCGGGGCGGTTGGTTGTGCTGTGATGATGGTGTTGATCGACTGGGGCTGGGCCGTCATTGCGGTGTGTCTGGTGGGCGCGTTGTATTGGTATCTGTCACGGACGGCCCCGGTAAATCAATGGGGCGATTTGCAGAGTGGTTACTGGTTTGAGAGGACACGGCAAAACCTGATCAAGTTGGAAAATGAACTCTACCATCCGAAGAATTGGAGACCCTTTGTGCTGGCTCTCAGCGGGCAAGGATTCAGCCGCCCGCATCTGGTTGTTTTTGGTTCGTGGTTGACAGCCGAAACCGGGATGCTGACCTTGGGGCAGGTTATCTCCGGTCATCTTGATGATCGGTTGGAACGCAGCCTTTCGCAGGAAAAAATATTGCGTTCGATGATACGCGAGCGGGAATTGGCGGCCTTTCCGTCTGTCGTCGTTGCCGCGGATTACGTTGCTGGGATCGAAGCATTGGTGCAATGCCAGGGGCTGGGAAGTTTGCGTCCCAATGTGGTTCTGTTGGGCTGTCCTTTGACGGTGGATCGGATGAGTGTCTTTGGTAACCTGCTACGCAATCTTCAGTCGCTGGGCAGGAGTGCGGTCGTGCTGCGTCGGACTGATGAGCCGGTGGATGATTGGGCGGCTCCTCCCGGCCCAATCGACGTTTGGTGGCGTGGGCGGGCCAATGGGGAATTGATGATTCTGCTGGCTCATTTGATTTTGCAGCATCCATTGTGGCAAGGAAGACGCTTGCGATTGCTGCGAGTGGTCGAGAGTGAGGCCGGGATCGAGGAGGTGCGATCGCATCTGGATCGCTTGCTGCGTGAAGCACGAATCCAGGCGATTACCAAAGTCGTGGTCGCCAGTGACGCAGCCTCAGCCATTCAGACAACCAGCCGGGATGCTGCATTCGTTTTCCTCGGAATTCAACCACCCGAAGTAGGGTGCGAAGACGAGTTCTTTTCCAGAATTGAATTATTGATTGGCCGCCTGCAAAGAGTGGCATTTATTCAAAGTGCGGGTGGAGTAAGACTGGAGTCGTAATGAGCGACTGGGCCAGTCCGTAACACAAGGATGAAACAAAAATAAGATGCCGGATCAAACGCGAACTGTGGCGCCTGGGTCAGTTGAAGGTAGGGTGCGAACGGAGGATGGCAACGAACTGGTGGTTCCTGAGGGCTGGATTCTTCTGCCGCCGGGAGATGCTGGTTGGACGCGGCGAGTCAAAGCGGGCGGGCCAACATGGACGGTGAAAGAGAAGAAGGGCCGTCGAACATTTTCGCGGGGCGTCTGGGCGCCAAAGGCGCGAGTGGAGGAAACCAAACGCGCGCTCGATGCGGAACGATCAACCGAAGCCTATGCAAAACGTCGGCAGCGTGACCAGGCAAAACGTCAAGAGAAACAGGCGGTGTATGTCGAAGATTTTCATGGAGCGGTGCTCAGCTTTCTGGGGTTTCACCCAAGCTTTCAAGAGGACGCCCGAAAAATGGCAACCCTTGTAACGGCTCATGCGACCCCGGTGGGTAGTGGGACTGTGGCCAGAACAGAACGGATTCCAATTGAAAAACGTGCTGAGTCGGCGGTGATTGCGTGGTTGCGACATCAGACCACGGCGTATGACCACATGAAGATACCTCGAGTCAAAGGAAAACGACGTGAGGTCAGGCGGATGCTCGCCGAAGAATCTCGCAAATTACTCGCCTGCTATCGCAGAGGCGACGCGGTAGATGTGGGCAACTGTGTTTTGCAGCAGGCTTTGAACGCCTCGCCCATGCCGGAGTCGGAATCCCGTTGAGTTTTGCCGATGCAGCGGGAACGGGGCCGTGGTTGGAAGGTTCGTGGTGAGGCGGTGTTGGGACGCTTTCTGTGCTATCGCGCGGCCGTAGGTCAGATGTGGAGGGTCAGGTGTGGGGCAACCCGCAGCAGTGATCAGGCAGCCTCACCACCTTCATTGATTTCACCATCGTCGCTGACATCCTCAAAGCGAATGGAGACCTGTTTGCTGACTCCCGATTCCTGCATGGTGACGCCATACAACGTGGTCGCCGCGGTCATGGTTTTTTTGCTGTGTGTGACGACGACGAATTTTGAGCTGTCAAGGAACTCATTCAGCACCGTCACGAAGCGGCCGATATTGGCTTCATCAAAGGGGGCGTCGACCTCATCGAGGACACAGAATGGGCTGGGACGATATTTGAAGATCGCCATCAGAAGAGCCACTGCGGTGAGTGCTTTTTCACCCCCGGAGAGCAGAGAGTTGCTGAAGCTTGGTTTGCCGGGTGGTGTTGCAACGATCTCGACCCCGGCCTCGAGTGGATCGTCACTGTCTTCCAGAATCAGGTCGGCTTGCCCGCCACCAAATGATTTTCGGTAGAGTTGCTGGAAGTTGACACGAATGGCTTCCAGCGTGTCCAGGAAAAGACGTCTGCTATCAGCATTGATGCGACCAATGATCCGTTGGAGCGAATCTTTTGCAGCGGTCAGGTCCTGGTATTGTGCATGCAGTTCGTCATAGCGTGCCTGCAAACTTTCGAGTTCTTCCAACGCTTCCATGTTGACATTGCTGGTGCGTTGCACCTGAGTTCGCAACGTGTTGATTTCTTTTTCGGTTTCAGCGCGATCTTCGGGTGCTTCCCAGTCTTCAGGAACTTCGCTGTTGCGCAGATCAATTTCGTAGTCTTCCATGAGCCGATCAGCCAGCGTGTCACGGCGAAGCTTGGCACTGTCACGTTTGGCGGAGAGGGCATGCACCGATTCACTGGCAGTGGCGGCCTGTTTCATTGCCTCTTCGCTGGCCCGCATGATGTCCCGATTGTCCTGGCGAACCTGTTCTGCGGACTCCGCCAGCTGTTTCAGCTGGGCTGTATTTTCATCGGCGTACCATTGAAGCGATGCCAGCTGATTGGTCGCATCGAGCACGCGAGCGGTGAGTTGATTGATACGTTCACGACCCTGATTGGCCTGGACACGGACTTCTTCGACTGCAGCTTCCCGCTGGTTCTGGTCGCGTTTTTGCTGAGCCATGGTCGCTGACAACGCTTCGAATTTCTGTTCGGCACGAGCCAAGTCGACCGAGATTGCCATCACACCACTGGTCGCGGTTTGCATCGCGGTTTGCGACTCTGACAGGGTTTCTTCGACCTCCGCTGCTTCAAGTTCAAGGCTTTCGGTTTGTTGACGGCCGTGTTGGATTCGCTTGCCCAACTCGTCACTTTCAGTGCTGGCGTGTTCCTGGGCTGCCGATGTTGCATTGACCTCGTCTGCGATTTCCTGAACCACCAACCGATGTGATTCTTCACGTTCGTTGGTATGTCGACGTTCTGCTTCTGCCGCAGCACGATCAGCGATCAGGGTGCGATGTTTCTGTTCGATGCGTCCCAACGAGGCTGCTTCTTCATCAACCCGGTGGCTCAATCGTTCGGTTTCAGCTTCGGCTTCTGCAAGCTGGTACTGGTAGTGTTTGATTTGTTGTTCGGCTGCCGCCAGTTCGCTGCGACGGCTGATCAGGCCTGTCGCCGCAGCCGGCGGTCCGATCACAATGGAGCTGTCATTTTCCAGCAATTCGCAGTTGGAAGTGACAAATCGCAAACCGGCTCCCGATAACTTTCTCAGGCCGAGAGCTGTATCGATGGTGTCGACAAGCCAGGTATTGCTGAGTAGATGTCGGGTTAACGGTTCATAGATCGTATCGCATTTGAGCATGCGGTCGGCGCGACCGATGACGCCTTTGAGCCCATCAAGGCGGATACGGTCACCGGGACGTCGGGTAGGCAGTTCGTCAATCCTGATCAAACCAACTCGACTATCAATGGCGAGTGTGCCGTCGAGGATGGCTGATTGCAGTTCTCCGCCACTGACAATCACGTATTGACTGCGTTGGCCAAGTGCTGCGTCAATCAGGGGGGCGACTTTGACATCGACTTCAAAACTTTCAGCGACGATGCCATGCAATTGGCCAGTGAGTGGTGAATCGGAATTGGCAATTTGCTCCAGGATGGTGCGTACGCCGCCGGAAATGCCTTCCTGACGACGCTGCAAATCGTCCAGAACGCTGCGGCGTTCTGCAAGACCCTGAAGTCGGATTCGCAAGGCTGATATCTCATCGCGGCGACGTTCAAAAGTGCGGCGACTCTCTTGAAGCTTGGCGTCAGCAATTTCAATCTCGCGGACAATCTGGGTGATTTGTCCGTCAGCAACTTCCACTCGCTGCGCCGCTGCCTGGGATTCGTCGATTGCTTCGGTGAGAAGCTTTTCTGCGTTGCTGATGCGTTTGCGAAGTCCACTCAGGGTGCGTTGTGCTTCCCCGGCACGTTGTTCGCTGCGTTGGCGTTTTGATTCCAGGTCGGCAACATTGCGTACCAGAGCCAGATGCTTTTGCTGAATACTGTCACGTCGGGAAATAACTTCGCTGACTTCATTCTGGACTTTATCGCGTTCCAGTTGGGCAGCAGTGTTGCGTTTGCGAACCCGTGCAAGTTCGTCTTCGTAGCTTTGCAATCGGTCTGTGGCGTTTCTGAGTTCTGCTGCGGCAGAACCTGCCTGGGTTTGAAGCAAACGCACTCGGCGGAGCAGTTTTGCAACGCTGGCTCGCGCGTCCTGGATCGATGTCTGGTCGGCGGTACGGCGTCCAGCATACTCAGCAATTTTTTGAAGTTTGCCACTGCGGGTTTGTTCGATTTCTCGAGCTTGTTCGGCAATCTTTTGCAGTTCCAGGTCGGCTGCCTGGCGTTCCTCGGACATGCGGGAACGGAGGACTTCGAGTTCTTTGTGGGTTGCAATCGATTTGGCGAGGTCCTGCTCGGTGGTGTCCAATTCCCACGAAAGTTCTCGCCAGTCTGCCCATGCCATCTGGGTGCGAAGTGCTTTCATTCGATCGTTGGCTTGCCGATAACGCTCGGCTTTTCCCGCCTGACTTCGAATGCTTTTGAGACGTGATGCAACCTCGTCGACAATGTCTCCCAAACGCGTCAGATTGGATTGGACACGCGCCAAGCGACGTTCCGCTTCGATTTTCTTGGCCTTGAAGCGGCTGATTCCGGCGGCTTCTTCGAAAATTGCCCGGCGGTCCTTTGCATTGGCTTGCAGCATCCGGTCGACTTTGCCCTGTTCAATCAGGCTGTAGGCATCGATTCCGATGCCGGTGCCGCGGATCAGGTTTTTCACATCCTTGAGCCGGACAGGCTGATTGTTGATCAGGTACTCGCCTTCGCCGCTGCGATAGACCCGACGGGTGACGTGGACCTCAGGAGCATCCACCCCGAGCGTCCCATCCTGATTGTCGAAAACGATGGTCGCTTCAGCGGTGCCGGCAGGGCCTCGCGTCTGCGACCCTTTGAAGATCACATCCGACATGTCCTTGCCACGCAGGCTTTTGGCGCTCTGCGAGCCGAGGACCCATTTGATCGCGTCGACAATGTTGGACTTTCCCGACCCGTTGGGGCCGACCACCACGGTGATCCCGTCAGGAAAATCGAAGCGCGTGCGATCCGCAAAACTTTTGAAACCGGCCAGCTCGAGTGCTTTCAGCATGCGACAGGTCTGCGGAACAGTTCCAAATTGTGCGTAAATAACGTGTTTTCGAACGACAACTCAGAGTAAATGAAAGGACTCTTTGGGGCTAGTTCTGTTTTCTGTTCCAATGCTTTTCTGATTGGTTTCACCTATTTTGGAAGGGTTACAGACCTTCTGATGGCCCTGTTTTACCTATTTGCCCTATTTACTGAGGCCGCTGGCTGCTGCGGAATGTACACGGGAAGCGGGCAACGGGTGCCGATGTCTTGCTCGCAAAGTACTGCACCCAAGCCAGCAGGGCAGCGAGCATTCCCCGCTGGCTTGCTGTCTCATCGTAGCACTGGCTCCTCCCAGAAACGGGTCAGTCCGGGTGACGCTGGTAGCGGAAAATGGATTTCTGGTCTTGGCCTTGGTGGGGTAGGAAGCTGGGTTCCCAAGCTCCCA
>PKCN01000051.1 GCA_002862205.1 Planctomycetaceae bacterium | reverse complement strand
ATCGATCGCAACAGCCTGGGGCGTCTATCATGATGATGCCTTGAGCAAACTACTCAAAAATGTGCTCCATCACTTCGGAGCCGAACCTGCCAAATCGCCATAATTGGTAACCCAACCCAGCGTTCGGGAGTAGACCGCTCGGGAGTAGACCGCTCGGGAGTAGACCGCTCGGGAGTAGACCGCTCGGGAGTAGACCGTTCGGGAGCAGACTACCGACGCGCTGGGGTTCACCCGCTGCCGCGGCGAGGCCGAAAGGCCTGTTTGTTGTGAGAAACCACTGATTCTGAGCTTTCCGCAGGCCTCGTTCGATTGAATCTTTTGAGCAGGCTAACGGCGGGATTTCCGGCTTTTTACGAAACTCTGCCATTTTGATGAATTTTTGTGTCTGAAAGCGGCTGAGTACGTACTTGGTCCTAGGAGAACCTTGATGCCCGAAACGCCCATCATTCAGCAGTACTTACAACTTCGCAGTGGTTTCATGGGCTATTTGTATGCCATCACGCGTGACGCCGAGTTGGCCGAAGAAATTTATCAAAACGCTGCTGTGGTGATTTTGGAAAAAGCGGAGCAGCCGGAAACCATCCGCAACTTTCACGCGTGGGCAAAAGAAGTGGTTCGTCGCCAAGCTCTTCACGCCATCCGCGCACGGAAAGTGTCGATGCAAAAGACTCGAGCCGTATCGCCGGAACTGCTCGACGCGGTTTCCAACACGTTTCTGAACGACGTTTCGGATGCGTCGGTCGCCCTCGACGAGGGAAAAGCACTCAAGCAATGTCTTGACGGCTTAACCGAGGACAAACGCGAGTTGGTTGCACTGAGGTACGAAGGAAGCCGAAGTTTCGAGGAAATCTCAAATCAGATCGGATCAACGCCAAATGCGGTGCAACGCTCCCTGAGTCGTATTCGAAAAAAGCTGCACAGCTGCGTGCAACAACGACTACAACTTGCGGAAGGGGCGTCATGACACAACCACCACCCCCCTTGTCCTCGATCGATGACCTCATTGTCGGCCACTTCGACGGCACTTTGACGATTGATGAAGAGCAATCGCTTGCGACCGCACTGCAGACATCAATGGAGGCGAAGCAACAATTCCTATCGTACATGCGTTTGGAGGGACGTCTGCACTCACTTGGACACGATGGATTCCTCCGCGTTCCTAATGTCAATTCCTCTATTCAGGAAGAAGGTTCGCAGGCAGAAACGGGACATGAATCAACACTCGCGCTGAACAATCATCGCCGCTTTCGTGTACTTGCAGCCTCCACCTCCCTTGCGGTCTGCGCTGCAGTCTTGCTCATGCTGTCGTCGGGGTTTCTGGGAACTTCCTCAGTCAGCGCTGGTAGCATTCTGGAAAAGGCACAGCTCGCTGCCGAAGCGTTGGTTGATCGTACGTACCAAGTTGTCATCAGCAACACAAATGAAGAATCTCGACCGCGCAGCATCACCATCAACGCACGCGGTGGAAGACAGTTTTTGATGCGTCCCGATGATGGTGCCTATCTGATAGGTAATGATGGAACCACTTTTTGGGCCACGCGAAAAGTAGGACCAGTCTGGACCACCAAGAATTTTCGATCGCTTACCCCAGAGCTACAGATAAGACTTCCCAACAGAAGGCTGATCGAACTCGCCACATCACCAGAAGAACCACTGCTGCTGGGAATGGCTGATTTAGTTTCGCTGATCAAACGAAGATACAATGTCCAACTGATTCAGTACGCTGGTGGCTCCGAATGCCATCTGAGTGCGACTGCCAAAAGTGATCGAAGAAACGCACCCCAAACGATTGACTTATGGGCAAACGTAGACACGGGAGTGATTCTTCGCTCGAAGAGCAGCTGGGCGAACGGCCGAACGATGCAATTCAAACTGCTTGAATCGCGTCAGCTATCAGAGCAATGGTATCATCACTCCGAACATGCGTCTGGCAGAGTGGTTGAGGACCTCGACACGTCATCACCACGCCCTTGACCCGCATATCAGTCCACTCATACACCTGTCGATCGCCCAATTTTCCAGCCTGACAACTTCAAGCTTTCCTTTTCGCTTAGAGCATCATGAATCAACTCATCACCATCGAGAATTTTGGTTTGACTGCAAGACTTTCATTTGGCCTATTTTTTGCCTGCATGCTGTCTACCTTGCCCTCCACTGTCAACGGAGACGAAAAACTCAGCGCAAAGATCCTTGAGGTTTTTCCCCAATCAGACGCAAACGGAGACGGAGAGCTATCGGCATCAGAAGCAAGTGCTGTTTACCGTCGTATCCTGCAGCGATATCCCCAAGTCGACAAGGATGGCGACGGCTCACTTTCAGATGCTGAAAAACAGAGTCTGCTTCGGATGGGCGGAAACAGGACCAAGCGGGCGCGACCTGCCAACCCCGGCTCCCAACCATCTGGAAGCAAAAACTCCGGTCCCAGCGTGCTGCTTGAAAAACTCGGCCTCAAGAGCGAATTGGACGTTGAATACAGGGAGAATACAGAGCAGCAACGAAACCATCTTGACTTCATCTACCCGAAAACAGATGTCTACGAGAAAGCACCTCTTTTCATTTATATCCATGGTGGCGGCAACACAGGTGGCACAAAAAACGCCATCTACAATAAAAGCGATTTGATTTTGCAAGAACTGACGGAAGCGGGAATTGCGGTTGCCACGATTGATTACCGAGTTTTCGGCCAGGGCGAAGAACTCGGGTTTCAGCAACTTTTTCAGGACTGTAAAGATGCCTTGCGATTTCTTGCAAAAAATTCAGACCGGTATGGTATTGATCCACACAAGTTCGTGACTTGGGGCACATCCGCGGGTGGATCGAAAGCTTTGGTCACTGCTTTGACGGATAGCGACTTTCTGCCTGGCAAGGTCGTTGGCCCGGGAACCGAACATACCGTGATCGGTGCGATCTCGTTTTATGGCGGAACCACGTACCTTGTTGAGGAACTTTGGAAGAAGCGTCTCGAGCGATTCCCTAACAGAAGCCAGTCAAAATCCCAGATGATTTTCAAACCAAGTGGTGGCCTGAGCACAGATGAAATTCGAAAACTGGTAAGCGCCGACCAACATTTAAAATCTGATAGCCCACCCATTTTGTTGGTGCATGGGGACACCGACCCCACGGTACCGATTGAACTCTCAAAGCATTTGTATGAAGCAGCAAAAGAACGCAACCTGGATGTGAAATTAGTAGAAGTAAAAAATGCAGGACACGGATTCAAGCCAGTCAAGGGAAACCCGGCCAAACCGTCAATGACTTGGGACGAAACTCAGCAACTCGTCGTGCGACAAGTGCTTGCGTGGGTTCAATGAACCACTCGGCCGCTCCCTTAATCTAAAGCTACACACTTAGTGAGGAAATAAAGATGATTCAGAAAACGCTATGCAAGACGCTCGTCATCTTGTGCGCGATGCTCGCGGTGACGCAGTTTGCGGCAGCCCAAGACCTGACGCAGCAGCAAAAGCAGCGCATCCTGAAGCGTTATCCGCAAGCGGACGGCAACGGTGACGGCGAGCTATCCGCCGAGGAAATCGCCCCCATCAGGGAGCGTCTCGAGCAAGCTCAACAAAGGAGAAAGCAGAAGCCAAAGCAAACCAAAACCCAGCCTAAAGGTCCTGTCCCGACCCATGCCAATCTACAATACGGCGATCACAAGAATGCTGTGATGGATGTCTGGCTGGCGGACTCGAATGAACCGACGCCGATCGTTGTCGCCATTCACGGAGGCGGGTTCAAGGGCGGCGACAAGTCGAAGTATCACGGTTGCTCGGAACTCCAAGCGTGCCTAAAGAAAGGCGTCTCATTTGCCTCGATCAATTACCGCTTCCGCGACGAGGATCCACGCGGGATTCTCGCCTGTCTGCACGACAGCAAACGGGCAATTCAGTTCATCCGGCACCAGGCCGAAAAGTGGAACATCGACAAGACACGAGTCGCAGCCTACGGCGGGTCTGCTGGCGCTGGAACGACCCTCTGGCTGGCGTGTCACGACGACATGGCTGACCCTGACAGTGCCGACCCGGTCCAGCGGGAATCCTCCCGCCTTGTCGTCGGGGGGCTGATGGCCACACAAGCAACTTACGACGTGCTGCAATGGAAGGATATCATCCCGCTGAAGGAACCATGGACTGCCGAAATGGAAAAAGCCAGTGAGCCAGATATTCTGGTTGCCTACGGAGTTCAGTCGATGGACGAACTGAATTCGGAAAAAGGAAAAGCAATCCGGAAAGAACGTGACATGCTAGCGTGGATGTCCTCAGACGACCCGCCAATCTGGATGAAGAGCAATACACGTGGGGGACCGGTCGCAATGAGTGACCAAAACCACAGGAACCATCATCCAGAACACGTTGCATGTTTAAAGAGACGAGCCGATGAGGTCGGAATGCAGACAGTCGCGATCGCTCCAGCCGTTGGCCTGAAACCGCAACCGGAAATCAGTATGATCGACTTTTTCTTTAAGCACCTAGGCGTGAAATAGATAGAGAGCAAACTGCCTGCTGTGGCAGTGACTTCACCAACAGCTTGACGCCCACCTTATGGGCCAAAGGCACTCCGCCTCCATCATTGTTTCAAAAGAAGCAACCCTTTTTTACCAACACGGCAGACGCGCCTGCCATTAAGAACAGTTAACAAGCGAGTTCATCGTGAATAGCAAGGAAGAGTCGACTGGTCCTGTGGGCCGCCGATCTATCATCAAGGGAGCAGCCAGCGCTGGACTGCTTTCGGCAACAAACGTGCCTACGATTCTGCAGGCATCCGAATCTCGCTCTGCACAACCTGAGCTCGTCCGAAACGAGAACAGCAAACCTGGCACTCGCGATTGGATGCTGACCAAAACTCGCACCGTACCCGGCAAGATCAACAAGATTCTCTACAACGGACGCTGCCAGCAGATCGAAGGCTATTGCAATGCAAACAGCGTTCGGGCAGGCGAGACATTGAAGATCATGGTGAGCGCAAATCCAGCGTCCAATTTCAAACTGGAGATTTTCAGAACTGGCTACTACGGCGGAACGGGCGCGCGGCTGATGAAGACGTTTGAGTCGCTCAGGGCTTTCACTCAGGAAGATCCCTCCGATGGAGAGAACTACGCCAGAGAATGCCAGTGGGAACCGACCGTGGAGCTGGAGATTCCAGAGAACTGGCCCAGCGGTGTCTACTTGGGAAAGATGACCGCAGAAAAGACTGGGATCCAGAGTTATGTGATTTTCATCATTCGCGATGACCGTCCGTGTGACTTTCTTTTCCAATGCAGCGATCTGACGTGGTCAGCGTACAACCGTTGGCCGATGGACTATTCGATCTACACAGATCATGACAACTGGACGAGCACTGGTGTGCCCAGTGGCACGGTTAGTTTTGAGCGTCCCTACGGTCTCTTCACGCATCCGGTCAACCGACTGAAAAACTCAGGCGGCAGCGGTGAGTATCTGCCGTGGGAGTTTCCTCTTTCGTACTGGATGGAAAAACACGGGTACGACGTATCCTACATCTCCAACGTCGACACCCACAGCGACCCCGAAGGACTGCTCCGTGCGAAGGGTTTTCTGTCAGTCGGTCACGACGAATACTGGAGCCTCGACATGTATGAAAATGCGATCAAGGCGCGCGATGCAGGAGTAAGCCTGGCGTTCTTTGGCGGCAACTCGGTGTTGTGCGTTGTTCCCATGCTGCCGTCTGGTAACGGAACGCCGAATCGCAATATCCGTCGAGAGGGGTGGTTTCTCCCAATGCCTGAGAACCTGACCGAAGCACAGAAGAAAAGGCTTCTCAGCCGCTCACTCAACGACAAAACGTTCGAGCCTCGAATGGGACCTGATGGCGCGCTTCTGATGGGAGGACGTTTGGATCGCGAAGGCAGCGGTCGAGGACTCGGCGCGGGCGATTGGACCTGTGCGATGCCAGATCACTGGCTGTTCGAAGGAACGGAAATGAAGAAGGGCGATTCCATCAAGGGTCTACTGGGATGGGAGTGGCACGGTGCTCCAAGAATGGATCTGCCGGGCATGAAAGTCGTCGCCGAAGGAGATGCAATGGTCAACAAAAAGAAAGTGGGGCGATACACCGCCACACTTTATGATGGCCCAGAAGACAACATCGTTTTCAATGCCGCCACGATCTGGTGGGCCAATGGATTATCAAGTCCGCCCGGGCACCTGAATCCTCGACGTCATGGGGTGGCTCAACAAGGGCCCGATGAACGCGTCCAAAAGATCACTCATAACCTGTTCAGACGGATCATGGCTGCAACTTAATGAAATCGACTGGGCGCATCTCATCCATCGAACACTGTAAGTCGAAAACGCATAAGAATCCGCTGTTGCAGTTGAAACTCAAAACCGAACCTGACAGAAAAACCAATGTCACTGACCAGAAAACTATTTGCGATGTTGCCACTCCTGTGCATCCTGTTTCCCACCGCAGCAATGCACGCTGCAAACCCCACGGATACAAAGCCGAATGTCCTGTTCATCGCGATCGATGACCTGAATGACTGGACCGGCATGCTCACGGGCAATCCGCAGTCCAAGACACCTCACATGGACAAGCTTGCGTCTCGCGGCTTGGTGTTTACCAACGCACATTGCGCGGCCCCCGCTTGCGGTCCTTCGAGGTCTGCCATCATGAGCGGCATCAGGCCGTCGACGTCAGGTAATTACATCAACAAGAGTTCTCTGATTCATAATCCAATATTGAATAAGTCTGTTCTTCTACCAGAGTTCTTCCAGCGAAACGAATACTACGTGTGCGGTGCTGGAAAACTCTTTCACGGCTACCACTTCAACAACGAGGTCAAGGGTCGAGGCTTTGATGATTATTTCCCGAGCAAAACGCAGGACCTTCCTTCTTGGGCGGGCCTCAAGTTCTCCTCCAAGCTTCCACTGGGTGGTTGGACAAGAACGGCCGATTGGGGTCCCCTGCGTGCTGATGTAACAGTCGATGACCATCCCGATGGCAAAACCGCGAACTGGGCGACAGAACAGTTGCTCTCAGGCGAGCTGCAAGAGCCCTTCTTTCTCGGAGCCGGAATCTTCCAACCGCATCTGCCCAACTACGCGCCTCAAAAATACTTTGATCGATTTCCGCTCGAGGATATCCAGCTTCCCGAAGGTTTCAAGGAAAACGACTTGGAGGATGTCCCTGCGGCGCATGCCAAAATGGCCCACAATCCGTGGCTGAAAAAAATCAGGGAAATGGGCCAATGGAAGCCCGCGATTCAGGCTTATCTCGCCTGCACGTCCATGGTGGATGAACTCGTCGGCCAGATCGTTGCGGCTCTTGAGCAATCGAAATACGCAGATAACACCATCATCGTGTTGTGGAGTGACCATGGCTTCCACCATGGCGAAAAGGGACGGTGGGGAAAATACTCGCTCTGGGAGCGAGCCACTCGGGTGAACCTCTTGTGGGTCGTCCCAGGAGTCACTCAGCCTGGATCGACCTGTGCTCGACCTGTGAACTTGCTGGACATCTATCCGACACTTGCCGCCCTCACCGCGTGCAAGCCTCCCACAGCACAACTGGAAGGCAACGATCTCTCTGTCTTGATGAAAAACCCACAGGCAGAATGGAACGAGGCGACAGTAACCACTTTTGGCTACAAAAATTACGGCGTGCGATCCGAGCAGCACCGGTATATCGTCTACAAAGATGGCTCAGAGGAACTTTACGATCACACACAGGATAAGTGGGAGTGGAAGAATCTGGCGGGCAATTCTGAATACGCCGCGATCAAAAAGAAGATGCGTAAATTTCTTCCCACTCATCATGAACCCTCGGGCGTTACGTACGAAGTGCCTAAACGCAAACCGAGGAGCCAATCGTTCCAACGATGAAACCTGCCGCCATTCACCAATACGAATGGAACTCGCATCCTCGTTCACAACAAGTTCGAAACTGCTTTTCCCTGAACCGACAGGGTAGGACTTTATCCATGACCCGGCTCGTTATTTCAATCACGTTCATCATGGCGGTTTGCGTTACCATGCAAGCCATTGCCCAAGAAGGCGAGAGCGACTCGAAGACAGGATTGCATGTCTACAAAACCATCGGCAATAAAAAACTGAAGATGCATGTCGATTTCCCGCCTGGATGGCAAAAAACGGACACGCGTCCCGTCATCATTTTCTTCCATGGTGGCTCATGGAACGGCGGATCGGTCAGGGCCTTCGCCACCCAGGCCAAGTATTTTGCCAGCCGCGGTCTGGTTTGCACCCGCGTCGAATACCGGCTCAAGAGCAAAGACGGCGTGACACCTGACAAGTGCGTCGAGGACGCCCGCAGCTCCGTGAGGTGGGTGCGAGCCCACGCTGCGGAACTCGGAATCGATCCCCAGAAACTGATCACTGCGGGCGGTTCAGCCGGAGGCCACCTTGCGGCCTGCGCGATCATCCCCGAAAGCGTCGAGACCGATGGCGCCGACCTGTCGATCTCGACAATGCCCCAAGCCATGGTCCTGTTTAATCCAGTTCTTTCGTTCATGCACGGGGGGCTTGCCAGTCGCGTCAACGGCGATGAAGAAATCGCGGCAAAGATCTCTCCGCTCTCTCATGTCAAACCCGACACCGCGCCCTCCATTGTCATGTTTGGAAGCAACGACAGACTCAAAGCCTTTGGTGATCTCTGGTGGGACAAGGCCAAGGAGCTCGGCTTTCGAGCCGACAAGTACACAGCCGAGGGCGGGAAACACGGTTTTTTCAACCAATCGCCGTGGCTGGAACGTACGACGATCGCCGCCGACGAATTCCTGGCTTCGCTGGGCTACCTCCAAGGCGAACCGACGATGAAAGTTCCCACGGGCGAAAAACTTAAAGCCCTCAAGGCTGAACAGGAAAGGAAAATGGCCGCAAGCAAACGTGGGCAGAAAAGACAGAAGTAAAATCAGGTCCTCCAAGCCAAAAAGGACAAGAAAATGGGACAGAGGAAAAAATGAACACCATCAGATACCTCAAAGCGAGCTTCAATACTTTGCGTTTCGGTGCCCTTGGTGGGATGTTGCTTCACCTGCGAGACAGAAGAACGGTCTTCTTTCAGTGCATGCAAGCAGCCATTCTGGTGCTGATGGTCTGCCCCGACTGTGTCTCGGCAGAGCCAAAGAATGAAAAACAAAAGCAGGCAATCAATCTTGCCCCCGGTTCGGCGCATCCGGGAACAACAGGCGAAGTCAAACTGGAACTTGAAGGCTTTTTTCTCGAGGGTGATCCTCATGCCTGTGGGATCATTTGGGATGTCGCGGTTGACGAACAGAAAGGCGAACTGTTTGTTCTATGTGAACCCAAGAGAGTCGGAGGCGTGGGCGAAGTGCGAGTCTTTGATCGAAGCGGCGCGTACAAGAGAACGATCATGCCGCTGAATCCGACCCTGCCTCAATCAAAGGTCCAGGACATCTGCCAGGAGGTCGTGAGGGAGGACGGAACCGAATTGATTGTTCCCAAGTTTGACTTGAGTTGGGGAGAACCCTCGTTCTATGGTTCCTTCTGGGATTCCCACAAGAAGATTGCGCTGGCTCCCGATGGTGACCTTGTCATCTCAGATCTTTACCGGGGCAAACTGATGCGAATGTCACCCGATGGTAGCCTTCCTGAGGAGGGTTGGAATTCGGGTTATGCGGTGCATAACACGGGAGGACGTGGTAGTGCCATCGTGAATTACCTGCCATTCGCTTCCCTGCGTTACCCCTATTTTCATTTTGGCCCCGACGGTTCGCTGTATGTATCGGGAGGGCAAAGTTCCTTCGAGTCGAGGTACCACCATTACAATCTGGAAGGGGGCGTGAACAAGGCCCGCTACCATTTCCCGGTAAAGGGCGACCGAAGCAGTTACGTGTGGAAACTCGATCTGAAA
>PKCN01000324.1 GCA_002862205.1 Planctomycetaceae bacterium | reverse complement strand
GATCAAAGTCCCTGTTTTATGGGGCTTTTCTTTTGCGCTGATCTCTAGCGACGGATTCTGCCCCCTCGCTGATGTGCCCACAGAATGTGATTCTGATGCAGCTATCTCTCGCAGGGCTTCCGCGTAGTCATCTTCAGTGGTTTGCAGGTAGTAGGTCTCTGCAATGGTTCCACTGTGCCCAAACCAATCACTCAGAACATGATTGAGATACCTGCCTGATCGCTCCATTGCAGTTCGAGCTGAGGAACGAAGATTATTCAATGGCTTGGCGAAGCGTGTAACGCCAGCCCGCTCCCATTTCCTTCAGGTATTGAGCAGAGTCGCTCCAACTGCTGGAACTCTCTGAGCCACGTAATTAATGCCAATAAGCCCACAAAAAATCCGCAGATCGCAATTGATCCGCAGCTTTTGTTTCTTGAGTGGAGGATAACGGACTTGAATCGATGACCTACGCGTCTCTGCGTTCCTCGTATCCCCTGATTACAGCGCAAGTTTGGGTAAGCTCAGGTACACTTATGCGGTGCTCTCGATTGAATATCCTGCCTTGTTTATCCCTCCGTTGAATGACAGTCCTAACAGCCTCGGCCATGAACATGAAACCCGTCTTTCGGATTTGCCTTTTCACACTGCTGACATCCCACGTCGTTTCGGCGGAAGACTGGCCGGCCTACCGTCACGATGCAGCCCGCAGCGGTTTCACGTCAGAGCCTCTCCCTGACTCCTTGACGCTCTGCTGGTCGTATCAGACGCCGCATCCACCTCGCACAGCTTGGCCGCGTTCGCAGCGCATGACCTTCGACCGAGCGGCGCATCCGATCGTTGCCAACGGTCGGCTTTTTTTCGGTGACAGTGTTACCGGAACGATTGAAGCGTTGAACGCAGCCACCGGGGTTCGGCAATGGAGTTTTCCGACACGCGCGCCGGTGCGATTTGCGCCGGTGTGGCATCGGGGAAAAATCTACGCGGCCAGCGACGACGGGTTTCTGTATTGCCTGAACGAAACCGACGGAAGTTTACTTTGGAAGAAACGTGGAGGCCCGGCTGATGCGATGGCATTGGGGAACGCCCGAATGATTTCACGCTGGCCTGCACGAGGCGGACCGGTTGTGTATGACGACATCGTTTATTTTGCCGCCGGCATCTGGCCGTCGGATGGAATCAGCCTTTACGCCCTTGATCCCGACACCGGTGAAACCCTTTGGGTCAATGACACCGCTGGCTCGATCTATATGGGACAACCTCACGGCGGAGCCTATGCCAAAAGCGGCGTCGCCGCCCAGGGCTACCTTGCTGCAAGTGAGAAACAGATCTTCATGGCCACCGGACGGGGCGTGCCTGCTGCTTTCGATCGGGCGACCGGCGAGTTTCAATACCTCCACCTTCAGGCCAACACGCGACTGGGCGGTGCAGACATCGTGTTGAGTGACAGTTCCTTCATCAACAACGGCTACGCCTTTGGTCAGAAGGCTGGCGCGACCGGACAGAAACTGGGAATCGGCCCCGCCGTCGCCACGCCGGGCGGACTGGTCTGCAGCGTCAAAGACAAACGCCTTGAGTTTAAGTGGGAGGATCTTGAAAAGGTCGATCGCCGAGGAAACCCATTCACGGTCCGAGGTGTGAAGCAATCGTTCAGCACCGCACAGCCAACGGGAACCAGTGCTGTCGTTGCCTTGGATAAGATCGTTGTCGGCTCAAGCGGCAAGGTCGCCCTCTCGATGCTGGGGCAATCCGAGGAGATCTGGAACGCCGCCATTTCAGGCACGGCACACGGTCTCGCAATCGCCGACGGACGACTGTTTGTTAGTACCGATTCCGGCACGCTGTATTGCTTTGCAAAGCAGCAGAACGCTCCGCGGATTCACGCCGCCGAGCCGATCTCGAATCCCTACCAATCCAACGAGCCTTTTGCGGAGGCCGCCAAAGAAATCCTGCGCCAGTCCAACATCGACGAAGGTTACTGTTTGGATCTGGGTTGCGGTGACGGAGCGCTCGCATTCGAGCTGGCAAAACGAACAGACCTGTTCATTTACGCGATCGATCCGGACCCTGCCAACGTGACTAAGGCACGCGAGAATCTGACGCGAGCCGGGCTGTATGGTTCGCGGATCATGGTTTTGCAGGCCGACCCTGAGGATACAAAACTGCCCATCTACTTTGCCAACCTGATCGTTTCTGCGCAATCGATTAGTCGTCCGCTAAGCGATGCGGCCAGGTTGGAAGCCGATCGTAGCCTGCGGCCGTACGGAGGTGTGCTGGCTACCGGAAAACCCGGCAACATGAACGTTTTCACCCGCGGTCCACTGGAAGGTGCTGGTGAATGGACCCATCAGTATGGCAATCCGGGGAACACCGCCAACTCGGCCGACGAATTGGTCAGCGGCCCGCTTGGCATGCTTTGGTTTGCGGATCTTGAGCAAGC
The DNA here is from genome assembly GCA_002862205.1 of Planctomycetaceae bacterium. Classification (GTDB taxonomy): domain Bacteria; phylum Planctomycetota; class Planctomycetia; order Pirellulales; family Pirellulaceae; genus Rubripirellula. The sequence goes on along the minus strand of PKCN01000324.1, from coordinate 7,455 downwards.
GATGACGCAACGACATGGGCGTGGTCCGGCTCCCTTGTTCAAGAACGGCATCCTGTATTCCGAAGGTCTTAACGGAATCATCGCTGTGGACGCCTACAACGGCCACAAGCTTTGGGAATATGCCTTGCCCGATATCCTGAAGTCTTTCCACGGAGACCACTTGATGGGCACCAGCGGAACGGGCAGCAATTACTGCGTTTCCGATGATAGCGTGTATGTCCGCCGCGACGACCGTTGCCTGCGAATCGACGCGCGGACAGGAAAATTGATTGCCGAATTCAGGGCTCCGAAAACGATGCAGGGAGACGACGGAATCTGGGGATACATCGCCCACGAAGACGGAGTCCTTTTTGGGTCGTTGTCTGATCCGAATCACGTCGTCACCTATCGATACCAACCCGGCGGAAACATGAAGGATCAGTTGACGGAGTCCAAGACCTTCTTCGCTCTGGACGCGATGACTGGAGAGTTAAAATGGCGATACGATGCAAAGCATTCACTGCGCCACAACGGCATCGCAATCGCGGCAGGCATCGTGATCCTGATCGACCGTCCGTTGGCGACCGTCGATCTCCGTCGCACGGGGCCGCAAGACCAGGAGAAACATGAAACGGGCAAGCTGGTCGCGCTCGATTGCGTTATCGGAAAAGTGCTGTGGGAGAATGACGAAGACATCTACGGAACCGTCTCGGCCATTTCAGCGAAGCACCGTACGTTGATGATGAGTTACCAGCCGACACGATTTCGGCTGGCCAGTGAAATCGGAGGACGCATTTCGGTATTTAATCTCTCGGACGGGGAGTTAATGTGGGAAAAGAAGTCGAAGTATGAATCACGCCCGATGATCAATGACCGCACGATCTACACCCAGGGTGGAGCGTGGGACTTGATCACCGGGGAAGACCGCCCGTTTAATTTCGAACGATCCTATGGCTGCGGTGTGCTGGCCAGCTCGCGTGACATGGTGGTCTTCCGCTCGGCGACATTGGGCTACTTTGATCTCAAACAAAACAAAAAGACCGAAGACTTCGGAGGCATCCGGCCGGGTTGTTGGATCAATGTTATTCCGGCGGGAGGTTTAGTTTTTGCACCCGACGCTTCGGCTGGATGCAGTTGCAGCTACCTCAATCAATCTTGGATCGCACTCCAGCCCGATGGGATTCGTCCGCCAACGATCGATCCCGCCGGCGCGTCCTCACCAAGAGCGATGAAGGTCGCAATCAAGACAGCTCAACCGGCCGAGCGAATCATCCACTACACTTTGGATGGTTCTTCTCCGACATCGCGTTCGCGCGTCTACATCAAACCCATCGAAATCTCAGAGACCGGACTGCTTCGAGCACGCGTGTTTAGTCCACGCGGACGCCCCAGTTCGGTCGCGGAAGCGTCCTTCGTCATCGATCCTGATTTGCTGCCCCTTGGCGACGCGGATTGGCGAGTTGAAGATGCGACTGGTGCCAAGCCGCCAAGTGAATGGTCAATCGTAAATGGAACAATCAAGCAGACGTCCAACGTCATGGTGGGCGGAGCACGCGTGATGGAGAACGCCGCGAATGTGGAACGCTCAGGGAGCCTGTTCCTGCTGCAGAACGCGGAGGCCTTTGCCGATGGCGAACTGTCGCTTGAAATCAACTCCAGTGACGACGATGGAGTGGGCGTCGTGTTTCGCTATCAGGATCCTGAGAACTACTACCTCTGGTCGACACATGCCCAACGGCCCTTCCAGGCTCTCGCGATCAAACAAGGTGCACGCTACGAAGTTCTGGCCGAAGAGGCCGAAGGATACCTGAGAGGAAAATGGTTTGCGGTGAAGTTCGTCTTTTCCGGATCTCAGATCACAGGATTCGTAAATGGTGAAAAGGAATTCGAGGTACAGGACCCCACCTTCGCCTCGGGCGCCATCGGACTCTACTCCTGGGGCAACTCAGGCGTCCAATTCCGCAACGTCCGTTTCAAGACAAAGTGATTCAGTCGAACGGGTGATTTGGTTCTGCTTGGGCAATCGATCAGTAAAGCGGAAAGGTGATTGTTGTTAGTTTGGAATTGAGGCGGGAACCGAATTGCGATTCGCCTGAGCGACAACGAAAAAACCCTCAGCCACAAAACAACTTGCGACTGTAGGTTTTTGACCGCATCGTCAAGCTCGCGACAAATCACGACGATCCTGCATCCGACGATTTTTATGTTTAAATTTTTCGGCGAGCGATCGCCCAAACCAGTCAACAAGCATCGCGCGAAGAGCAGAGGGGTTGAGTCAAATTTTTACGGCTCACCATAATCACTACTCCAGCAGATCGTAGGTGGTGAAATAGCACTGACTTTGAAATGACATCATGTCAGCTGAGCATTCTCTTCACCAATTCCAACAGGTTCTGTCGTTGCTCAGAGTCGAGTTGCGCCCATGCATCCAACATCTCTGATGTGTCTTGATCTGCCCTGATGTCCGATGATGTGCCCACCAGTGGCCCACATCGGGATTATCAAGTGAAGCTCTAGCACGGATTGTCACTGATTCACGGGGTGCAGCGTCGCATTGTCGAGAATCACTCCTGGTGTTCTTTCTCTAAAAGCTCTTCTGGATCAATCTCCGTCTGGAAGAGCTTTTTCATTTCCGATCCAGAGGGTTTAGCCTCTTCTTCGTCAGTCGACGTCTTCGAAACGGGCTGCTCTGGACATTTTCGCTGGCCACCCTTTGGCCACCACACCTAAGTAATGTGATTCCCCATGACACTACCTACTAAGTACGGTCGTCGGTCTGTATCCCAACATCGATGACTTGGCAGCTTTCGTCAATGAATTCTCTTGCAATGGATGCTTCTTTTACTCCTTGGCAATAATCATGATCGAGGTGCCAAATCTCGCGAAGTTTCCCCTCCGATGCAATTCCGTATGGCGAGAGAATGAATCGCCTAATATCGATCAGTAGACGAATGGGTACCACAATTAGCCCTACGAGCAGGCCTGATAAACAAAATGGAACGAGGAAGTAGGTCACGTAGAAGTTACCGTTGTTAGCCACAAATAGAGCGTACAAGAGAATAAAAACCATGGAGACGACCGGAATTCCGATCATCATTATTTGGAAATGCTTGTTTTGAAATAACCTGCGAGTTCGAGATTTATGCTCGGCTTCTTTATTCTCCGTCTTTCGGATTCCGCGGTGCTTGCCACAATGGGGCAGCGGAACTGCGATCTCGGTCCAACCCAATAAAGGTCGAGAAAGAAACGCATGAATAAAAACAAGTCCAAACCACAGAAAAAGCAATTGCGACTGACCGCGCAACGTAACAACTGCATAACAATAAACTGCTGCAGGAAGATAATGGACGAAAGCAAAGAACGCATTAAGCTTTTTTGGGTCTTTTGTGATCCACCTTGTCCAGCGGTAAGACCGCGAGGATTCTTCGATGCAGGAAACCCGGAACCCATCGAGTTGGCTTGAGGGTTGACCACAAAACGCGCAGCATCCCGTCTCTGCTTGCAAGTCTTTACCCAAGAGCACCGAGACTCCCCTGGAATTCGTGTTGGCCATTGCCAGCTTTGACCTTGGTGCTGCAAGTAGGTTCGAAGATCAATGAGCAGCGGAATTGAAACCTCGTTTGATCGGTAGTTCTATCATACAAGAAATCATCCACACAACACCTCTTCAGTCTTCAGTTGGCCACCACGCCTAAGCAATGTTGTTGTTTCCCATGCTTGAGCTACTGACTACCCCCCAGTGAAAAACAATCGCACTCAGCATTTACATGCGACAAAAACCGTTGTCGGCGTTTCTGCAAAGCGGATCGGCTACTCGTTGGGCGAATCTGGAACAGACGATTATCAGACTTTTATGCTTCCCCATTCATTCAACACCAGATTCCGATTCGTGTTGACAACAGCAAACCCACGGTCGCTCCGCGCTGATTTGAACAACTGATTCCAAGAACCACTTTTGATACGGCATTTCGTTACAAAATGCTCGGCCTACATGTTTTAACTCAATTGCTCCTAATATCCCGTGCCTCGGATCGTCGAGCAGACGTGTACATGATTTCTCGGCCTTGCAGAAAAAAGTGATTGCGATGCGAAGCAGCTTGTTCATCATCAGCGTTTGCATTTTGCTGTTAGGGGGAACCTACGTTCACTCCGAGGATGCGAAAAATGAATCGAACACCGATGGAATTGCGTGGGGCAAAGTGATCAATGGTCTGCAAATTGGGATTTCGCCTCCGGTTAAACTTGATGAGTCACACGAGTTCGATGGATTCGAAGAGCCCATCATCGAACGTGACACTCTGCAGGTGACCGTCCATGTGCGAAACGCCGGAACATCTGAAGTGCGATTTCTGCCGACCGTCTGGGATTGTCTTGCCATGGGTGATGCCGGAGCAATACCCGTCTCAAAAATCATCCTGACGCCCAAATCAGGTGGCGACTCGCTGACCGTTACCTACGAGGGTATGAACCATTTGGAGAATTTGCTCGACAAGCGTGCTCGTGAGTCCGAGTCATCCGAAGAAGCCCATGGCAAAAACATCTCAGAGGGCAAAGACCTTGAGCTGCTTGCAAAGAGAGCAAGCGCTCGCCAAATCACACTCGCTGCGGGTGATGCACTGTGGCCTGAATGGGTGAAAGTAAACCCCGCAACAGAAAACAACACTCAATGGCGGCTCGCAAAGGGATCAAGCAGAATTCCTGCAGGCAAATATTGCGTCACCGCAGTCTTGATCGTTGATCAGAAAGTCTCGGAGTGGAGGGGAAAACTAACGTCCGGGAATCTCGAAATCGAGATACTCGCACCAGCCAGACCCTAGGCACGTGAAAACATTGACTATTTCAAAAGTGCCGGATCACCATGAGTGAACGGTGGTTCATGAGTCTCGTCGCACCGATGCGAATTTCACTCCCTCACTTCTTTGCACAAGGTTCAGTGAGAGAATCGGAATCGGTAGGGTGGTTGTGCCTGACTTGACGTCGATCATTGCCACCTCAATGTGGACGGGAAAATCCACGGTGTCGGCACGAGTCAGGGCTCTGGATCCTTGCAGTACTCAAGACACGATCTGCTGTTCATGATCACCGCTTTCGCTTTTCCGTAAACCGATGGCATTGCGTTCCCTTTCCTGAATGTTCAACAAAACACTCAACCAAACCATGCCGACTACCGGAATCACCATGACCAAAATAATGTGCGCCCACATTGGGATTCTGTTCCAAAGCCATGGATCAAAGCCACACAACGACAACAGCCAACAGAGAATGGCATAACAACCATAAAAAAAGGAAATTGCTATTAACCATGCAACATGACCTGTTCTCCATTCCTCTTTGAGAAGCTGCTCCTTTCCATATTGCATTTCTTCTATTCTTCTCAATTCTTCCTCCGCCTCCAGGTCTGCTTCGTGGTCGCCACTCACATAGGCCCATATCAGCCCGATCACCGGGATCACCAAAACCAGAGTGAAATGTGCCCAGCGTGGAATACTGTTCCAACCCCATGGATCAAAACCACCCAATGACAACAGCCAACAGGGGATAGCGTAAAACCCATAAAACAGAGAAACCAAACCACAAAATCCGATGATGGTGGATGGAAGATCCAATTCCTCTTCCTGATCTTCCATTGCTTCGGTATCAATTCTCTCGCCACCATTGCGATGCTGGTCATCTATCGACGGCACCAACTGATCAGACTGCCATTGCCCCCCTTCTTCATCCATCAGTCCCGAATGATCAAGATTATCCTTTTCGCTAGATCTTCTTGCGTCACCTACGCGTGAAACCGAACTGCCGGGCACCATGGTTTGATAGATATCCACGGCGCTCTGAAAATGACCTTTGACTTGGTCAGGCGGACAGACGAACTCCAAATAGTAGGCTCTCTGCCCATATCCTTCAGACAGCCAATTCTCCATTCCCTTTGGGGAAAATGACTGGGGGACTTTCGACTTCCGCCTGATGTATCGTTCCCGGTTTGCACGACAGAAAATCAACGCACCGGCTCTGGCTTCCATGTAGATGTTTGGACAACTGCAAAAGAAATCCAACATCTCTCCACTCAAGTAATTCTTTACTTGCCAGTCGTCAGATCCTTCCAAAAAAAACCTGCTCGAGAAATCAGGATGAGTCTCAATGTTGATGTCCTGCGTTCCCACCATTTTTCGGAATTTATCGCCATATGTCTCAGGGCGAATCAAGAATTCAGGGCACTGAATATCAGGTGAAAAGAGGGCAACAACCTCGTCAACGTGCCTGCGGCTGCCACTACCTGTTTCAGCCCACTCGAACAGAGATATCTTGAGCGATCCATAATCACGTTGGATTAACTCTCTTATTTCCCGCTCTGAATCACCGTTAAACAGCTGAAAATCTGAAAGTCTGGAATGCAAGAGAGCACTTCCGTCGGGAGAATAACTGAATCCCATGCTCTCGACGGCTTTTCTATATTCGCTCCGTCTTCGGTTGGATGTTTTGGTTGCCCATATCGCAAACACGATGATTAAGGCGATGACAATGACGTCCATGGGGCTTCTCTTCACTCGCGTTGATTCTGTTGTGTCCCTGTTGTGAGTTCACGATTTTGGTGACTTGTTACTCGGGCAACAAGACATGCAGAATTTTCGTGGACCACAGACCACGACAGGTGCAAAGGTCAATCAAGCGGGTGATATTCCCGCATTTATCGTTTAGCGTCCGTATTGGGGAAAGATGTCGGGGGTTGGAAAGCGGTCCTCATGACCGGCGCTCGAATCCTTCAAATACTCCTCACGTGGAACGTGGACATCGGGCCAGACTGCAGGACGAACACGTACGACCCTAGCTGGACGAATACCCTCGGTGATGAGATCAGCCTCAAAACGGATTTGAATCCCGCTGCTGCCCAAGGGGGGCTCACCATCCACTTTCATAACATCCAGAATTGGACCTCTCGAGGCCATCTGAACAGTACCTGCTGTTCCGCCAGCCCAGTGTTTCAACGTATTCTCGGATGCGGCCAGTAGAGCTTGTGTTCCTTTCTTGAAATCGGCATAGAGAGAATCATCCATGCCGCCGAACAGAGTCACGGTCACTGTCGCACGACCGAATTTGCCATACTCGACTTGATCGACCCAAGCGGGCATCCAGCGACTGCGAATAAAAGCCTTGTGCGTTTCATTCTGATTGCGGGTGGCACGCTCGATCGCCTCGTCATCCAACCAGATGTCCGAAATGTGAAATCGCGTGAACACGCCACCGGGTGTCGGCTTCCACATGATTCCGAACAAGGCCTCTTGGCCATCCAGGGACTTCTTTCCACTTGCTGGCCAAGTCCCTTCGGCAATGAGATCTTCGATCCCCAGATACTCGCGACCTCGCCAGATGCGGGTTGCGGCATCAAAGGTCATCGTTTCTTCCCTACCCATGTCAGCGTCTTGTGCTTTGCCCGCGCGGCTGGCAACGACAAAACCCTGCTTGTTTGCGACATCAACTTCC
>PKCN01000002.1 GCA_002862205.1 Planctomycetaceae bacterium | reverse complement strand
TTCAGGCGTTATCCGACAGAAATGATTGCAAACGGCTCTGTCGGGGGGAACGTGTTATTGCGTGACTGAGTCACGTTCTTTCCCGTATAATCCGTGCCTGACCCACGAATAATTAATTGTTATGCCAAATACTGATTCGTTGTGAGGTTCAAAATGAGATGTCTTAGCTTCGCCCTGCTGCTGGTTCTCCACCCGCTCACGTCCTTTGCTGCCGAGCCATCCGCTCAGAATCCGACGCCGGAGTCGATCGCGCGGCGACAGTTCAATCAGGTGTTCGTCAAGGTCATCATGCCCGTCACCGCGCATACTCCGAGACAGGATGGCCCCAGAGTTGAAGCGTGGGTAGCAGAGGAACTCAAACAACTGGGCAAATCCGAGTATTTCGCTGTCACGAACTGGGTGCCTGTTTGTGACGGCCTGCTGGCAGACGATATCGTGGATAATGAGGTATGGGATGGTAGTCTTGCCAACGCTTCGTTTTGCCCCGTCGGTGGAGATCTTCCTGAACGCCACAACGGACGCGTGGTGCTGAGCGTTATTGGCTGGTCACCAGGCGGAGTTGAGGCACGAGTTACGCTCGCGGATGAACCAGGCACTCGAGCCGTTGAGCCTGCGCTAAGTCGTTCTTCTGGCGGAGAGAAAAGGCTGGTTCAGGGCGAGAAGCCGATGGCCTATGTGGCCGTCCTGATCGGACCGCCTCCTCATGAGGGTGTCCCGTCACGCAGCGATGCCAAATAAGCATAACAATCACATGCACCGGAGCGGCCGTCGGGTGCGTATTCTGAAATCCATGTCGCTGGCGGCCGCCCGGTGATGTGGGGCGTTCGCCGAACTGACGAGTTCTTCGTGAAGAATCCATACGAGCCTTCAACCAATCCAGGAGCCCCAAGAGCACTTCCCAAGGGTGCTGCGTTTTTACGCGCCGCATTTGTTTTCTGTGTTGGCGGGATAGTGGGGGTCACGGCAATTCATATTGCAACTGGAAGTATGGGCGAGGCGGTGACTCGCATGCTATCTCGACCTGGTAATCTGCTATTCTCGATCGTCTTGGCCCTTTGCCTTTACCTCTCGACGTTCTTTTGGAAGCTTCCCCGTCGATTGTTCTTTCAACCGTTCCAGCCGACGATGATCGCATCCTTCGCGTCGGGGGCCTTCCTTAACTGCTTGCTTTCCTGGGGAATACGGTCTACATCTGAACGGCAGTTAGATTCTTTCATTAATCAGTATTCCGCATTGGCTCTACTTCTGATTATGGCTGCGGTTGCGATGTTGGCCGTCGCTCTGACTGTTGAGTTGGAGTGTGTGCTGACACGATTGACTTGTAAATCACAATTGGACGGCGAACAATCAAATGCACCGAAGCCGCCGAGCTGAATTTGTTTTGAGGTCGAGTCGTTCGCGGCGGCTCGGTGATTTGTGCCGTTATCCATCCAGAGCAATCACGAAATGGCACGTCCTGGCCGCCCACGCAAGCACGATTCCGTCGCCGATAAAATACGGCAGGCGATCGACTACGCGTCTGCTGCGGAAGCCATCGCCTTGATCCGAAAGACGGACATTGACGTCCTCGACGGTGATTCCCGGACGCCGCTCATTCATGCCTCATTCGTCGGAAGCATTGAACTCCTAACATGGCTCATCTCGAATGACGCTGACATCAACCATCAAGATCGCAATGGTTGGTCGGCACTTCATTTCGCCGTTCAGGAAAAACATGCCGATACAATACATTTTCTCCTGACGAATGGTGCTGCCATCGACCTCAAAGACGCTTACGGCAACACTCCATTGTGGCGAGCAACATTTGACGCGAAGGGAAATTACCAACTTGTCAAACTACTAACGGCACATGGGGCTGAGCCGAATTCAAAGAACAAATCGGACCGTTCGCCACTTGACTTTGCTGAAACGATTGGCGATCAAGAGCTTTTGGCCGCATTGAAAGATGGATAACAAACCGTTGCACACGGAGCCGCGGGCCGCTCGGATTTTGAAATCAACGTCGTTCGCCGCGGCCCATTGAATGGAAACGTTATCCGTTCAAAAAGGGCTGCAATTACAAGGAAACTTCGTGAAGTTGCCAAGAGGTGTTGCTGGCGAACGAATAGTCATCGAGAAAACCGTAAGCACAACAAATTCTCGCCTAAATTTGAAGGAATTAGAATGAGTGAAGTAGACGAAGTTACGAACAGCAAACCGAAAAGTTGTTTATCCAGAAGTGGAAATAGAATTGGAGTTGGGGTCGCAATCGGTGGTGCGATGGGTGCGGCATACGGAGCATCATCGGGAAACATGGCACAGAGCGTAGCAATGGGCATAGCACTCGGAACGGCGTTCGGAGCGATCTTTGGCTTCAACCAACGTAGAAAATCGCAGGTGAGCAATTCCCGAGCCTAACAATTAGCGGTGGATTACCGAGCGGTGAATGGGAGCCGCCGATGACGCGGATTTTGAAGTCATCGGTTTATGGGGGCGGCCCCGTTACTGCTGTCGTTCGCCGACTGAAGAAACATGGGTGACTCCGATCACAAGACGCACACAGTCACTCGATTCGACATCGAAAGGAAATCGCCCAAAGCCATGCGTGCGACTGCTTCTACTGTTGCCGGACGTTCAGGCAATCCGAGATCGTTGAATGGATCGTTGAATGGATCGATGATGGCGAATCAGAAGAATACCAGACGGCTCTCTGTCCGTACTGTGGGATTGATTCGGTAATCGGTTCAGCTGCTGGCTACCCAATTGACGCGGAATTCCTTCGCAAGATGAACGTGCACTGGTTTTGACGGTCCATGGCAATCTATATTCAGATCAACCGAACGGACGACGGCGACGACTTGAGCATCTACGAGTTTGGTCCTGTCGAACGCATCGTTGGTAGCGTTGCGGTGACAAAACCTGTTGGCGAGGTCGAGCTAATACAAATCGAAGAAGAATACGGACGGAAGGCGGAATTCTTTCTGTCTCGAATTCGACGTGTATTCAAACGCCACGCAGAGGACGGCGAATTCCCGGATCAGACGTGGTATGCTGCGTAAAAAGGCGGCGAACCATCGCATGCAACGGAGCAGCGGTGGAGACGTCATGCAAGTGGTTGGTCAAATCCCGCCGCCCGGTTATCTCAACCGTTATCCGACTGAAGTAGTGACATGGCCGACGTTTTTTCACTCGAACTAGCGATCTACTTTGTTTTGCCACCTTTTTTGCTTTTCGTCGCGGCGTTTTTCTCTGCTGACATATTCGTCCTGATTGCCCAGACGGTGGTTGAACGCGATATCAAACGGGACACCGGCGTGACCGCGATGGCGATATTGATTGGGGCGACGATGTCTGGTTCGCTTAGCGCTTACTGGGTGACTCAGCGTCTTTCAGTTGCTATCGTTTCAGCGCCAGTAATCTTTTTTGCCGTTGGCGGGATTGCCTGTGGTCGACTTCTACAAGACCATTGCTATGCCTGTACCAAACGACGCTTCGGTCCGATTGGTTTTCGACGCGGATTTGTGGTTTCCGCCCTTCTATCGGCCTGCACGATCGTTCCGATATCGTTCGTGGCGTGGTTTGCTACGCAATTGAAATGACCAATCTCACTTCCCACCGTGTTCGTAGTAAACCGTACGACTGTTCTTTCAACCCATGAGGTTGGATAACCATCGAATGCACCGGAGCCGGGCTTGCGAGCGTTTCGGGAACGGTTTATTTAACTCTCACGGGTCCCGGCTATCGTGGTCGTTCGCTGCCACGACACAACAAACACACGCGAGGTTCTCCATGACTGAAGACCCCTATCAAGCACCACAGGCGACAGTTACTGCTGTTGGAGTCCTAAGTGGAAGTCGCGACGACCTGCGCAGCGTCGCAAAATGTCAGAAGGGCACTCTGGTGTGCATCCTGATCTACTTGGTCGCAATATTCAGGCAATTCGTCCTACCGGCAGAAGTTCGACCGCTTGTCGTTTTGGCCGTGCTAATCGTCGGACTCGTCGGTGCTGTATTCGTATTTATGCTTGCGATAAAGGTCTATGGCACGAGACTCGGAATCGTGCTGGGTGTTCTTTCCCTCGTTCCGTTGATTAGTCTCATCGTTCTTTTGGTCGTCAACGGCAAGGCAACTGGTATATTGAAACAGAACGGGATCAAAGTTGGTCTACTTGGGGCGAATGCTGCGGCAATCTAACCATGCAGCGAACAATTGCGTGATCCGGAGCGTCGAATCCGGTGGAATCTGAAAACAACGTGTAACTTCGCCGCCCGGTTACGCTGGCCGTTATGCGACTGAAGCCAATGGACTACCGACATTGCTCAGAACGATTGACTGTATTCGAGCGTGAGCTTCGGTCGCACACTGATTATGCTTTTGTCCACCGCGAGTATGGCTGGCGATACACAACCTTCAATCCGTGGGGCCAATGGGTCACTGGCTTGTGCGAACTTGATGGCGATGTTTTCAAATTGGATTGCTCTCTTGCTGCTGGCGATGACCTCGGTCGCGACGGACTCTACGCTGAATGGTATATCGGCATGCCGCCATTTCTTCGTCTATGGGCGTTCACGGACGACGAAACGATAGACCGGAACGTATATGAATACTGGATGACGCGTTTTCGTGATGCTATCCTTGACGACCCGGAGATTTTCGGACCCACTCTCGGATATGGGCTGACTCGCATCGGGGTGGCACGAGCAAATCGCGGGTAACAATCGCGTGCACCGGAGTACGCGAGCCGGCCGGTTTTGAAGTGGAAAATCCATCGCGCGTACCCGGTTACGCTGGCCGTTCGCCGACGACATGGCATCTTCAACAATACAACGGAAACGCAAATGGTAATTTGGTCTGGCCTCGGATTTCTCGTCGCCGTAATCACGTTTGGTTCCTGCCTGCTTTTCAACTTCCTACTCGACGCTCAGTTTGGCGAGGGCTACTACTCGTCACACCAGTGGGCAATTGGTGCCGCATTAATAGTTGGTGGTATTGTGTCGTCAGGCATCGGCTTCATATTGAAAGGTCGGTCGGACCGCTACGTTGTTGACGAAGAAACGGGAGAACGAATGGTGATCAACAATTCGAATCACAGTTTCTTCTTTGTTCCCATGCATTGGGCTGGTGTCGTGATTGTTGTTATTGGCATCGGCGTCGCTGTATCTGACGCGTTCAATTGATGCTGACAGACCTTGCGGCGGCAACAAACAGGGGCCAGACATTGAATTGGGCCGCGAGCCGGGCGACGCAACGATACTGACACTGCGGCGAACAATTGTGTGAACCGGAGCGGCGGACCATGCGGAAATTGAAGTCAACGTCAACCGCCGCCGTCCGGTTATCCTTAACGTTATTCCGCTTGGATTTCCCTTCTTGAACAACGCGCTCAATTGGACACATCTGATCCTTATCTCCCAGCGATAAACCACTGGCAAAGCCAATCTGTTTCGCTACTCCCACCTGCGACTGATACGGAAATTGACTCAACGTTTTCAGCTTTGGGTACTCCAGTATCGGAAGATGTCCGACGCCTGTATTCAACGATAAACGGATTTGAGAACTACGATTCCGACAACCTGTGGTCGCTTTGGCCACTCGCTCGAATCTCGACCGAAAACCGTGATCGCCAATCAGAAATCATCTGGTTTGCAGATTGGCTGATATCTTCTCACATGTATGGGATCCGCTTCCGCGACGAAAATCATTCTGAAATCTTCCTCGACCATAATTCTTTAAAGCACCCGCCCAAACTAGTTGCTTGTAGCATGATCGAATTCATGCAACGATATGCTGACAATCCCGAAGACCTTGAGGCATGGATCGTTGAATGATGCTTCAATCGCGGAATAACAAACGGATGCACGCGAAGCCCGGCTTGCATGCGTGTTTTGAAGTAACGATTATGGTCCGGGCTCGGTGATCCTGACCGTTATGCGAATGAAGACATTGACAGCTCAACGTCAAGCGTACACGAATGTTAAAGACGTTTTTCCGCCGCATGCTGACACGACCGCCTTCTGTCCATGGAGAGTTCATTAGGGAGGCTGACGGAAGTCTGGTGGATAGTGAACTTGGGTCTCTTCGCCGCACAGACGACGAGTCAGATTCTCCTTTTCAGTGCTTACTGAACATCGATGATCACCATGACGTCTCATTGTCATTAGGAGATTCCGACGAACTGGCATCTGACCTTTCATATCTGCGCACAGTCGTTGCGGCAATCAAGATGCACGACAAACGCTTTCGTCTTTTTGCCGCACGGGACGTCAGTGAGTTCCATCAGTTGCTCTACAAGGGGCCGAAGCTACGACCTGACGATTTTGCAAAGCACCTAAAACTATCCTGGATTCAATTGCTTCTTGCGGCTGACCCAAACCTTGGCGCAAATCTATGGTACTCGTGTGACGGATTAATACCCAACGCGTCCGTATGCGTTACGCTAGACCATCGTGTTCGATACCACAGCGGCGGTGTTGGGTAGTGCAGATCGCGGATAACCATGTCGTGAACCGACGGACCGCATGCGACGTTTATAAATGGATACCACATTGGCGGTCCGCGGTTACAACCGCCGTTATGCGAATGAAGATGCTCAAACGCTCAATTGCATGGTTCAACCAAGTGATGGAATACCTTGTGGATTCCGTACGGCTGCGGTTGATTGGGCCGCATTTACTCTGCGACATCCAGCAAGTTCCTTTGGGGTGCGGATTGGATGACGCTTTGTCCGCGTATGGTGAACCGTATGAGCAATGGTCTGACGATGACCTACCGGATACGCAAACCTATAGCTTTGAGGTCCAAGATCTGCATCTGGTGCAAATATGGGTTTGGAAATCTGCGGTCCATCAGATTTTGTTTACCTCTCCGCGCGGCGACAGTTCGCAGGATTTACAAACGGTATTTGACGCGTATGGCGGCGGAGAAGAGTGGACAACCTGGACGAAGGGCTATCGATACGCCAGTTCCGACGATTCTGTGCGCGTATGGTGCAGTGCAATGCCTGTGATCGGTGTTGGGACAAAGGAGTTCGTGCATTTTCGCGAGTCACTTGAAAGTGACGATAACGACAGCGACAATTGACGGGCAGAACAATGCCATGCACACGGAGCACGGCTTGCGCGTTTTCACATAAGGAAAGTCATCTCCCCGCCCGGTGATGCCGGTCGTTATCTGGCTTTATCGTTTGGAATCATCCTATGGATCGTAGACAGTTCAATGGTCTCTTAGCCGCCGCGTTTTTCGCCGCTGAGTGGTGGCCAAACGCCACGAATAGCATTGAATACAAGGAACTTGTTGAAAAAATTGACGGTGCAGAAAACAACTGCGATCTAATTGTTACGCTTGAATCAAAAGCAGATCCGACTGTTTGGATACAAGTGGTTGAAGGCATGCTCAACTTGCATTATCCATTCCAGAATAATGATGCAAAGAATGCACTTTTAAATTCACGGGTGGAGCTAGGAGACTTGAAAGTCATCGATTGTTTGGCAGGCAAGTACGTCACGTTGGATCATGACAGTACGCCCGAAACAATCGAGAAATTGCCAGAGTTTATGAAGTTGTACGCATCAAATGTACTCGGAACGCGATTGTCTGCAGCTGATTGGCAAATCTCTACCATGTTCCAAAACGGGTGACTTGGCGACCGTGATTAGCTGACCCTTGATGGCGCCAGATAACAAAGCGTTGGACCGAAGCCGGTAAGGCGTTATGATTTGTGTTCGCGGGGATGGTGCTGCGTACCATGCTATCCGCGCTCGACCAGATTCAAGCGTTTCTGGCGGTTCGGTCAACTTGTGCATTATGTCACAGGAAGTGGACGGCAACATCCTTCTTTGAAAGCCAAGTCGATGCAGACTTTATCCTTGCTCTATGTCGCGACTGCTGCCTTTTTCGTCTTTGGTGTGGCGGCCGCTGCGAAGGAACCTGGAGAAATTCCAACGCCTGCATCAATGATTTACACGATCGATGTTCCCTACGCCGATACCGACAACCCCCGGCAGGCCCTTGACTTGCTGATACCCAAAGACTCCGGGAACGAACCCCTGCCTGTCATTGTTTACATCCACGGCGGAGCGTGGAACCACGGCGAGAGGAAATGGCCCCTGTATCGGATGGTCGAATACGTCGCCACGGGCGATTACGCCGCAGTGATGGTCGGCTATCGGCTGAGTGGCGAGGCCCAGTGGCCGGCACAGATTCATGACTGCAAGGCCGCCATCCGTTGGTTGCGCGCCAATGCAAAACGGCTTGGGCTGGACGCCGACCGCATCGGGGTCATGGGCGACTCGGCTGGGGGCCATCTGGTCGCCATGCTGGGAACCAGCGGTGATGTTTCAGACATGGATGGCGAGCTCGGATCCGACACCGATGTTTCGAGCCGTGTCTCCTGCGTGGTCGATTACTACGGGCCTGCCGACTTTCTCCATTTGTACAAGACTGCTCCCGAGGGGACCGGAACGGATCAGAATGTGCCTTACCCGACCGTGGCAAGCCTCTTGGGCGCCCCGATTGGGGATGCTCCTGAAAAGGCAGCTTCCGCCAGCCCTGTCACCTATGTCACCGCCGGTGATCCGCCGTTTTTGATTCTCCACGGCACGGCCGATTCTGTCGTGCCGTTCAGCCAGTCGGAGGTTCTTCACACGGCACTCAGGAACGCAGATGCGCCTAGCACCCTGATAACCGTTGAAGGCGGCAGGCACGGTTGGGGGCCCGGGACTGGCACAGACGAATTGTCGTTGGGATTTTTCGACCACCACCTGCGCGGCAAGACCAGGAAGTGGGAAGATCAGACACTTCAAGCGCGTTAAACATTTGCATTGTGTTTGGGAACATGGGGAAGTCCAGACGTGTGATTGTTATTCCCCGCGCGTTTGCGGGACAACGCCAGTGAACACTTGCGGCAACCAACCCGGCGAATCCGGCGGAATTCCAAGAGCAACGCGTAACGTTGCCACCCGGTTGCGCTGGCTGTTATGCCGCTACCACGAATGCACACCCATGAGCTCGACGATCACAAGCAAATGTCTTCACCGACACTCTGCGAATTCGCCCCGTATCTCAGTATCAATGACGCTCAAAGTGCGGTCGCATTCTGCACCGACGTGTTTGATGTTGCTCCGCACGTGCTACTCAACATGCCGGACGGGCGCGTGATGCACTGCGAATTTCGCATCGGTAACGGACGGTTTTTCCTCAGCGAAGAACTCCCGGAACATGGTGGCATGCCAAGTCCAACCCGCCTTGGTGGTACAAGCGTTGCGACTCATTTGTGCGTCGATGACTGTGCCGCGATGGTCGAATCCATGAAAAACAACGGCTCGGAAGTTCTTATGGACCCCACTGACGTGTTCTGGGGCGAACGATTCTCGCGTGTCCGTGACCCATTCGGCCACGAATGGGGAATTACAACTCGACTCCATGAAATGTCGCCTGATGAAATCCAAGCAGCCGCCGAGCAAATGTTTGCGGAGATGTTTGCGGAGATGTTTGAGTAGTTCGCCAAACATCAGTTGAAACCAAACTGCGGCATAACAAACGCATGCACCGGGGGCCACCGATCCGGTCGGATTTAAATGGAAAGTTAAATGGCGGCGGCTCGGTGATGCTGGTCGTTATGCGTGCGAAGAGATTGACATTGCGCGTGGATGATTGACGGCGGAAATGCAATGAAACATCGTTCGTACGGGCAGGCTTGGTACCAGGTCAATGAATTGGTGAGCGTTCGATTTGATTGTGACGCGTCTAGTACTGTAGAATCAGGGCAGTCGTTTGTTGTCTGTACTCTGGTGCAGGTACGCCGCATAACCATTCAATGCACGGGAGCCGATTTGCCTCGCGGGTTCGCTTCGCTCATTCAAACCTTTCACTCGGCCCGGTTATCGTGGTCGTTCGTCCTTTCTGGGGGAGCAGCAGGTTGAGACGAATCGCAATTCTTTGCATCATCCAATTAGCATGTGGCTGCAATCGAGGCACGCCTCCAAATACGATTGTTTCAATCGATGCTGGACATGCAATTGAATCCATTGACGAAAGGCTTGCGAGGCTTGGTTTTTCTTGGGTAACGGAAAAACAATTCTATTTCAACGCAACTTTCAACGTGATTATCTTCCTGTCCATTGCGTCCGATTCTGATGTTGGCCAATACAATGCAGGAGTTAACCCTACTGAGTTAGCC
>PKCN01000401.1 GCA_002862205.1 Planctomycetaceae bacterium | reverse complement strand
GGATTAATCCTCTTGCTCATTCTTTCACCTGCTGAAGTTGCGAGGCTAGTTCTGTCAGTTGTTCATGACTCAAATTTTGCGACAACCAAGTCGCCAAAGCGGTCACGTTTGACACACCAGCGATCATTGCGGCTTCGGGTTTGGCTTTGCCTTTGAACACTGGGGCTCGTTTTTGCGAGGTTTGAAGCACTTGTTCGGGTCCCTCTGCCGCTACTGAGGCATTTTCCAACATGCCGACAACTTCCGAAAAACTCGCGTTTTCCCGCACGTTTAGCACGTTGCGGGTTTTTTTGTGCGATGCCTTGCGTCCCGATGCGGGCGGTTGCGTCCCCAGTTTATCCCCAGCCAGTCCCCAGTTTTCAGTAGCAGAATCGAAGTGTTCGTCGGTCACGGTTAGATAGTGCTTCAACGCCACCGTGGGCGTATTCCCGAGCCATGAACACACAACGTAGGTTGGGTAGTGTTGCTCAAGTTCCGTCTGACGACTCGAGCGGCAATTCTGAAATGGTTTCGGCCAAACCTCGACTCCCGCTCTCCGAACGATCTTCTTGAAGGTTGTTCCCAGGTTCTTATCGGCATTGCCGCCCAGCATCGGTACGACCCATTGGTCACCTTAGGCTGCCATCGAGCTTGGCGGGTTTGCAGGATATTGCCACTACTGCTACTGCCGCGTAACGTTACCGCGCGTCCGTTTGCGTTGTGCAGATCAATGCCGTGGAATGCACATTAACGGTTTACGAAAATCAAGTTCGAAATTCTCCAAACTGGAGAATGCAAACGCCAAACCCATTAATCGAAAACAATCGCTCGACAAATCCGCCACTTACTCGACAGTCTGATTCGATCGATCAAATGGGTTGATCCCCAACACGACAAGGGGCCTAGCAAACCCGGCCTGCAATCCTAAAACCATCGGATTTGACGGTTTGGAACGACTGAAATTGTGTAAGCGTTCGATCATTTAGGATTACTTTTTGCCGACGCATCGTAGCTTCGAGGTAAAGAAGCATCAGTCACGAAGACAAAATCACCCGCGCCCTGCATCGTGTCAAAATCAAATTCCGGAAACGACGCATCTGAGAGAATCGTGATCACCGACAATGAAGTACCCGAACGGTAACGAAGCAAATGTTCTGGGATCCCCAGTTCCCTTTCACAATGAAAGCTGCCGCAAATATGGAGCACCTGCGAAGCAGGATCCCTAACAAGTTGCTCTGTAATCGTATATGCCATTGCAGCATCCCACAGGCTCTGCGCTTGAAGTGAATTCTCACGAGATCTGGCTCTATCCTCGATCTCTTCTGGTGAATCTTTTTCATCTGCGTTTCCACTTGTTTTATCGCTTGGCTTCTCTTGGGAATCATCGTCTGCTTTGTCCGATTTCAGAGGTCCATCTTCCTGAGCCCCAGAATCTTTTTTTTTCTCATCGATTCCCGCTTCCGTTCGTTGTTTCCGGAACTTTTCCATCAGCGCATTGAACTTCCCGCGATAGGGCTCCGATGCACCTGCATAAGGAAGAGGTGGTAATCCCCGCTCAAAAGGCCGAACGATTTTTTGGAGTGCCACTGCACCTTCACGTCCTACCAGATTGACATACCGACGTGGGGCATTTGCGGCTACTGCTGACAGGCCATGCTCTTTGGCATACTCAATCAGCGGGCGATAATCTGACTCATAATTTGACCAACAACGAGCAGCTTTTACGAAGTGTTTCTCAGTGATCAGGCCATCGAGGTATTCATCAAGAATGAACTGCACATCACGTTCAAACATCTCCAAAGACAAAATTAACTGGCGCGTTAAGGGAGAATCATCCACCGCAGCAGACAATGCGATCTGATTCGAGTGCAATTTCCTGAAAAGCGTTTCTTGTAAGTAATGAGCGACCGGGTCGTCATGGGATTCGCCAATAAAAATCACGTCAGCTTCATTAATCTCCAACAACATCTGTTCCAGTTCAACCTTCTTTCCATCCCCACGATAGAGTCGAAAAGCATCTTCCATTTTGGCTTCATGCAACTGAGCATCCGCCTCAGCAGGTTCCTGCGAAAATACTAGTGATCCGAATCCGAAAAAAATCGATAGAGTCATCAAACAGACCAGCCTGCAACCAAACAGCAAAGTGAACCCTTGCAACCAAAAGTCCTGACTACAGGTGAGTTTCAGATCTCTTTCGTCGTGAACTAATGCCGCATTGCTTTTCAACAATCGATGTAGTTGCCTATTCATCCAAACCTGCTTAACCCCGGAATTGATTTTGAAACGGAAATCTTGCCTACCAAGACAATCGACTGAAACCAGCTGAGCAAGAGTAACGATTTTACGAGTCACCTGCACGACTACCAGCAACCACTTTCGTGGCCCTTTTCACAAACCGACTATTTGCAAATAAAAACCACCAACTTGACTCGCACCTGCTACGGAAATAGCTGGGAAATTCCTGCAGCGGTAACAACCGGAGGTGCTTGCCCGTAAACGGAAGCAATCTCACGATACCCAATTACCTGAAATGTCGAATAAACCAAAAATCCCACGTTATCATTTTTCGAGTGCTGCCTCGGGGTGTGGTAAAAGGCAGGCCCTAACCACGGAAAATACACAATTTCAGCTTAACGAATTCACCAAGTTTTATCCAACCAAAAACACTGCTGAAGCAGGCTTGTCCGGCTAGCTGACGCTGGATCGCCAAAGCATGTAGCCCAGCGCACTGTACAGAAAGTTGTCGTAATTGCATCGCCAACGCTCGATGACTCATTTCACTTCAACGATCGTTCAGAAGATTCCTCAATTGAATGATTCTTCACGATGCTTAGCTTTAAGACGTTTGAAGTAACCAATATTCCCAAAACTGTCTGCCTTGAAGAAGAGTTCGTTTACCACAGTCCGATCTCACTGCGGCCGCACCTTACTCGCAATGAAATCGGGATCGTGTCGCTTCATGGTTGGCGATTCCGAGTGATGACGCGATCTCTCTTCCGAAACATCGGACGCACGCAAGGCCGATACTTGTACCCACCGTTGATGGGTGCAAAATCAGTGACGCTGAACTTCCGACGCCCTGGATGGCGCCTCGTTCTGCTTCGCGAGATAGTTGGCAACTATTCCAAATACAAAACAAGCAGTCCCATACACTAAAGGTAGGTATGAATACGATTCATCTTTTGGGTTTAACAGCACGAGCATAAATAACGCAGCTCCCATAAACGAGGTCAACGACAACCCGAGCCACGCAATATACTTGGAATCATTCATATTGGTCTCTTTTCGAATGTGGAATGATTGAAAATTCTCTACGGCGAGCAATGAGTCTGAAACGCTCAGGACTCCTCGCCACGATTCGTCTAAACAACCGCAAGCCAAGGCTGATACAGCCGCCACTGCGAAACGCGTTTTTGACACAACAGTACGCCCCTGTTTCACGGCGCAATTCCGCCTCCGCACCTCGACCCCGATCTCCCGATAAACTCTGGATGCGACCCTGATGGCGGGGCGAACATCGCGGGGTAAGTAGTGCATCCCTGCTGCTGCGACTTCGTAATACTCATCGGCAAGATCCAAAATCTTTCGCACCGCAAGCCGCAGGACCTGTTCGCTGACAACTTCTACATCATCCTCCAACCATGTGCGAGGCAAATAACATCGCCCGCGTTGCGCATCTTCGAGCACGTCACGTGCGATGTTTGTCAGCTGCATAGCCTTTCCCAAGGCACTGGCATGAAGCTGGGCTCGCGCGTCATGTACTTCGAAAATCTGACACAACATCAGTCCAACAACACCCGCAGCTCCATGCGCATATCTCAAGAGCTCATCCTCATCACTGATGTGCCCTATCCTCAAGTCCATGTCCATTGCATCAAGAAGCTGCTCTGGATAGGCCTTGCAGATCCCGTAACGATCAACCAATTCAGCCAACCACATGGACGCGCCGTGTTGCACCGGTTCACCACGATAAATCCGCTCCACGTCAGCACGCAAAGTCTCCAAACGGGCGACCGCATCACTGCGTTCGCTGACAGCATCAACCGCATCATCACACCATCGACACCAGGCATAAAGCTTGATGACATCTTCACGAACCCGTCGCGGAAGAATTCGTGACGCAAATGAAAAGGATCTACTATGGTTCCGGATAACGGATTCACTGATGCTGGGAACAATGTTGAACGCGTTGTTATCGTGGGTTTGATCAGCATTCATTGTGCCACAACTCCGAAGTCTTGGGCGACAATACCGCAAGTCGCCTTGGCTGTGTTTATGACCCCCGGAACTCCGGCGCCCGGGTGCGTGCCGCCCCCAACGATGTAAAGTCCGGGAATTTTGTCTGCCCGGTTGTGCGGTCTGAAAAAAGCGCTCTGCGTCAACTTCGGCGCAACAGAAAAAGCTGAACCGCAGTACGCGTTAAGTTCGTCGCGAAAGTTATTGGGCGTGAAATGTCGCCGCGTTACGATCGAATCCCGTAAACCGGGCAGGTGTTGCTCCAGAGTTTCCAGAATGGCATTGCCATATTGCTGAGCGACAGTGTCCCAGTCAATCGGCGCTCGCCCCAGATGAGGAACTGGACTAAGCACATAAAATCCCTCGCAGCCTTTTGGAGCCAGTGACGGATCCGTAACCGTGGGCGCGTGCAGGTAGAGACTGAAGTCTTCTGGCAATTGACTCCCTTTAAAAATGTCCTTCAGCAAACCCTTGAATCGTGGCCCGAAAAGTATCGTGTGGTGGGCGAGATCCTCGTACTTTCGATTGGTGCCAAAGTACATTACGAACAACGACATAGACCATTCCATTTTTTCCAGCCGACGCTGCGTCTGCCGTGCCTCGGCGACCTGCTCGTAAAGTTTTGCATAAGTGTGGTGAATGTCGGCGTTGGAGACAACAAGATCGAACGCTTCGTTTGCAACTGCATCCGTAGTCACGAGATGTCTTGTCTGTTTTTTTTGTTCTGTCAGGTTGATTCTACGAACAGGCGAGCTCAGCCGCACTTCACCTCCCATATCCTTGAACAAACGCACCAGACCATTCACCAGCGCCCCCGTTCCACCACGAGGGAAAAACACACCCCACTTGCGTTCAATCCAGTGAATGAGCGTATAGATTGCGCTGGTGTCATAAGGATTCCCGCCCACCAACAAAGGATGAAAACTGAAAGCCTGGCGGAGATGTTCATCTTTGATAAATCTTGATACGGTCGAATAGACACTACGATCAGCTCTCAGTCGTGCAAGCTGAGGAGCGACTCGGATCATGTCGCTGAAGCGGAGAAAAGGCACGGAGCCCAATTCTTCATAACCTTTCTGGAACACACGCCTTGAGTACTGCGCGAACTTGCGATACCCGTCTTCGTCACCCGGACTCAGAGATCGAATCTGCTCAATCAGCCCCGCCTCATCAGACACGTAATCGAACGCCGCTCCGTCGTGCCACTGCAGACGATACATCGGCTCAACCGGTAATAGCTCAACATAGTCATTCATATCACGATCAGCGAGAGTGAACAGCTCTTCAATGCAATGAGGGGCCGTTATGACTGTAGGTCCAGCATCAAACGTAAATCCATCATCGTGGTACACATAGGCTCGTCCCCCTGGTTTGTCACGAGCCTCAAAACAGGTCGTCGCAAACCCCATCGCTTGCAGTCGTATCGCGGCCGCAAGTCCACCAAAACCGCTACCAACCACTGCAGCGCTGCCTCGGCGAGAATTTTCCGCATTGGAGGAAGGCAATTCAAACCGCGGAGCACGGTCCTCAATTCCAGATAAAGTAGCAATTGACATCAGTCACCTCTTATTTTGTAAACGCTCTAATGTGCTTCGCAATCCACTAGTTGACTCAATGTGTTCACCGAGTAGCCGAAGAGATTTCTGCAACTTGAATTTCACGTAGTCATCCCCACGTGAGCCGATGATCTCGAGCAGATTTCGTGCTATGGCGCGACACTCATTGATATCTCCGCCGCTCAACCTAAGCCGCCTCTGGATCATGCTCATCTCACGCCCTGCGACCAGTTTGGACGCCCATGCCCAGATCCACGTAACGCGTGCGTTACGAAGGTCATCGCAGCGAGTATCTCCATCAACAAAGGACCGCAGCTCATGCAAATCGTTCTTCATCTGCAAGCACACCCCCGCAACCATTCCAAACCGGGCAAGCGCCCTGCTTCTTACCGCATCGGCACCTGCGACCGTTGCACCCAGCCACGCCGCGAGGGCAGTCAATCCACCAGTTTTGAGTCTGCACGCTTTGCGTGCGATCGCATAAATCTGATTTGCTGCGATAGATTCCACAGAAGCCCCTAGGTCAAGCGCTTGACCTTCGTGACAACGGCGGACCGTGATTATGCTGCGTGTCAATATGCCCTGTATCAAAGCAGGCGGGAGCGGAGTCTGAGCGAGCCGCTCAAGAGATTGGAAGTACATCCAATTTCCAGTGTTCAAAGCGAGCGGAAGCCCTACTTCCCGATGAAGGGTCGCACGACCACGACGGGTATCCGAACCATCTTCAATGTCATCAATGATCAACGAACCTGCATGCAGCAATTCGATTGCCTCAGTGATTTGAATCGGCACCTCACCTCGACCGCCGGTTGCGAGATAAGCCTCTCTAACCATAGCGGCACGAAATTGCTTGCCAGTTTGCAACAAAAATCGATCCGCAGGACCATACAAAGCCATATCCAAAAAAACTGCATCCGGCTCATGCGAACCTGCTGATTCTACTTCGACAGATTGCCCAACGGGGGACGTGGGAGCGATGCTCATTATCGGGCTCCAGAAAAGAACGAACGGATAAATCGGAACGGGCGCAAGCCAATCAGGGTTGGTGGGATTCCGACAACGATCCGGAACGCATCAAGGATACGGAAACGATGGGCGTAAAACCGCGCAACAGCATCATCATCTAGAACCCGATAAAAACGCTGAAAAATACGGAATCGATGTTCGGGAGTCACCAGACGAAACAGCAGCCGATTCAAGAACCGCGCATACCGAGCACGCCAACGGTGTTGTTCGGCTAGTTCCCGAACTCTGTGCTCAGCGTGCTGCAAGGGACCAGATGCAACAGCATGGGCGAAGGCTACAGCCATCGGAAACGAGTATCCGGTCGCCGCGTGAAACCACCCACCCGCGTATCCACCAGCCAGAGGTTTTCCGGCCGCAGGCATCCCTTCCGAGAGAAATGGCATCGGTAGAACACCAGACTCCTCTCTCACGATCCTTGCCCCGACGATACCCCGGCGTTGCAGAGACGCCGCGACGACCTGCCAACATTCGTCACGATCCAGATCGGGCGAGTCGGAAAAACATGTGTCCTCGATCATCACCCGACGGGCAGCGAAAGGCAGTGAGTACAGAAACCTAAAGCCGTCCCGCTGATCGTCAACACTCTCCATCACCGCTGGATATTTTTGATCCCAAGCCTCGGCCAGTTCCAGCTCGAAACCAAAAAATTTCTGGTAACCGCAACCCGCGTTGTCTATCTGGCACGATGGACCGCGACAATCAATGATCAAGTTCGATTGAAAAACCCGGCCGTCTACCGTGGCGATGTAATCCTCACCGATTTCCGAGACTACCGTGTTGGTCAGCAAATCAGAGTCAGAGTCTCTCCAAGCTGTGTCGTTCCCTATCTCAGTACGAAAATCACTGGTGTCCAGATCCTGCCCTCGAGTCCCAGCAATAGAATCTACTGAAACTTGTTCGCCTGTTGCCAGTTGCGGTAATCGTTCGCCTGAATCACCACGCAGGACCCCTTCCACGATGGACGCGAAGTGCGGCGAGGAAATGGTCGCGTAGGGGAGTGCAACATGCCTGCGACAGGAACCGATCAAAACTTCGTATCCCTCCCACCGCTCCTCTACCAGTGGTTCAACCCAAGACCGGCAAGTCTCGGGAACATCTCCCGGATGGAACGACCATGTGTGATTACCAGCAATCTTACATCTCCGCTCTATCACCAACACACTCGATTCAGGATGGAAATTGTTCAAGGCCATCGCAAGCAGTCCACTTTGAAGGCCACCGCCAATCAAGATACAGTCATAATGTACGGGTCGAGTTGAAGCGATCATGTCACCGCCTTATTAACTTGCATCCCGACCCCGTTTCGTTTTCCGCCCGCAAACAATCCTGTCACTGGGCCATGCAAAAGCAGATGTGGTACCGCAATCGCTGAGAGCGCGATGAACAATGTGCGAATTGTTGCCTCTTGCACATTTTGGCTACCGTTCAAAAACCACCAACCCACGCAAGAGATAAGGCTTGCTCCGATGGTCATCGGAGCAGCGCCCACCGCAGTTTCCGTGTAAGTCTGTCCGTGGACGCTGGCAAGTCTTCTGAGTCCTCGTAAAGAATGCCACCCGCAGAAATAGATGCTGAAAGAAATGATCGGATCAACGGTCGCAAACAGGCCGGCGAACGTTACGTTTCGCCAACTTCTCGCCAACTGACCCTGACGCAGATCGCGTATTACGACGAGACCAGCTATCGGAACAAGAACGCAGGCAATAGCTCTCGTACCATCCATGACCGCTGGCACGGAAAGCATTGATCCGGATGTAATCGTTTCCAGTAATCCGAAAATCTGTTGGGGTTGTGTCAGAAAAGGAATCCAGACAACCAGTCCTCCAATCGCTACCGCCGCAATCTGATCGCCGACGCGATCATCAAGCACGGACCGCTCATCTTCTAGCCCAAAGTGCCACGCGGAAACAAGAAAAAAACCAAGCAAAGTTACCGCGGGAATCAGGATCCAGCCGAGAACGACCAAAATGCCGATTCCCAAGTATCCAGCGAAAAAGGCAATGCCCCAGAGACGTCCCAAGGCCGGCTCTAACAACAAACGACCCGTCCAATGGTCCAGACCACCATGAGGCACGCCGAGCACCAGAATGGCCACGACGACAAATCCTAGCACACCCGGTGAGGAAGCTGACAATCCAAACCAGCACGCCGCCATCGACAACCAGGCCAAAGCCGCGATGCTAGCCGAGTGTCGCTTGTTGAAAGGAAAAAGACCCATCACATTTTCACGGCGTGTAGTTGGACTGACGAGTACGGCGGATCTCTGCTCGACCTAATACAAAACATCATTTATGGACGGCTCAAACGAAGAGTGAGATTCTCGACGCCATAACCGTCAACATGCATCTTTCTCAAGGATTGAGATTGTTGAAGGATCAATGGTCCCACTCGTCTTTCGAACAAAGCGGCTAGACTCGGAAAAGCTGGCCGGCTTCGGAGAAACGAACGTGATGTCTCCCTCTGCCACGATGCCATCCTGGAAGCCAAGAGGGCGGCAGTGACGAACATCCGGATCACGCTCCAGCATACGCGCCGGAACCAGCTGCGCTAGCTCCATCCTGACCAGTGCTCTTGGCCCTCGCGATGAAGTAAATCAAAACACCGAAACCAGCCTTCGCCGTCATGTCGGCGAGCGCGTATCCGACCTGCAGGGCAACGATCCCCGAAGGATCGACCGCACCGCCCGCCTTCGCGGTCAACGCGGCTTCAGTGCCACCGAGTGCGTACGCAATGGGATACACTGCCCATGTGACCAGCAATACCAAGCGGGAAACCTCGATCAGCTTGCGTGCAGCAGGTGGTTGAGAACTGAGTGACGCTGTCAACTCAACCCACAAGACATACAGGATGTAGAAGAAGGGGATAGAGGAAAGGGCTCCCCACATGACACGAGTGCCCCAACCCTCCGGACTCGAGATAACTTCTCCGGGATAACCCAAGGCGATCATCAAACC
The DNA here is from genome assembly GCA_002862205.1 of Planctomycetaceae bacterium. Lineage (GTDB taxonomy): Bacteria > Planctomycetota > Planctomycetia > Pirellulales > Pirellulaceae > Rubripirellula. The sequence goes on along the minus strand of PKCN01000401.1, from coordinate 473 downwards.
GGCAGCGATCACAAGCCGTGTTAGAAGCGATCGAGCCTTCGATTTTTCAAGTCTTATTACAGCCACTAGCTCTACCATCAACAACGGTACAGTAAGGATCCAGTCGGCGTAGCGATAGAAGTCATTGAAGGCCGCTCCTGTCCCCACATAGTTTCCCTCTAACAGCTCGTAGGCACCGTCCCAACTGCTTCGGATCATGAAATAGTGATAACACGCGATGCTCACGACAATACCCGAAACGAGCAATGCGGGTTGATAGACGCGATCCACAGTCGACCGGGAAAGGAAGAGGAACAACGCCGCTGCACCCATCGTTGCAACGGTCATCGAAAAGATGTTGTCAACGATATTGAATTGGAAAACGGTCAAGTCGGGCATCGTCGCCGCCAAAACCGTGGGTTCGAAGATCATGTGTTTATCTCTCAAAGTTAATTGACAATTAAATGGAAAACAACCAAGACTTCCATCTCGAT
>PKCN01000136.1 GCA_002862205.1 Planctomycetaceae bacterium | reverse complement strand
ACAGGAGCCACTGAGCAGCATTAGCATCGATGACACGCGCATTAAAATCGTGGACACTGAACCTCCCAGCAATCGACGTGAACGGAATTTCGCTGATAGATGTTGCATGAAAGGGGATTAATCCAAGAACCTCAAAGCATGATGGAGGGACACAACTCGTAATCGGCCCACCACAGTATATTGATATTTCACTGCTGGGCAAAATCGGGGAATTTGCCTCGATCCAAACGGCTCTCACTTACTCAAGAGACCAATGGATGAAATAAAGTGGCCGCGACCCAAAACAACCTAAAACCACGAGCGTAGAAAGTTAAATGGAATCATCGGAATCGTACCAGGTCCCCGGGATGGAACTGGTGGATCACTCGTTTGAGGTCCCTCTTGATCACAGTAATCCATCAGGACGGCATATCCAAATATTTGCCCGTGAAGTTCGCGACCTTGACCCGCATAGCCTCCATAAACCTTGGCTGCTTTTCCTGCAGGGTGGCCCCGGATTCCGTGGTCCACTCCCCATCCGAAAAGAAGGCTGGCTGAAACGAGCGTTGCAGGATTATCGCGTATTGATGTACGACACACGCGGAAATGGACTCAGTACACCTGTAAATTTCCAAACCCTTTCCGCCGAAGGTGAACCGCAGTCGCAGGCAGACTATCTGAAACATTTCCGCGCGGACAACATTGTTCGCGACGCTGAGATGTTACGAAAGGAACTAAGCCCCGACACGCCATGGTCGACCATCGGACAGAGCTATGGTGGTTGGTGCACGATGACCTACCTGAGCTTGCATCCAGAAGGACTGAAAGAGTGTTTTATCTTCGGCGGGGTTCCCGGTCTGGAACGTACAGCCAGAGAAATCTACGAGGCCACGTTTCCGCTTGTCGAAGAGCGCAATCGACAGTACTTCGAAAAATTCCCGATGGACAAGCAGCGACTGGCAGAGCTCTGCCAACATTTGCAACAACACGATGTGCGTTTGCCCAATGGAGATCGTCTCACTCCCCGCAGGCTGCAACTACTGGGAATCAGCTTGGGCTTTGCCGATACCGCTGAGGATATCCATTTCCTGCTCGAAGAAGCATTTGTGACCGCTGGTGACCAGAAAGTTGTCAATCATTCGTTCTTGAAGTCGATTCAAATGCGCATCCGTTTCGACACAAACCCAATTTTCGCATTGCTGCACGAAGCGATTTACGCTCAGGAAGAGTCAACCTCATGGGCGTGCCATCAAGTTCAGCAGGCCCAGTACCCACACTATGACAACTACGAGGATTTCCACTTCTTCGGCGAGATGATTTTCCCTTGGATGTTTGATGAAATCAGTGAACTGAAGGGACAGAAAGAAGCAGCAGAAATTCTCGCAGCCCATGATGCGTGGCCAAAAATTTACGACAAGTCTGCACTCAGCAAGAACACAGTGCCCGTGACATGCGCCGTCTACTACAACGACATGTTTGTGAACACAAATTTCTCGCGAGAAACAATCGATTGGGTACCGAACATGAAAGGCTGGTACACAAGTGAATACGAACATTGTGGGCTGCGCACAGGAGGTGAAAAAATATTTTCACGATTGCTTGACTTGGCCCACGGCGAAGTTGAAAGATAAGCGGCGTGTTTTGGATGCATTTCGCTGGACGTCGTCTCCATCGCCGCTTCCAGATCGGCTATTCTGCTGAGGCGGGTTGATGATATAAGTTTCCCACTGGATGAGGATTTCTCTTCCAACAGCACCCAAGCTTGATCCCACGCCGCAAGACAAGAACGAGCTTCTTCCAGCGTACAAACGTTTACGTGCCCCACCTGAAGAGAATACGGTGTATCTGTCTGAGAACAAAACCCTGCGAATGCTAACCCTATGCGGGCTTTATCTCGCTCAAGGCGTTCCCTGGGGGTTTGTTACCATAACCTTCGCCTCTTGGCTCGCCGAACCAGAACAGGGGATCACGGCAGAACAACTCGGCCCGATCCTTGCCGTGGCTACACTTCCATGGTCGTTCAAATTTCTGTGGGGCCCGCTGATGGATCGCTTCACGATTCCTTCGCTGGGCCGGAGGCGACCATGGATTATCTTGGCTCAGAGCATGGCCATCGTGATCCTTGGAAGCATGATGCTTATCAACGATCTTCCGAATTTGATTTGGACGCAACCACCCGAAGGCTCTGGATGGTCGCAACTCATTTTCAGCCTTGTCCCGGGCCCCTTGGCTGGCTTGATCCTGCTGGCCAACGTATTCATTTCACTGCAGGATGTTGCGGTCGATGCGCTTGCAGTTGACTTGTTAGCCGAAAATGAGCGTGGCCGAGCAAACGGTCTGATGTATGCGAGTAACTATCTGGGAACTGCGATTGGAGGGGCTGGGCTGGGCTATCTCGTTTCACAATACGGCATCCAAGCAGGACTGGCAGGGCAAGCTTTTTTGCTGGGCGGAATCATGCTGCTGCCGATCTGCTTCCGCGAACGGCCAAGTGAGCACGAAGGGGCAAGTGAGCACGAAGGGGCAAGTGATGCCGAAGCAAATCAGCTGCCAAATCCGGACCACCACTCAGCACAAGAGCCACTTCATGACGAGAGCAGCAAATACACTGCAGAACCGACGGTAGCCAGCAGCTTACCTGCAGGCAGTTTCGATTTGGCAAACTCACCTTGTCTTCCTCCCGCCTCAGTCGCCGATGCGACGTCAAGTCAAACCACTGCCGAGGCCTCGGCAAACGCATTGGCTGCAAAAGAATCATCGGAGATATCAAAATCGGTTTTTGCAAACCTTTTTCGAGCCTTCAGTCTACGTGCAACCTTGCTCGGTGCGATCATCGCGTTGGGGGTTAAGATTGGCTCCGGAGCGATCACCGTTGTTCTGCTCGATTATCTGATGAAAGAAGGCGGATGGACGCAGGCAGAATACACAAGCGTTACAGGGGGATGGGCAGTCATGCTGGGACTAGGGGGGTCAATCGCGGGTGGATTTCTCGCCGATACGTTCGGCGCGAAACGGTTGATTCTGGCTGCTTCGATAACTCTCGGTGCATTATGGGTAACGATAGGAGCGATTCCCGGAGCCTTGGATCACCAAGCGGTGGCAACCGTGTTGCTGCTGGGACAGGAACTACTGCTGGCACTGCTTTCAGTTTCCCTATTCGCACTGTTCATGTCCATCTCGTGGCCCCGCATTGCGGCGACCCAATTCACAACCTACATGGCGTTTTTGAACCTTTCCACCACGATCGGAAGCTACTCGGCAGGTCTCTTGAGCAGCGATTACACAGCCACACAGATCCTGATGTTTGCTGGGATCGTCCAGATTGTCATCGTACTGCCAGTGCTGTTGATTGACCCGAAACAAACCCGTCGTGTGCTTCCTGATTAAGCACAAGCCAGCAAAGCGGACAAAAAATGTCCCTCCACCTGTCACTCCATTGCCAAGCCAATTTTGGTGAATCATGCGCCCACCCACCACAGCCCTCATCAATTTATACCTGACGCACTGCATGGACTGAACACAATGAAAGCCATTCAAAATGCAACGCTTGCGCCATTCACATTTGCTTTACTGTGTGTTGTCATTCCCCAGCAGGCGATGCCACAAACGCCCATCGAACCATGGCCTCAGGCAGCGGGTCCTCATGATGACTGGACCGCAACCGCGCTGACTTCTCCTCCACTGGAGTGGAGTGTTGAAACTGATACAAACATTCGCTGGCGAAAGTCATTACCCGAAACAGGACAAAGTGGAATTGCAGTCTGGGGAGATCGCCTGTTTCTGACCACAATGAAACCGATTGATGCTGAAACGAAACCCAAAAAGGGCAGCGACATCGTACTGTACTGCATCCATTCGGACACAGGGGAGACCTTGTGGACAACAGACATTACGGGTGACCCAGCGGCCAAGAGCACCTATGCCTATGGTTTCAGTAGCAGTAGCAGCCCGACTCCCATCACTGACGGCAAACATGTCTGGTGCTGGAATGCCAGTGGCCAAATGGGATGCTGGACCGTGGACGGAAAGCAAGTCTGGACACGACGCTGGAAACCTACGCTCGGACGCCCGTTCAACAAACAGTATGAACCCATCAAAATTGGCAACACCATCCTGAATGTTGAACCACTTGAACCGGAAAATCCTGAGCGACGGGACGACGCCTGGAACTTTTTGCGCGGATTTGACTCGCTTACCGGAAAGCTACTGTGGACCGAAACGCAAGGCTTGACGCATTACAACACGCCCGTGTTGGGACGTTTACCCGATGGTGGGCGGGCGATCCTTGCCGGACGTGGCGCCCATCACGACACTCCCGAAGCACCGGCCGGACTGACACTGACTCGAGTTGACGGGGCCGATGCAGGAAAAGCCATTTGGAACTGGAACGCTTTGCCTGATGGAAAAGCACAGGTCACCCAATGCTGGGATGAGAAATACGCGTATTGGCTCGATGAAACGAGAACGGATCTGGTCCTCATCAACACGGCGGACGGGACCGAAGCCAAACGCATCTCATGGACAAACGATGTAAGCCACACCAGCTATGACAGTGAAAACGACAAGTTCACCACACGACACCATATCAATTTTGATGCCATGGAACCTCGCATGAGCGTGTTTCCGGCATGGCATGCCAACATCTCAATCTACCCGCATGTGTTCTTCCAGTGTTTTTATTTCGAAGGAAAACGCCGTGGAAAGATGACTCACATTGGACCGCGACATTGCATCACGCGAATCAACGTTGAGACGGGATCTGTGGAATACCTTGAATTGCCATTTCCTGTGCCTCACTTGGACAATGAAACCGTAAAGAACGGCGAATTCTATTACCCCGGCATGACGATCAACAGTCGTGGAGTCGACGTTGGGGAGGACAAGCGTTCGGGCAGATCCGGATGGTGGTGGTGTTTCAATGGCAACGTGATTGCTGTCAACGAATACCTTTTCTTCACCTTCATGAGCGGCAAAGTTCAGGTGATTGAGGGAACCGCAAAACAGTTCAATGAAAATGCATTGACCGCCTTCAACGATCTCGGAAAATTCGGGGAAACCTGGTCAGTCAATACACCAAGCTACAGCGATGGGCGGCTCTACCACCGAACAATGAAAGAACTCATTTGCATCGAACAAGATTGAATCTCTGGCTTTCAAATCGGTTTGCCCCGGGTGCATGGTGCGTTTCGTCAGGCCATGACCACCTGAATCGCATTGACTGCCTCTTGAACCCCATTGCGAAATGCAACTCCGCCGCTTGATTGCATTGAAACATTCAAAATATTGTTTTCAATTTGCGTACGCAGATCCTCAAATCGCTCTACACAATCATTCGACGAGATTCGTTTGTGTTGCCTATCATAGAGCCGCTTGCGAGGGATGCCACAAAACGGAATCCCTGCAGCTCTTGCTTCATTGACTGAGTTATACCCGCCCCCACTGACCACAATGCTGGCGCCTCGGATGGCCTGAAAAAAAGGCCAGATCGATACAACCTTGAAGTTAGGCGGTTTTTTATTTCGCATGCTCAGCGAATCCAGTTTCTTCATCACAACAAAACGCACTTCAAGTGTTCCCACAAATTCATCAGCCAACTGCATGGCCCAGGCATGCATCTGTCCGATTTCATCTGCACGCCCACACCCCAGAACAACAACCACAGGCAGACTGTTTCCTTTCACTGCCAGCCGACACCGCGCCTGATCAGGCTGCAGCAATTCGGAATCATTACGCACCAGCCATGGTTTGGTCGAGATAGCATTGGGAAGATGTTCAAACGGCGCTGCTTCACCAGGCACAATCAGCCGATCATACACCTTGACGAAATCAGCCAACCGGTATTGCTGACAATACTTTGGATTGAGATCTCGATGCACCAGCACTTTTCGGCAATTCAACCCGGGCAGAATCTCCGCCAACTCACCCGCGATTCCTCGTGGAAAAGTATCAACGATCACGGCATCAAACGCCTCGGACGTGAACACACGCTGAACCTCAGCAACAGTCTGATGACGACTAAGCTTTGAATCAATCCGTATGATTTCGGCCCGCTTCCCCAGTTCATTCTCGATTGGCATCTCGTCCGCAAATGAACTATTTGTCAGCAGCGTAACTCGAGTGCCCGCAGAAGAAATCTGCAATAAACCACGAGACAAGGCTGTCGCGCGCGTCACATGCCCCATGCCGCCACCCATGGCATACAACAACCAACGAGTGGGAACAGCAGCTGATTGCGTCATTCAGCTCTCGCTCATATCAGTTTCGAAATCTTCACCATCGTCAGTAGCCTGAAGACTCTCGGCATCTGCCTCAGTAAAATCATGCGGATCATGCGCGAAACCCGAGGAATCCGAACTGTGGTGCATCGTACCGTAATAGTAGCCACCCCAAAAATAGGGTTCATCGTAGGTGTCATAGGCATCATCGTAACTCCCGTTACTGTGTCTGATCTCACGGGCTTGTCGTTTTGACAATTGCTTGCGGTCTTTTTTCACGCAGCTTGTGCATAGCACCCCGTTTTTTTCGTTGTCCAACAGCTCATGGCTGTGGTCACAGCAAACAGGTTTCTGACACTTCATGCACTCATCATCAGGGGGCTGAAAGCACTGATGACTAAAAAGAAAGCCGGAATTTTCGTTGCAGATTCCTGTATCCCATGACTTCGGCATCTTTGTTTTCTCCTGGCAACTCAGATTGAACCAGATCGTTGACGACTGGGGAACATTTACTACTTTGCGTTATCAAGCAACAACATTGTCATCAACCCACATCGGACCGGCAGACTCTTGACTGCCTCAAATCCAAGGCACGACATGGCGATCGCCGAAGCCTGATCTTTGGTGTAGTACAAAGTCTTCTCTGCCGGATCGCGAACAGACAACTTGCCATCTTTCAATTTGATTTTCGCCAGACTTTTTTCATTACCATCTTCGATTTCAAATCCATACGGCCGCGATTTGATCATGTAAATCAGACTTTCATTACCATCTTTCAACTTCCAATCACCGTCTGCCTGCTTTTGAAGCTCCCAAAGTGCACTTTGTTGATCAGCCGATTTGACTTTGTACTGATCACCGGCACCAACTACATAGGCAAGCACAGTCTCATCAGGGCCCTTGATTTTCAGCTTTGTCCCATCACGACTGTATCGGCTGATTTCTTTCTCATCTGCATCAACGAGCTTCGCTCCATCCGCCTGTGGCTTCCAAGAGAACGCGGTCTCACCTTCGCCCGTTTTAAATTTTATTTTCCCAAGATCAGGTGCTGCAACCGAAGCGTTTGTGGTGTTCGATTTTTGACTGTCTACTGGTGTGGCAGTGACGGCCGCATCATGACTGCACCCCCATGACACCAAACAAGTCACAGCAACCAAACCGCTGCACCACCTGCCAAATGCACTTCGCACACTGCGTTCGCATGTCAAACAATCTGCCATCATCACTTGCTCTCCTTTGAATTTGATTTGGCTGCATCGAGGACCCCGTACAAACTCAGAAACATCATCGCCATCCACTTGACACCATCGCGTTGCACTTTTGCACCACCTTGGTTCCCGGGGTTGACCGCATCCCAGCTTGATTTTGTGGTTGATCGCAGGGTAACCCGATCACCTTGAGCATCCAATGACTTGGGTAGAGTCCATTTCGGCAGTCGCACGGCAGCAGTGCTTGACGTTGCTCTGCCCTGCCAACCATCGCGCAGATCGGGATTCTTTTGTGGCTTGATCTTCAATCGCAAAATCGCCTCACTGGCAGTCTTTGTCTTGCTCTTGTGTTTGATTTTTCCACTGGCACTCCGCTTCTTGCGTGAACGATCCTGTTGCTTTTCGATCAACATGATTGAAAACTTTGTTCCATCAGCAAAACCCCCTCGAAGCACCAACCAATGATCAACGTGAAACTTGACATCCCAGTAACCAACCTTGCCAATTCGGACTTTCTTTGATTTATGGTTGTGCGGCCGACAGTCCAATTGAATATTAACCAGTGAATCACGGGCCAAGTCCTTACTGAGCAATTTCAGAATGCCCAATGCTGCCTCGTAACGTCGATCGGGCACATCTCGCATCGCGTCCCCACTGAGAGAGCTGATTCCCCAGATAAGTAGTAGCACCCCTGCAGCCAGCAGCACCCCGCATGCCATCAGCCAACCGATTGAGCCAGAACCGGCTGCAACAAAAACCAACAGTGCCCCGAGCGCAGTCGATGCTCCTCCCAACGCGGAAATCAGCACAAACCGTTTTCGCTTTTCTTCAATCTTTTTGTCCATGGAACGCAAAGATGAAAGGTGAGCAATCACCGTCTTTGGTGAGGCGTTGGATTTATAGACAAAGTTTTTTTGAAAGCCTGCCTCGTCGAACCCTACTATCCCTTGGGTCCCTGCACTGACTGCTTCTATTTCACGTTGCAGTACCGCCATATTTTTGCTTTTGACACCTGTGATTCCCAGAGCCAGTGCCTGATTCACCAATTCACCACGGCTCACCTTTGAATCCCTGCTGCTGTTTCCCCCAGCCGGCTTCTGTTTCGCTGTTTTTTCCTCAGCAGCGTCACGTTCTGGCGGTACGTCATCACCCCCTGCCTGGTCTGCGATGGCACCCAGCAGCTGCTGGAGCTGAGCACGTTCAACGTCACTGATTGTCCCATCCAACATCGCCGTGGCATGTTGAGCCCGATAAGCATCCTTAGCCGCCAGACTTGCTAATTCAGCCTCACGTTTGCCGGAAATCTCAAGCAGTCCAGCAAGCCGCCGGAGTCGTCTGCTTTCATGGCTCGAAATGACCCGATCCGCTAGACATTGCACGTAGGTTCTGGAGTAAAGTGCTTCGGCGACTGCGTCAGCGGTATCACGCTCAATCCCAAATTCTTCAATGAATCCAGTGAATTGAAACGGGTGGTTCCGGTCACCAAGTGCAGCTGTGACACGCTTCCGCAACTCCTGCTTCCAACCTGCCTGTGTAGCCATGCCGTCTAACCTTCATGCTGCGAGTCATTCCCATCATGTCTCGAGAGTCGCTTGTTCCACGACCAATGTAGAACTCTCTCCAAACCAAGTAAGCACCCGAAAACCCCACACTGAAAACAAAAGATCGCTGTTCCTATTGCAGTAGAGGTCACTCAACCCGCCAATCAATCTGCGAAGGATTTCTTCGCCCAGCCACGTCAGCTTTATGCCTGCAGAAGCACAAGGTTCATGCCTGCAGAAGCACAAGGTTCATGCCAGCAGAAGTACAAAAGTCGTCACCACAAAGCGGTCACGGAAGGCTGCCCACGGGTTCACAGGCTCACATTCTATCGGGACGGGGCGCGATAATGTGGCGATCAGACAACGAATTCAAGCTGTCAGAAACTGGACAAACTGCCTTTGTATTGGTCAGCTGAAGGCAGTCATGATAAAACCATTCAGGAAAATCGAGCGATGAACAGGCCGATCGTCTACCTCTCCTTTGATCGGTTTCCTTCAGCCAAGGGAGCTGCCACGCATATCAGTGCTTTTGCAACTGCCTTGGGTGAACATTTTGGCAACGTCAGCTTGCTCACGATCCCCTCAGAGCAGCATTCCCGCACTCAACTTCACTTACCGGAACTTCCTGAGCCTGCCCAGCCAATTCGGAAGTGGGAGAGCATGTCGCAAAACTCTCTGTGGGAGGCACCAGGAGTCAAACATTATCCGCTACCCGCGCTGGGTGAACATCTGTTTGAACGCGTCCTGTCCTACCGTGCCCAGATACGCCATTGGTGGAAACATGAACTTCAAATTCAAAACGACAAATTGCCTATCGTTCACTTTCGATCCATTTTTGAAGGCTATCCTTTGGCCCGAAATAAATACAAGTTGTGCAACAAGATCGTTTATGAAGTCAATGGCCTTCCCTCAGTTGAGCTGAAATACCACTACCCAGATGTCGCCTATGATCAGGAACTGGAGCGTAAACTTCTGTTTCAGGAACAGACCTGTCTGGATGCAGCTGACCTTGTCCTCACCGTCAGCCAGGTGAACGCGGAACATCTGGTTCGTCGTGGAGTACCGGAGTCGCGCATCCAGATCATCCCCAATGGCGTTGATTTAGAAACCTTTGGTTACCAATCACCACGGCTTGCTGCCCATGATCCGCAGACGCTCCCAGAAACACCGTCAGAACAGATCATCAAGAATCGCGAACTGCAGATACTGTACGCTGGCACCATGTCGACTTGGCAGGGCGTCGGGGTCGCCATTGAAGCGTTGCGACTCTATCGTCGGGACTTGCCTGCCTGCCTTACTGTAGTGGGACACTCGAGGCCGCGGCAAAAGAAATCTCTTCAGAATTTTGCCTTCGA
>PKCN01000135.1 GCA_002862205.1 Planctomycetaceae bacterium | reverse complement strand
TGTGACATCGCGGCTGGTTATACCTTCTGACGGTCTGATCGCTGTTCCGTAGAAATGTGGACTTCATTTGGTAAATCGTTGATGACGAGAAATAAAATCAAATTTGTGTTGGTCGGCGGTTTCCTCGGAGCCGGCAAGACCACGTTGGTGGGTGAGTTGGCACGTCGGTATTCAGCTCAGGGCAAGCGAGTCGGGATCATCACGAATGATCAGACTGATAATCTGGTCGATACGCAAAATCTGCGTTCACAGGGTTTTGACGTAGGCGAGGTCTCCGGTGCCTGTTTCTGTTGCAGCTTTGACGAACTGGTGGCTGCGGCTGAAGGTTTCTCGGCTGAAGAAATTCCCGATGTTGTCTTGGCTGAGCCGGTTGGTAGCTGCACGGATCTGGTCGCGACAGTGATCCTTCCGTTGCAACAGCTCCTCGGAGAAAGATTTGAACTAGCGCCGTTCGGAGTGCTGCTGAAACCGTCGCATGGCAAACGCATCCTTGCAGACAAAGCAGGAAAAGGCACAAGCGGTTTTTCTCCTCAAGCGGAATACATTTTCAGGAAGCAACTCGAGGAGGCTGACTATCTGATGATCGGACGTCTCGATCAGTTAAGTGAAGATGAGGTCACTGGCTTACGTGAACGTCTGCAGATGATCGCTGAGAATGTGCCTGTCATAGCAGTCAGTCCCAAGTCGGGAGAAGGAGTCGACGAAGTGATCGATCGGATCGAAAGTCCGGCTTCTCCATCGCGACGTTTGCTCGACATCGACTATGACACCTACGCTGAAGGCGAGGCGGAATTAGGTTGGGTGAATCTTACTGCCGCCATCGCACCCGGTGAGCAACCCATCGATCTGGATGGATTGACCCAGACACTTGTCGGAGCTATCGCCAAACAGGTCATTGAGGTCGGGGATGGGCAAATTGCCCATCTCAAAGTCTCCGCTTTGGGAGGGGAAACGCAGTCCGTTGCCAATGTTGTCGCCAATGACGCTGGTATAGATATCGGGTTGGCCGCTGGACGTGATGTGTCAGGCAGTGTGCAAGTGATCGTCAACGCCCGCGTTGCAATGGACCCAGATGAATTGGAGAAGAGCTGCAGACTGGCGGTCGCGTCGGTGGGTGCCCAGTTGAAGCTTGAAATCAGCACGGTGACCGCTCATGCCCTGCGACCAGGACGCCCGACGCCGACACACCGCGTTGTGCGCTAGACCGGCTGGCGGTGATCTGATGGGACGCGACGTTTGGAACACTCATTTCTCAGGCGTCAGGACGTTCTCAGGCGTCAGGACGTTTCGACTGCGTCTGACCTGGTTTCTCTACCGCAGGCTCCCCGCTCACCCGCGACGCCACTGGTGTTTTGCTTCGAGAAGCTTTTTGATTTCGACCGCATTTTGTTGCGAGTGGTCTTGTGCTGTCAGAAATGCTTTGAGATTCAGTCGATGCGATAAATCGCCTTGTCGGTACGCAAGATCATCGAATCCTTCACGATCGCAGGCGATGCCATGATTTTTCCATCGAGTTGGTTTTCTGCAACCACTTCAGCATCGCGACCAGGGCTAATGACCGTGACCTTTCCTTCGTGCGAACCGAAGTACAGGTTGTTCCCTGCCAGAATGGGCGATGCTGAGTACGCGCCACCGATTCTTTTTTTCCAAGCCTGCTCACCCGTCTTGGCATCCATGCAACTGGCAACCCCGTTGTCCGAAATTACATAAATCAACCCGTCATGAATCAGTGGTGAAGGCTTTGCCGGGATGCCCTGCTTGACGGTCCATTCAACGTGCGTGTCGGTGACGTCGCCGGAGCCATCAACCCTGACGGCCCATAATTCGGGCTTCCCAAAGCCCGTTGAAAAATAGACGATCCCGTCCGCAAACACGGGACGCGGTACAACGGAAAAACCTTTGCCGTGATAGACCTTCCAAAGTTCTGTTCCCGTGTCCGGTGCGTAGGAAACCATCCATTGTGATGCCATGCAAATCAGTTGCTCGCGACCGGACTTGTCAGTGACGGCGATCGGAGTGCTGTAAGCTTTTTTCTGGTCACCCGTGGGAGCATCCATCTCTGGTCGATCCACTTCCCAACGCGTTTCGCCAGTCGACTTGTCCAGAGCGGTCACATACTGCCGCTCGACTCCGTCCTGAATGAGCACCAACATGTCATTGAGCAGAAAAGGCGAACTACCCGGTCCAACCGAATGCACCAGAGGAAGTTTGCGTTTCCAAATCAGTTTCCCGCTTTGACGATCAATGCAAAAAGTTCCGTAGGTGCCGAAATGACAATAAATGTTTTTGTTGTCGATGACTGGAGTAGGTGATGCGTAACTGTTCAAAGAGTGGATTGGATCTGGTGAATCAATCCGGATCAGATCAATCGTGTTCTGAATACTTCCTCTTTCCAGACTGATGGCAATCAGTTTCAGTTCAATCGATTTGGCGATGGAAAGTTGTTTGAACTTACGCTCTTCGATTCCATTCTTCTTGAGTAGTTCCAGCTTTTCTTCTTCCGTTGGTACTCGTTCAATAGCAGTGGTCACCCAGATGGTTCCGTCTGCGATGACAGGAGAGGACCAAGCCAGGCCCGGCAGGTCTGTCTTCCAGGTAACACCCTGGGATTCACCGAATTGAATAGGGATCGCCTCGTTATTTGCAATTCCGTTGCCGCCGGGGCCGCGAAACTGAGGCCATGAATCCGCTGCGGGCAGGCCCAGTTGGATCGAAACGGCAAAGAACACAGCGAAAGTGAGGCGGGTGGGCATGGAGGTTCCTGAGGCACAGAGGGAGTCGGATGGCTGACCGTTCTTACCCGTGCGGTCAACGCAAGACTTACATCGTTCCGGCAAGACAGTTTAACACGATTTCCCCGTGCCGTTGAGCGAGCTCAGGCGTTGGCGTGGGTGATCCTCACCCAAGAGAAGAGAATGTGAAAATTGCCTTCTCGAGCGAAATCAGGCCAATGCCAGCCAACGCCGCAAACAATCCCTTCAAGTCTTTCGATGGCACCCGGAACTGGCATCCGGAACTGGCATCCGGAACTGGCACCCGGAACTGGCACCCGGAACTAATAACCCGTCTCGCTGGTGTTGGTCTGATATTTTACCGGCTCGAGCTTCAGTTGTTGGCGGGCAGGATCGAGGATGGCTGCTGTGGCGCTGGCTCCGACTCGCGAGACGCCCATCTCACGAACTTTCAAGAGCGTTTCCAGGTCACGGACTCCACCGGCTGCTTTGACCTGCGTCGGCAGTTTGCGGTGTGACAGCATCAGTTCGAGGTCTGGCATGGTCGCCCCTGTGGTTCCAAATCCGGTGGACGTCTTGATCCAGTCTGCACCAAGCTCACAGCAAATTTCGCACAATCGCTGCTTCTGCCCGTCCGTCAAATAGCAGTTTTCGAATATCACTTTGACTTGGCGTTGATGATCATGAGCCAACGAAACAATCGCCTTGATTTCATCGGCGACGTATTGCCAGCGGCCACTCAGGGCAGCTGAAATGTTGATCACCATGTCGAGCTCGATTGCACCGTCAGCGATCGCTCGCTCTGATTCGGCAACTTTGGTGCTGGTGGTTTGTCCGCCATGCGGAAAACCAATCACAGTGCTGGGCAGCACCCCAGAGTCCTGCAACAACTCCGCGCATCGATCCACGTAATAGGGCATGATGCAAACGCTCGCCACTTCGTAGGCAGCAGCCATGCGGCATCCGGTCTCCAACTCTTCGCTGGTGAGCGTTGGCATCAACAACGCGTGGTCAATCATCTTCGAAGCGTCGTGGTAACTGCAGTTCATAGCTAAATCCTGAATCCCGGATGCGACCGGGCAATAGTGAACGGTTTGAATCGCAATGGAGTGTGGTGACAATGACCTGCTGGCTGGCAACCAGAAGGGTTCAGGGGGTGGGGCAAGGATAAGCACGTTTGCTACGCGATAAATTTTAACTGATCTGTTCTTTGCCGATGTTTGCCGGCAACCCGCTGGCTCCAAAATTCAGTCAACTGACCACTCCAGCCGAGTGAAGTGAATGCGGTCCGGCAGGGGCCGTCGGGGTGTGGCCAACCGTTGGCGTTTCAAACACGCGTGTCGGCGTATTGAACTTTTCCGGTGCCACTGACAATCTTGCCAACCGGCACACAGGGGATACCGAGGTCGTTGATTTGGGCAGCAATGCTGGGTGCGTAAAATTCACTGACGACCAGTGCCATGCCAATACCCATGTTGAAAACACGCCGCATTTCACTGTCGGCGATGTTACCGGTAGACTGTAGCCACTCAAAAATCGCTGGCTTGTGCCATGAGTTTGGTTCAATGATGGCGTCGACAGCGGAAGGGAGAATGCGGTCCAGATTTTCTTCAAAACCGCCCCCTGTGATGTGAGCCAATCCGTGAATCACCTGTTTAACCTGATAGTGGGATTGAACTGCCCGCAAAGCTTTGGTGTAAATGCGAGTCGGCTCAAGGCATGCGTCGGCGAGTGACTTGCCGGCTAACTCTCCGGGGCAATCGTCCCAGCTCAAGTTTGCATCATTGATCACTTTTCGTACCAGCGAAAAACCGTTGCTATGCAGACCACTCGCTGCCATACCTAGCACAATGTCTCCCTCGTTGATCTGCTTGCCATTGATCAATCGTTTTTTCTCCACCACGCCCACGGCGAAACCAGCCAGGTCGTAGTCTTCGTCTGCATACATATCCGGCATGATGGCAGTTTCGCCACCTAGCAGGGCCATGTCGCCAAGGACACAGCCATCACTGATCCCCTCGACAATGTGCTCCAGTCGAGCCGGATCGTCTTTCCCCATCGCGACGTAGTCGAGGAAAAATAAAGGCTCGGCACCCGTGCAAAGCAGATCATTGACGCACATGGCGACCAAGTCGATCCCGACGGTACTGTGCCGACCAGTGATCTGTGCGATCTTCAGCTTGGTGCCAACACCGTCGGTGCCGCTGACCAGAACTGGGTCGCTGTAATTGCGGGCGAAAAGCTTGCCGGCAAAATCGAGGCTAAACAGCCCCGCGAAACCGCCATCACTGGGAATCACCCGCGGACTGAAGGTGCGGTGCATCAGTCGCGGCAGGCGACTCATCGATTCGGCGTAAACGTCCAAGTCAACGCCGGCGTCTTTGTAAGTTGCTGCCATCTTTGCCGGGGTGCAAGCGTTTGGATGAAATGGGTGCTGTCGAGGCAAGTGAAAAGTTGCCTCACGGTGACATAGCATGATCGAATCAAGTGAGTTCGAACAGCAGAGCTCGAATCAACACGTGAATCAGGATTTTAGAGGGCTAGACCTTGGAAACCCAGCCCCTTAATGAAATCCATCTTCTGCTTGAAAGCTGCCCGGCACGATAGCCCCGGATTCTCGAACCAGCGAGCTGGTGGGGAAAGCCACGGTCCACGTGCGGATCGCATTGATCTGCACGGGAACAATGGATCGTGAAGTAACAATGGATCGTGAAGTGGAGCCAAATGGCAGGTTCAGCGCGAAAACGAACAGGAAACGGGAATGGAGGTGGGAATGGAGGTGGGAATGGAGGTGGGAATGGAGGTGGGAATGGAGGTGATGTGGTTTCATGGCTCGAATCTGGTTGGCGAGCGGGCTCATTCCCCAGGTTTACATTCGTTGGCTGGCAGGAGAATAGGCAGCTGGACCTCTTGAAACGCGGTCCGGGTTCTGAAAACACAGTCTGTTTTGCCATAACGGGATAAAAATACTGCCGGTGGCTACCCCGTCGAATGGGCCGGTTGGGTGGAACCATTTCGATCTCAAGCGGAATGATCAGGGCGGGGTGAGCGAACTGCATCGAGAAAGGGCATCCAGAACGCTCTGCGCGTGTGTTAGCGGGCGCTTGCCAACCGTTAGGAAAGGGACTGAATCGGTTTGAGTGTTCGGCCGATGACCATACAGCGTCAACGGAGGCTCAAGGGTGTGTCAAAGCAGGGTTCAGGGCGGGAGCGTGATGGTCGCTACAGACCGCAGGCTTTGACTCACCCCAAAGGCGGGTTTCTCCGTTACGAAATCGCCAATCATCGTGGCAAGCAGCCAGCTACCGGGATTTCATCAACCGATTCGATGTTCCTCAGGCATCCTTGGGGCATCGTGCTACGGTTGAGGTACGGCAGTCGGGGTGATTGGGATGGACTCAACGCAGAGCGACTGGCGGAAGGAATTGCCAGCGGTGAGTCGAAAGATAGTTCGATCAACCCATGCGATGCGATCGTCCAACGGGCTTCTGAGGAGAAATCTGCCACATGTTAATGCGCCAACCTTGCCCAAGTTTGCAGTTCACATACCAGCCCCCTTTTGGCGCCAGTATCAATAACACGGGGGCCCAGTTTTCTGTATTCAGTCGCTCCGCCACCGCCATGCGTCTGCTGCTGTATAACGAAGTGAATGACACCGAACCGTCAGAGATCATCAGTTTTGACCGGGATACCGATCGATGGGGAGATGTTTGGAGTTTGAATGTCCCTTCACTTGCTCATGGTCAGCTGTACCATTTTCAGGCAAGTGGTCCTTGGGATCCTGAGCATGGGCAGCGTTATGACCCCGCGGCGAGATTGATTGACCCCTACGCACAAGCCCTCGCCGGCGAATTTCAGTCCGGTACCGATGGAGTGGTGCGTCCTCCCAAGTGTGTGATTATCGATGATGATTTTGATTGGGATGGTGATCGGCATGTGCGGCATGACATAAGTGAATCGGTCATTTACGAGATGCACGTCAAAGGTTTCACCAACAGTCAAACGGCAAAGGTAAAAGCGGGCGGAAGTTATCTCGGTGTGATCGAGAAAATTCCGTATCTGAAATCGCTTGGGATTACTGCCGTTGAATTGATGCCCACCAATGAATTTCCCATCAAAGACATGCACGGCAATCAGATGGAGAGAGGCAACTATTGGGGCTATGACCCAATGGCTTTCTTTTCACCCCATCGTGGCTACGCGCACGATCCGACACCAGGGGCGCAAGTACGCGAATTCAAGCAGATGGTGAAAGCTCTGCATGCGGCTGGAATCGAAGTCATTCTTGACGTTGTCTTCAACCATACCTGTGAAGGCAACGAGAAAGGTCCCACCCTGTCGTTCAAAGGGCTCGAAAATCAAGTCTATTACATGCTTAGCCAAGGGCAGCATTACTGTAATTACAGCGGGTGCGGCAATACCCTCAACGGCAATCATCCCGTCGTGCGTGAGATGATCTTTCATTGCCTGAGGCACTGGGTCCATAATTACCATGTCGACGGCTTTCGATTTGATTTGGCAAGTATTTTAAGTCGGGATCGCAACGGTGATTTGATTCCTAATCCCCCGATGGTCGAATTGATCTCTGAAGATCCTCTGCTGGCCGACACCAAAATCATCGCAGAAGCATGGGATGCTGCGGGAGCCTATCAGGTAGGCTCCTTCGGAAATCATCGCTGGGCAGAGTGGAATGGCCGCTATCGTGATGATGTGCGGGAATTTTGGCGAGGTGATCAAGGGACACTCGGTGCTTTGGCGACCCGCCTCGCGGGGAGCAGTGACTTGTACGAGCATGACGGAAGACCACCGTTCTGCAGTATCAATTTCGTTACAAGTCATGATGGCTTCACCATGAACGATCTCGTCTCGTATCAGAACAAGCACAACGATGCCAACCACGAAAGTAATTGCGATGGTGATAATCACAACATCAGTGACAACTACGGGGCCGAGGGGCCGACCGAAATTGAATCTGTCAATCTGATCCGAAATCGTCAAATCAAAAACATGATGGCGACGCTGTTGCTAAGCCAGGGCGTGCCAATGCTGGTCAGCGGTGATGAAGTTTGCCGGACCCAGGGTGGTAATAATAACGCCTACTGTCAGGATAATGACACCAGCTGGTTTGATTGGAATCTCGTCGAGCAAAATAGCGAAATGCTGCGATTCGTCCAAGCATTGATTCGCTTTCGCCGTGAACAGCCCAGTGTTCGCAGGAAAACGTATCTCACCGGACAACCTGTCGATGAAAGGGCAATTCCCGATGTCTCGTGGTTTGCGCCCGATGGACAGGCCCTTGATTGGGAACAGCCTACGTTGGCCATGGTGGCATACATCGCTGCGCCCTCGCAAGCCGATGATCCCAAGGGCCTCGGACGCGACATCGTGATGATGTTCAACAGCACCGGACAGGGACGCGATTTCCTTATGCCTGCCTTCGCCAAACAGTCCCGGTGGAACCTGTTTCTGGATTCCGCAGCGGAGGCTCCTCTGGATATCTTCCCCGAATTGAATGGACCGATGCCGATGTTGGAATCGATGCTGCCAATGCCGCATCATTCTCTCAAGGTGTTCGTTAGCAGAAACCGCTGACGAGCCCAGCAGGTACCAACTTTTTTGAACCTGTCGCTAAACAGCTGCCCCGGCTGGCAGGATCTGTTCAGAGCTAGCCGGATCTGTTCAGAGCTGTCAGGATCTGTTCAGAGCTGGCAGGATCTGTTCAGAGCTGGCAGGATCTATTCAGAGCGTTGGCAAGGCAATCCACTGGGCAAGCAGTGCGATGGGGCAAACTGTTTTTTGTAAGCTGGGATCTGATGGATCTGCCGACTGCCGCGGTCCCTCTTGAAGCAACGACGAGTTTGTGTCTCAAGCCATCCTTGATGGCTCCGGTGGCGATTACTCAAGAACTTGCGTTCGTTTACTTCCCGGATCGCATTTCTGCATCTTCTAATGGTGCGCTGGGATGGAATATTGTTTGCGAAGTCGAGCTGAGCTGAACCAGTATTGATGTTTCTTGAAGTAGTAAAGCAGCCCCAGACCATGCGAAAAAGTAAACTTGTTGGGGATGCGGGAACGTGAGAGTTCCTGGGCATCGTGTACCACGACGGCCGAAGGTGTATAAACGATCTGGTAGCCGGCTTTCCATACTCGCATGCAGTAATCTACATCTTCGGGCGAATAGAAGATCTTCTCATCAAAGTTGCCCACAGCACGCATTGTTTTGGTGCGCAGGAGCCAGACCGCTGAGATCGCATAATCAACGGTTGATCTTGGTGCCCCGCTGCTATTTTCCATGGCTCGTAGAAAGAAATAACGTTTCAGCTTTTGAATGGCAGTTGGGAATTGATCGGTCGACAGTTGATACCGGCCATCGGGATATTCCAGGCGGGGAGCAACAATTCCCACATCCTCGGATGCTGCCAATTCCTCTCGCATTGTTGTCAAGGCGGTGGACGGAAGATAGGCATCGGAATCCAGAATCAGAACTGTTTCCGTGTCTACCAGATCGAGCCCTCTGTTGCGTGAGTAAGTCGTGCCGTGATTCGTGTCGAGCGAAATCAGTTGGATGTGAGTGTGGGCTTCGACGAACGATTGAATCAATTCGCAGGAATCGTCACTGGAACCATTGTCAATGACAATGATGCGTTCCGGGCCGGGGTTGGCCGGCGAGTTATCAACCAGCGTGCTCAAACATTTTGAAATTGTTTTCGCCGAGTTGTAAGAGAGTATGATTGCAGTGGTTGAGCACTTCGAAGAATCCTGGTCAATGGAGGTGCTTGTCTGCGTTTGCATGGTATTTTGCTGTGAGTTTTTCGTGTGCTGACGCTGCCACCAGCGAATTGTTGAGAAGACCGGTACATCGGGGTGAAATACTGGCGTCGCTGGCGGACACTCATGTTAAACCAAAAGTATCGCTTCTCAAGGAAGATTTTTCCCATCATACGAACAGATGTACCAAGGAAATCGACTGGTTTCTGGTGCAGACACAAAATGGTTTGCTGCGACGGGCAAACGGAGTAAGGCAGGAACAACGATTTCGAAAATATTGCACCCACGACCTGATGCGGTGTTAGAACCAGAACGCTTGCCCGCCCGATCCACGAAGTTGCGGTTGATTGACGGTGGATAGGATCCTGCGGTCAGATTGCAGTTTGTTATCGAAACGCAATCTCGTGAACGGTTGGATCGTAACCGATCTTTGGTCGTAACCGATCGATTGGGTGCTGACTGTCCGATGAGCGTTTTCGACTCCGCTCGCGGTCGGTTTCTTGTTGCTGATGCTGATGCTGATGCTGTTGCTGTCGCTGATGCTGGAAAAAGAGATGCATTGGAACCGGTGTGCGGAATCACCCTCCTACCAGAATCCCAAGCGGAGCAGGCTTACACCCGCTGCAGGAGATGCCGAACCGGTTCACGGTGGCGATGCTCTCTCTGGCAGACTTTCGTCGGCGAACGATCCGATTCTGTGCATGTCATCGTAGGGGTGGCATCACTTACCCTCGACCATTCTGCAGCGGTCGAGAGGTCCGCACCTGTTGCCTGAGACACTCACGGCGTGCTGCTGAC
>PKCN01000370.1 GCA_002862205.1 Planctomycetaceae bacterium | reverse complement strand
CATCGCTTGCACACTGCGGGAACAGCTACAAAGACCGCGCTCGTTTACAACGTCAGCAACGTAACGAAATGAACATCACGCCCCTCCAAACTGCCGCGTACCCGCCTCAGATGAGATGCCTGGATACTCCGCCACACTGCACCGTTCGACAAACCAAGATGATTCCCACGCTTCCAAGAGAACTCACCATCAAACTCGGAAAACACCACAAAAACGACTGAACCATCCCCTGCTGTCTTCTGCAAACAACGTGACTTAGCCACGGAATAACACGTTCCCCCCAACAGACGTACTTGCTGGCATTTCTGCCGCGACACCTTTGGATGGGCTCGACCAGACTCCCAAATGCTTGATTCCAAAACGCCAAATCCGCGCCGAGAGATCGGTCCACGCAGTGAATCCTCAATCCCCAGAAGCTCAACGGTGATTCAACAGTAATCGTAGCCTTATTTTTCAGGCCAGCTTTTCCAAACCAGCCGAGTCGACGCTAGACTATTTCCAACGCTGGAACGAGCAGCAACGCGTGCCCCACACAAGTGACACGCCGGTAAACACTGCGAACAGCCTGACTGCGAATAGCCTGACTGCGAAAAACCTGGTTGCAGAATGCCAGGATCAGGCCCAAGCGAATACCAAATGGATCCGGCAACCTCCCAATGACCGAAGGCTGATCACCGGATCCGACCGCACCCCCATGAATCGAGTTGACTGTGATTGTTGTTGTGACCGGATCGAGCGGCTTGATTGGCTCTGCCGCAGTGCGCCACTGGGATGCTCCCGGTAATCAAGTCATTGGGATCGACAACGATATGCGTTCCACTTTTTTTGGCCCCTCCGGCAGCACCCAGTGGAATCGCAAGCAACTGGAATCGGATACACAGAACTTTCGTACTGCATCAATCGATATCCGCGATCGCAACGCCATCTTTGAACTCTTCAAAAACGAGCGTCCTGATCTGATCATTCATTGCGCCGCGCAACCCAGCCATGATCGTGCTGCGGCAATCCCATTCCTGGATTTCGAAGTGAACGCCAACGGCACACTCAACCTGCTCGAAGCGACTCGCCAATTTGCTCCAGAAGCCGTTTTCTGTCACATGAGTACCAACAAGGTCTACGGCGACACTCCCAATGAACTCCCGTTACAGGAACTTGCGACGCGCTGGGACTATGCAAACCAGGCAGACTACGACGGGATCTCGGAAAACTGTCGCATTGACCAGACCATGCACTCACTGTTCGGTGCGTCCAAAGCCGCGGCGGATCTTTTGGCTCAGGAATACGGTCGTTATTTTGGACTCAAGACTGGAATTTTCCGCGGTGGCTGTCTTACCGGTGCAAACCATAGCGGTGTCGAACTCCACGGCTTTTTGAGTTATCTGGTGCACGTGGCAGTACACCGTAAACCGTACACCATTTTTGGCTACCAGGGAAAACAGGTCCGCGACCAGATTGAATGCAGTGATGTCGTCAAAGCGTTTGCCGCGTTTGCCAACGCACCACGCTGTGGCGAAGTCTACAACATCGGTGGCGGGCGAGAGAATGCGGCCAGCGTCCTGGAATGCATCGCCATGATTCAGGAGATTGGTGGGTACGAACTGGATTACACGTTGTCCGAGCAGGCTCGCAAGGGTGATCATATCTGTTACATCAGCGACCTATCAAAGCTGCGAAGACACTATCCCGACTGGGATATCACAATCTCCCTTCAGGAAATTCTGACGAGCATGATCAGCGCAGAACAAAGCAAACTTTCCTAGACTCCGCGCCAATCCAACGGCTGCCTCCATGCGAGCACTGACCGCGCTGGCTAGTGCACCGCCAACATGCGCTCCAAAGCAATCAGACTCCACTTGCTGGTCTCTTCATCCACATTGATCTGATTCACGATCGCACCATCACGCAGGTTTTCGAGCGTCCAGCAAAGATGTGGCAGATCGATTCGGTACATGGTGGCACACATGCAGACCACCGGACTCAAGAAATGAATTTCCTGCTCCGGATGCTCAGCCTTGAGTCGATTGACAAGATGCAATTCGGTGCCAATGGCCCACTTTGTGCCTGGAGGACTGCTTTGGACCGTGTCGATAATTTTTCCAGTGCTTCCCGACACGTCAGCCAAATCATTTACCGATCGCGGACACTCCGGATGCACGAGGATTTTGATCCCCGGATGCTGCTTGCGAAAACCCTCCACATGCTCGGGGCGGAACATTTGATGCACACTGCAGTGCCCCTTCCACAAGATGACCCGACTCTTCTCGATCTCTGCTTCTGTATTGCCTCCCAAATCAAGCGCGTAGGGATCCCAGACGGGCATCTCTGCCTCTTCGATTCCCATTTCCAGAGCCGTGTTACGACCGAGGTGCTGGTCTGGGAAGAAAAAGACTCGCTGACCGCGCTCAAAAGCCCATTGGATCACCGCTTTGGCATTGCTACTGGTGCAGACAATCCCACCATGACGCCCACAAAATGCCTTCAAGCTTGCAGCGCTGTTGATGTAGGTGACAGGAATCACCTGCTCAGTGTCAATCACCTCGGACATATCTTCCCATGCTGCTTCAACCTGAGCGATCCCGGCCATGTCGGCCATGCTGCAACCCGCCGCCATGTCCGGCAATACCACCTTCACGCGTCGGCCATCACGCTGCCGTACCTTCTCTGGATGATTGGCAAGAATATCCGCCGTCTCTGCCATGAAATGGACACCACAAAACACAATCGTCTGGCATGACTCACTCTCCGCCGCCATCTGACTCAACTTGTAGCTGTCACCTCGCAAATCGGAATGCTCAATGACTTCATCCTGCTGATAGTGATGCCCAAGGATCAACAGAGAGTCGCCTAGCTGCTGGCGCACCACAGCAATCCGCTGTCGCAGCTCCTCCGCTTCCACCGTTTTGTAATTTGCCAACTCATGGATCTCAGCTGGGCTTGCACGAAGAGTGACCAGATTATCGGTGCTCGATTTGTCAGTATTATCAATGCTCACTTTTCCAGTACTCAACTTCTTTGTGCTCTCGGTAGGTTCTCGATCCACGGCTTCCCAACACTCACGGCTTCCCAACACTCACGGCTTCCCAACACTCACGGCTTCCCAACACTCACGGCATTCAAACGCAGCGAAAGGCATCTCATTGGAGTCCGTCCTGATCTTCGACGGACCTGCCTGGTACGACAATGGACAACCCGTTGCTTGGAAAAGATGCCACACTTGAATTATACCGCTTTCCAGATTTCTGACAGGCCTCCCTTGCCAAGCTTCTTCGACAACGAGCTCGTTTCTCGCTGCAATAGCGTCAGTTTCCACGGCAGATCGCTCAAACGTGAGCGGGTCAGGCAAGAATCAACGGCAAAAACCCTTACATCAGTGGGATTGAGCGCAACCAGCGACAGACTCTGGGCATGCCGCCATTCTTTTTCTTTCCTCCAATCAATGGATTTACCGACTGCCTGATACCGATATTTTTCGCTCTCAGGCAACTTCTCCCTCTCCCCAGATTCCCCATAAATCACAGGTCGCCCACCCAACCTGTGGATCGCTTCCACTCGGACCGCCACTCCATAGGGCTCATAATCCCAACGCTGAACATGGGCACGAAAACAACGCTGCCGCAATAAATCCAGCAGAGGAACAGCCGACCAGCAGACCACCGGGTATCGCCGGGAACTGACAATCGCTGATGCCACCAGCTGCCTCATTCGAATGATCCTGCCAAGAGAATCCAGAGCGGTGCGGTTTGCCACAGCTCGATCACTCATCAAGATCTCATCACGATATTGGGCGAGTGTCTCATCTGGCCACTTTCCTTGACTTGCCCGCGTGCAGTGAACCAACCATTGACCTGACTCGCTCAGCCACTCATGCGTGGTGCATCTGCTGACCGGACTGGCTGAAACAGCAGGGCGGCGATTGATGGCATGCGTCGGATGCGTCTGCACCGTTTGCGCCGAAGTTGCAAGTGAGGCTCTGGAAACATGAGTATCAGAAAGCAACCAACCCACAGCCCCCTTGTCGATTAAACGCAAAGCGGCGCAATCAGGAAGTGCGGTAATGCCAACACGTACTGCAGATCCAGATCGACCATCCAACCACCTCGTCAGGCCATGCTCAATGCGTCCCCCGCGTCGGACGTAGAGTGCATCAATACGGTCCGCCATCACGATGACGCCCTGATCCCGAGGGATGTCAAAATTTTCCGGACACCGAACCAGAATCTGCGGGCTGCGTCTGCCATTGCGTTTTGCAAAACCAACCCGCAGCAACTGCGCTCCGGTCAATCGTGATGCACGAAGTGCCCATGGCTCAACTGCTGAATCCGATGCAACCAATAAAACGGATCCCCGAGAACACGCTTGCCGCATGCTCCGCATCAAAAACTGCCCACACTTCCAATGCCGCTGAGGATCGCGCCCCCATCGACTACTCACAAGCACAGTGAACGAGCGAGCATTCCTCAAAATCAAGTCCGTATCATCATCGAACTCGATTGAAACCCCACCCAAAGCTACGGATTTGGTTCCTGAATCATCCGTCACCCATGCGGCTTCCACCGCGTTTGCCAACGGTGCCCGCTGCAACGAGTCCGGCGAAAACCAAAACTCCAAACGCTCGCACCAATCGCGAATCACATGCTCTACACTGCTCATGCCACCCCCACACAACAGTTGTTTGATCACGCGCCCAGCATAACCCACAAAACCAGGTGGGGTGTCGAACAAGCTCTTTGATGGTGACAATGCAAGTTCAAACAGGTTGCTTTCATTTCAATCATTTTCCCCAGCGGCTCCCATGCTCTCTTTCAAAGTTTCTTTGCGGGCAGTCAGTAGTCTCATCATCCCGTTGCCGCTGCTCGTGTTGCTGGGGCACTCACCAGGGGCAATCGCGCAGGACAAAATCGAACATGACGCCACCACTCAAAAGCAGCCTGCTGCCACTGCGGACCTGATCGTGCCTGTATGGCCAGACGATCCCCCCACGTGGACGACTCCAGATCAACCAGAGTTTGACACAACAACTGAAAAATCCAACAAGATCGCTGGCCGTCGTCTGATGCGATTGACCAACGTTTCAACCCCGCAACTCCATGTTTTCCGGGCAACCACAGGTTCGGCCAACACCACGCTGCTAATCGCACCAGGCGGCGGATATTCGATTCTGGCCTGGGACTTGGAAGGAACCGAAATCGCGACATGGCTGCAAGCACAGGGGATCAACGCCATCGTGCTCAAGTACCGTGTTCCCACAGGTAAAGAATCTCAAAAGTGGTTGCCCGCTGTCCAGGATTTACAGCGAAGTATCAGCCTGATTCGCAGCAACAGGATTGCTGGAATCAAAACGGATCGTGTGGGCGTGCTTGGATTCTCGGCCGGTGGCAATGCGTCAGCACGAGTCGCCGCCGCAACGAAGCGTTTCTACGACCCAAACGATGAAATTGATGAACAACCATTCGTGCCTGACTTTGCGGTTTTGATCTACCCGGCATGGTTGGTCCAAAAAGGGACCACCTTGATCACAGATCTCACCATCACATCCAACACCCCACCCATGTTCATGGCTCATGCCGCCAATGACCCGGTTACCTGTCTCAGCAGCGTTGGGCTTTTCGCTGCTCTCAAAGCGGAAAATGTCCCTGCCGAACTTCACGTGTTCAGTTCAGGAGGCCATGGCTTTGGGGGTCGCAAGACAGGGGCCCCGACCGATGCATGGAAACCACTTTGTAAAACCTGGATGCAAAACCAGGGGTGGCTGACGCCATGAGCGAACCCGTTTCACCACAGGACAAACCAGCATCCAGCGACTCGACCATGACAGCGCAAGCGACCGAGGCAACCGTGCATGAAGAGCCTCCATTGCTTGAAGGTGAAGAATGGGCGAATGCACTGACCCATGGCATTGCGGCCGTCGGCAGCATCCTGCTGGCCGTCTACCTGATCCAAGCAGCAATCCCCAAAGGCATCGGACTGGCGATTGCTTGTGGGGGTTACATGGCGGCAGTGTTTGGCACGTTCCTCTGCTCGACACTTTCCCATTTGGTTCGGCGGCAGCCCCTCTTGAACCAGATGCGTGCCTGGGATCAGGCAATGATTTACGTCATGATCTCCGGGACGTACACGCCAATCGCTTATGCCTACGCCTCTGACGCCACTCGCACCCCCTTGCTATGGGCGATCTGGATTGCAGCCACTGCCGGATTCCTGCACAAGGTCGCGTGGCGACACCGCGTCAATTCGAGCGGCACAATCTCTTATCTGCTACTGGGCTGGCTACCTGCCATCCCGCTTGCATCCCATGTTCCAACTCAACTCGTGGTCTCCATGTTTGCCGGAGGCATTCTGTACACGATCGGAGTTGGATTCTTGATCAACGACAAGAAGGCCAAGTACCTGCATGCTTGTTGGCATCTCTCGGTAATGTCTGGTGCAGCATGCCACTATCTGGGAATCCTTTGGTACGTAGTGCAGGACTTCTAAGCAGGACGTTTAAACGAAATGCAGACAAGAACTCATGGACAATGACCTGCATGCACAACGCACGCCTCGACATGGAGAGCACCCGACGACACAGCATCGCAGGGCACAGCATCACAGGGCACAGCATCTCCATCCCAGCGTGGATCACCACCCCAACGAACCCGTGGTCAACTCTGGAAAAAAGACACACGGCTTCATGGGATTTTTTATTGCCATGCTACAAAATCGGGGAAACCCCTCCGGGTTCACTCAGCAGGGCCTGTGCTCACGACAACTTGACTGGGTCGCACCACTCGATCATGCATTTTGAATCCAGGCTGTGCAATGTGGGCGACCATGCCTGACTCATGTTCACTCGGCATCTGGGAGATTGCTTCATGAACATTGGGATCAAACTGCTCACCTTCGGTGGGGATGGGGACAACCGCATGTTTGACCAGAAAATCATCCAATTGCTTGACAACCATCGCCACTCCTTCCTGCAATCCGCCGGCATCGGCAGAATGATTGGCTGCTTCCAGCCCGCGCAAGAGATTGTCCCGCACTTCCAGAATGTCAGTCACCAGTGGTACTGCGGCATACTTGACTTGATCTTCATAATCGCGACGCAAGCGTTTTCGAAAATTCTCTGCTTCAGCCTGAGCCTTGAGTACGCGTTGGTCAGCGGAATCAGCAGCCTCGCGAAGACGCTCCATCTCTTCATCGCGGGTTTCGAGAACCTGATCAACGGCATGTTGATGCTCCACATCCGGTTCAACTCCCGGACTGGGCTCAGCATCATGCCCTTTGGCAACAGGCTCATCGCCATCTGATGGGTTCATGTCATCCATTTGTTCATTCATCTCTTCGCTCATGACTCTGACGAATCTGTCTCGGGATCAAAAAAGTGCTTCAAATTCTCAAGAAACGATTTCCGGTGGGGCAAAACTGACTCGTGATCCAAGTCGGCGAGTTCACGCAGCAATCGTTCCTGTTCGGCGTTAACTTTCTTGGGGACTTCAATGAATACCTGCACGAGTAAATCACCGGTTCTGCCAGCACGCGGATCGACCACGCCTTGCCCCCTGAGGGTAAACACATCCCCATTCTGCGTGCCGGGCTCGACGCGTAATTCGTGGGGCCCCGCCAACGTTGGAACTTCGATATCGGCTCCCAAGGCAGCTTGGCTATAGGAGATTGGAAGCTGCAAAATCAGGTGCGGTCCATCACGCTTGAATAAATCGTGAGGGCGAACGGTAATGAACACGTAACAATCCCCGACGGGACCACCATCAGGACTGCCTTCACCCTCGCCAGGGACACGCACTCGCATACCATCGTCAACACCCGCGGGTATGCTGACGTTGATTTCCGTTTTTTTGTTTTGCAAACCGCTTCCACGACAGTCACCACAAGGCTGACTGATCTGCTTGCCAGACCCCGAACAGTTCGGGCAAGCGGTTTGCACTCGCAGAATACCTGCAGATTGAATGACTTGGCCTTGACCACCGCAGGTTCCACACGTCGTGGGCTGGCTACCGGGTTCGGCGCCGCTTCCGCTACACAAGTCACAACTGACGCGTCGACGAAAAGAAATCTCCTTCTCAACGCCACGTGCCGCTTCCTCCAGCGTCAGCGTTACATTGCACCGGATGTCGGCACCTTTGCGGGATCGGCGGCGGCGACCACCGCCGCGACCACCAAACAGATCTCCAAACATCCCTCCGCCAAACAGGTCACCGAATGCGTCAAAGATATCTTCGACGTCGTTGAACTGATGAACCCCATCCACACCGGCGTGGCCATGCTGATCATAGCGTTGACGTTTGTCCCCATCACTGAGAACTTCGTAAGCCTCTGTGGCCTCCTTGAACTTCTCAACAGCACTCTCATCATCTCGATTGCTGTCGGGGTGAAACTTGATGGCAAGCTTACGATACGCCCGATCAACTTCTACTTTTGACGCAGACCGCTCGATACGAAGTACTTCGTAGTAGCAGACTTTCTCGGCCATCTTCTTGCCTTTTCAATGTTTCAAAAAACGGGCCGCAAGCCAAATGGCGAGCGACCCGTCAGTCTCTCGTGCAAGTCATGCTGCTGGGCGAGCCCCGCGGTTGATCCTGGGGTGAAACCCAAGGCACAGCGGCGACCGAGCAACAAACTGCTAAATCCAAGCCTAGGAGACGACACCCTCGACTCGGCGGCCTTCTTTATCCTCGGACTCAAAGTTGGTCACCAACGCCTCAGTCGTCAGCAACAGGCCGGCAATACTGCCAGCATTGGCGAGAGCCGTACGAACCACTTTGACAGGGTCGATCACACCGGACTTGAGCATATCAACGTAATCCCCAGTGTGTGCGTTGTAACCGATGTTGGTCGCCTTCTGGCTCACTTCATCCACCACAACGCTACCATCAATACCGCCATTGTCGGCGATCTGTCGCATGGGAGCATCAAGTGCCCCAAGCACGATATCGACACCGATCTTTTCATCACCCTTGGCCGAAGCCACAATCGTTTTTCCGTCCGGACCTTTGACAGGACTGGACTTCACTGCTGCGACTGCTTCGCGACAGCGGACAAGAGCCACGCCGCCACCAGGAAGAATCCCCTCTTCAACCGCTGCACGAGTCGCGTGCAGTGCATCTTCCAACCGGGCTTTGGTCTGCTTCATCTCTGCTTCCGTTTCAGCACCAACACTGATCACAGCAACACCGCCAGCCAACTTGGCCAAACGCTCCTGAAACTTTTCTTTGTCGTAGTCGCTGTCGGTCTGCTCGATCTGAGCCCGGATTTGAGCAACTCGCTTGTCAATATCAGCTCGCTTGCCGCTGCCCTCAACAATGGTCGTATTGCTTTTGTCGACAGTGACTTTCTTGGCACGCCCCAGCTGTTCAAGCGTGACATTCTCAAGCTGAATACCGAGGTCTTCGCTGATCAGCGTTCCGCCAATCAACGTTGCAATATCACCCAGCATTGCTTTACGGCGATCACCAAACCCTGGTGCTTTGACAGCACAAACGTTCAAGGTTCCACGCAGTTTGTTGACCACCAACAGAGTCAAAGCCTCAGCATCAACATCTTCAGCGATGATCAGAAGTGGCTGTCCAGTCTGGGCCGACTTCTCAAGCAGAGGAACAAGATCGCGGATGTTGCTGATCTTCTTCTCGTACAACAGCACAAGGGCGTTTTCAAGATCCGCTTCCATCGTCCCGGGGTCGGTGATGAAGTACGGCGAGATATAACCTTTGTCAAACTGCATTCCATCAACGTAGTTGACTTCAGTGTCACGGCTTTTGCCTTCTTCGACCGTGATCACACCATCTTTACCGACACGTTCCAACGCATCGGCGAGCAGACCACCAATCACCTCGTCGTTGTTGGCTGAGATAGAACCGACATTGGCAACTTCCTGCTTGTTCTTGACCGGACGGCCCATCTCAAACAGTTGTTCCGTTGCCGCAGCAACCGCCTTGTCGATCCCACGGCGAATTGCAGTGGGGTTACTGCCAGCGACAATGTTCCGCAGACCTTCCTTGAAGATCGCACGAGCAAGCACTGTCGCAGTTGTTGTGCCATCACCAGCCAGATCGCTGGTCTTCTGAGCGACCTCGATAACCAGCTTGGCACCCATGTTTTCGAATCGGTCTTCCAACTCGATCTCTTTGGCGACCGTCACACCGTCTTTGGTTACGGTTGGTCCACCGAAAGATTTATCGATGATTACGTTACGACCGGTTGGCCCCATCGTCACAGCGACGGCGTCAGCCAACTTGTCGACACCCATCATCATTCGCGATCTTGCATGATCGTCAAAAAGAAGTTGTTTTGCCACAAGAGTGTTCCTAATTGGAGTGTGTTATTTG
>PKCN01000052.1 GCA_002862205.1 Planctomycetaceae bacterium | reverse complement strand
TACCAGACCAGTGGTGGTGATCCCATCGGTGGTTTGGAAGACGCCGAGGACTATTACATCATCAAACTAGGTGGTGCCTCAAGCCAGATTCAACTGGCGAAGACCAGCGCTGATGCATTCAATGCAAATTACGTCAACCTGACATCACGTGGATCGTTGGTCAGTGGTAATCATCTGTTTCGGGTTGTTCCGGAAGTCGAGTTGCTGGCGAGCGACGACCCAAGCGTCTCATTTGATCCAACTGCGACTAGGACCATCAACGCAAATGCAATCCGCATTGCCGGGCATGGTTACAGCACTGGGCAAGCGGTGAGATATTTGGCGGGTAATGGAACCGTGATTCCTGGGTTGGTCAATGGTGCTGAGTACTTTGTGATTTGGCAGGATGCTGATCATTTTCGATTGGCATCCACGGAAGCGAATGCAAATGCAGGAATGGCTCTGACGGTCAATGACGGAGCCACTGGTGATTCACATGGATTTGAAATTGATGCTACGTACCAAGTCAACGATCCACCGATTCGTGGCTTGGCAGCGGGGCAAACGTATTTTGCCATCGTCGATGGTCCCAATTCACTTCGCTTGGCAAGCGAGTCCTGGGATGCAGCGTTGGCGGGAGTGATTGAGTTTTCGACAGTCGATTTTCGGCCGGGAGTCGAGGCGCAGCTTGTTGCTCAAAATGGCGAGGTGGGAGGCATCACTGTTGCCACGGCTACCAATTGCAGTCCCAGCGCGAACATTCAATGCCCCTCCAATCCTGAATCTGGCAAACAGACACTTAAAAATCAGGCGATTGCTGCCGCCGGACTTGGAGGCAAGCCCAACGTTTCCGATTTGCTCAGTAAGCCAGAACTGGCTCTGAACTCGCGAGCTTGGAAAACCGCCTGGGGAGCGAATGTCAATAAGGGACTAAAGGGTCCCCAGTCGGGCAAGGATTTTGCCTTAGCTGCGGCAGCAGCGATCACGTTGGTGGATCATACAATACGCACCACGGTGAATGGAACGCTTGAGACCACAGGCGATATCTCGATCACGTCGAACCTGACGCAGAATAGCAAAACCATTGCCAAGGGCACTGCCACCGCTGGGAGCGGAAAAAAATTCAGTTTGGCTGTGGGGCTTGCTTACGGCAGTTACAGCAACAATGTCGTAACCGAGATTGGTTCTGAAGCAGCAATCGATGCTGTTGGATCGATTGAGATTACATCAGATCTTCAGTATCCACGCCTGAAATATCCCACCGTTAAGGATGGGGTGGCAACAAGTGGTAATACCAGTCGCAAGAATCCGTTCAATGACATCACGGTACTGTCCAAATGGGTTGGGCCTACAAGCGGGTTGGACAGCTTTCTGAACGTGTGGGCAAACAGTGTCATCTTCAAGCCAGATAGTTACAGCAAGGATGGAACGGACACGTACGATGCCAGAGCAAAGGTAGCCATTACCGGATCTTTGGCCGCGGCGATTTATGAGAACAATACGCAGACAATTGTTCGGAGCGGAGCAA
The DNA here is from genome assembly GCA_002862205.1 of Planctomycetaceae bacterium. Lineage (GTDB taxonomy): Bacteria > Planctomycetota > Planctomycetia > Pirellulales > Pirellulaceae > Rubripirellula. Next base: position 8,818 of record PKCN01000052.1, on the reverse strand, counting down.
AAATAAACCAAGTTTTGGATGCTTCAAATTTACCGCAGCAGGTCACTGTCGAGGCAACCTCTGACATGGAGGTCATTGCCTTGGCAGGAATGATGAAAGTCAACTTCCTCAAAGGAATCATGTCCTTCAATTTAGGGAGCGCGTTTTCACTCTTTGGCAACAAGGCCAAGGGACTTGGGTTTGGAGTGTCTGACATGTTGGTTGATTCAACCAACACAACCCTTGCTCTGATCGAAAGTGGAGTGCTTGTTCGGACGGGTTCAGCGGGACTCAAAGTCACTGCCAGTGAGAATCTGAAAAAGAATGTTTTTGCTGAGTCAGGCAGCGAGTCTGATGGAGTTGGAATTGGAGTCAGTGGTGCTGAATCGATTCAGACCAGCACCAATCTTGCGCAAGTGGATGCCGGGGCTGTGGTTACTGGCGGTCAGCTGAAGATTGATGCTGACGCAGAGACGCGACAGATTGTTGTTTCAGGTAGCGTTGTGGCCAGCGATGCGGTTGGAATTGGCTTGAGCGGTGGTGTTGTAGATTTGGACCGCCGTACAGGTGCATTCATTGGTGCTGCTCCAGAGGGTTGGGCAGGACGTTACACCCTTCAGGTGACCGACCAAGCCAGCCCGTTTGTTGACGGGAACCCTGGAAGAGTTGAGGGCACTGGTATCGAAGTGACTGCCAACAGTACAGGCGAAGTTTACAATACCTCGATTGTGGGTGTGACGCCGACTTTCCGACTCGCGAGTAATCCTGCCGGGGGAGCGGTGAAGGATGGGGAAAGTGGAACCCAGTCGTCTTTCAAATTGAGTCAAGGAGGTGTTGTCAAAGATGTTGAGAATGAATTTCACATCAATCTTGCTGGAGATGCTGCAGTCAATGTGATTTCCGATGTGACTGAAAGTCAAATCGATGCTGCCTCATTCAGTGCAATTGCAGCCGTATCCAATACAGATCCGGCGGGTGCAGATGTAACGGTCACGAGTGACAATGACACCATTTTCAGCGCAGCTTCCGGTGCCGGCGCCATCACAAGTGGTAAGCGGGATGGTTCTGCAGCGGCCGTAGCAGGTTCAGCGGCGGTTAATATTGTGAACCAAACAACCCGAGCTTTGGTGACTGACACGTCCACTCCAATCGCGTTGGGTGAAACACCCAAGTTGTTGCATGCTGATGGGGACATCACGGTTGGGGCACAAGCGGGTACACCATTCGATGATGGGCTGGACGGTGGGGCTTCGATCTGGGCTGTCTCAGGATCACTGGGATATTCGGCATCGGGAGGCTTTACCAACACCGGGGCCTTGTCAGCGTCTTGGAACCAGTTGCTTGGTACGACTGTTGCGCAAGTTGACGAAATCGATCTTCACAGTGGTGCTGCGGGACAAGGAAGCTCAGGTTCGCTCACAATCAGAGCGGTCAGTTATCACAAAATCACCGGGGATGGTGGAGCATTCGCCATCGCGCGGGAAAAACGCAGCGAACAGGGAAGTGGTGCCGAAGCAATGGGATTCGGTGGATCCTATGCTTACAACCAGCTTGATTACTCGGTCACTGCCCTGCTCTCCAGCGATGTTCATGTGCAAGCAAACTCGCTGACGATTACTGCCTTGGATGATTCTGAGATCACCAATATGACGATCGCGGGAGGTGTTGAAGAAGGAGCGAGTGAAGTTGCGCTCGCGATTTCTGCAGCGGGATCAACCAATCAAATTACCAGAAAGGTCAACGCTAAGATTGATCGAATCAATCAACCCTCTGCTCAACCATCCACTCAGGGCGTCATCGAGTTGCAAGGTGATCTGTCGGTCCAAGCGATCGATACGGCTGACATCACTGCCGTCAGCGGAGGGATAGCATTCTCTCTGGACACCAAGTTGGAAGGAGTATTCAGCGGGAATTTTGGAGCGTCGTGGAGCACCAACGAAATCACTGAGGACAGTGAGTTGCTTGCATCCGTTACAGGCGTCAGGATTGCAGATTCCGTTGGACTGGTGACCGTTGAAGCCCAGGAATCAGGAAGTATTGATTCTTGGTCCATCCAGCTGGGTGTGTTGGGATCCTTAGGGGAAGGCGCTACGGTTAACGTTGCCGGTGCGATTGCATGGAATCGCATTTACGGCGCGGTAGCGGCTGAGTTGCGAAGTGCAACAGTTGAGCATGCTACGGGGGTGACCGTTTCTGCAAATAGCACAAGGACGATTCACAGCGAAACCATCGATGCAACACTTTCGCTCTCGCTCGCTGTGGCCAATGTGGGTGTGGGAATCAATGTAACGACGAATGAGATTGGCACACAGATATCAGCCACCGTGTCAGATTCCATGTTATCAGCCATGGGGGAAATTAACGTTACAGCGAATTCAGCGGCCGCGATTGATTCGGTATCGGCAAACGCATCGTTGCAGGCGGCAGCTTCCGTCGATGGTGCATCGGTGGGGATCAATTACATGGGAATTTGGTCTACCAATATCCTGCGACAGAAAGTGAATGCAGGTATCGATTCCAGCACTATCTCTGAGTCATCATCTATTAATGTACACGCGACTGACGGCCGTGATGAGTCTGGCGAGCAGCAAGGTATCAGAGCCAAAGGAGTCGGCGTTCAAGTGGTGTTCACCGTTTCAGACGGCGCTGCTGTTGATGTTGGAGCTCTGACACAATTTGCCAGTAATGACATCGCAAATTCCGTCACAGCTTCGATTACCGGTTCCGAGGAAATTAACGCAACGGGAGCGATTTCTGTTGACGCTGAAAAGATGACCTCTGTCGAATCACAACTCGATACAATCGCTATTGGGTTTGCGGGCAGTGGTGGGGTTACGATCGATGTATCTGCAGCCACCACGGTGCTTCGTAATTCGATTTCCGACTCATCTGACGGGGACGCATCTCAAACCCACGCCTTGATTGACAATTCTGTTTTGAATGCCGGCTCAGTTCAGGTTCACGCGACTTCGACGCCGCTCATCTATGCCAAGATTTGGGATGTAGACATTCAGGTTGCCGCTTCAGGAGGTGTTAGCCTCGCCGCTGTTTACGGCGAAGCCAAGGTCATCACCGATGTGGCTGACGACGTTCACGCTGGCCTGTCGAATCATTCGCAAGTTCATGCGACAAGCGAAGCGGTCTCTGTACAGGCCATCATGGATCTTCCTGGGGTTGATGTCATGCCTAATGATGCGCCGGTCAGCAGTGTTTATGTTGACACCCACAGTGTTGGTGTGACGGCTTCGATTTCGCTCGACCTTGTGGCGGCCGCAGCGACGGTCCTGAGAAGTAAAATTGAGACCAACGCGGCAAGTCAAATTGTCGCCAGCATCGTTGAAAGTCAGGTGACAGCGGAACAAGGGATCTTAGTCAAAAGCGACGATAAAACCACCATCTTCGGTAGTATTCGCGATACGGCGATTGCCGCTTCTGTTGTTGCCGCTGCTGCGACGGCACCGACTGCGAACCAATCGATCAAGAATGTAGTGGAGTCTTCGATTGTCAGTTCAGGGAGTCAGGCAAAAACGATTCAGACGATAACGGGTGATGCAGACTTTGGTGATGTTCAGATCATTGCCAACGCCACTCCGCATTTGACTACCGAGGCTACCATCTGGTCCGGTACCATCGGGATCGGGTCGGCAAGTAGTGATTCGCACACTACAAGCACGCTGGAAGGGACACTGACAGCGTTCATTGACGGGGGAACTGGTCCTGAGCAACTGACCGTTGATGCGATGCACGGGAACGTTCAAGTAAAGGCGATATTTGATGGTACGAGTGACACCGTGGTTCATTCCGGTGCGGTTGGTCTGGATGTTGTGTCAGTCGATACTGCACGCCCCACCTCGACCAACTCCCCGTATGTGGCAGCCACGGTAAAAGGAAAAGCCGATGTGAGTGCTGACAAATACTTCAATCTGGTTTCCAATGCGGGTGGCCACGCCCGAGGAGAGAGTCGACAAACGACCGTTTCGCTTGGGTTCGCGGGCGGTGGGCTGACATTGAATACCTATGCCAAACCAGTCGTCAACGTTGTGGTGGGTGACCAGAATACTGAGGACGAGTTGCAAGTAAGCGACTGGCAGTCCTCGCTGGGAACCGAGGTAACTGGCAGGGAAGGTGTGTTGTTGTCTGCTACGTCAACCATCGATGCCAGTTCCGAAGCGACCATGAATGGTGGGTCGCTGTTTGCATCGGTGCTGGCACCGTCCAGTCATGCCGAGGTCAGTCCTGATATCAACGTTGAAGTTGGGCCTGAATCAATGGTGCGTTCTGCGCGAGGGGTTATCGAAATCGAAGCTTTCGGTGGCATTGATCAGGGACCGCGACCAACAGAGTTCGATGCCAACAGAGGTGTCGATCCGCTTTTTGACACCATTGAATTTGAGGACTTGCACCGTTTGGAAACCGGAGACCTCGTTCGCTACCAGAACACCTCGGGAACTCTAAACGCGATTGACGGACTCGAAGACCAACGCGAATATCATGTGATTTGGCTTACAGATAAAAAAGTCCAATTTGGCGAACAGATCGACAGTAACCTGACCAATGTCGTTCTCGAGCAGGATCGTCTTAACTTCGGACGCAGCGCAGCTTTCGAAGGGCCGTTTGCCCTTGATCAGTGGAACCCGAATGATTGGGACGTGATCACTTATCAGCAGATCGGAGATGAACCGATCGGGGGTTTAAACGATGAGATGCAGTACTGGGTCAATCGGGTTGATGATGATGAGGTGATGTTGTTGAGCTATACATCGGGTGATTTGCCAGTCGCACCAAAGGCAGTCTCGGGTACCGATGTTGACGAGTCGAGTCAATTGCATCTACCCGGTCATGGATTTGTGGATGGACAGGCTGTTACTTACCGCTCGCAAGATCCAGTGGTTCTTTCTGCAGGTGTCGTCAATGTGCAAGTTGCTGATGCAGATCCTCCGGTCGTTGACAATTCGCATGCTGTTGACTTGACTCCAGATAGCGCCGGTACTTTGAGTCACACGATTTATTTGGCCGAGGATGTTGATCGCTTCAGTGATGCTGATGTTGTTGAGTACTGGGCGGATGCTGCTGATCAGCAGTGGTATTGGACCGAGGGGCCTGAGCCGCAGTCCGCTGATGACGATGACAGTGACACCAGCGGCAGTGACTTACACAGTCTTACGGGAAGTCAGTTCTGGAGCGGAGACAGTGGCGGAACAACGGTGTCCGATGCGTACGCGAGTTGGGATGCCAGTCAGCCAGATAACGCCAGCGGCAATGAGCATTTTGCGGTCATGCACAAGGATGGAACATGGCATGATGTGTCAGGTGATTCGCTCATTGATGCGTATGTCATCGAATATCCCCAATTCATCCTCCATGATGAATCCAAAAACTGGCATGATGCACGTTCGTTGGCGAAGGAGCTTGGTGGGTGGCTGCCCTCGATTTCAGATGATGATGAATTGCAGCGGGCGATCACCGCGGCAGCTGGTAACACGGTCTGGTTGGCAGGCTCTGACGATGATGATGAAGACACATGGATATGGGATGGAGGTGGAAAAGACCCGAATCATCATCTGCAATTTTGGCAGGGAGGAAAGAACGGATACTCCACGGGTAATTTTGAGATTCCTTGGAGCAGCGGCGAGCCGAATGACGGGGGCGGTGCCACCGCTGTGCGCAACAAGGAAACTGTTCTTGAAATGTATGGCTCCGGTGCGTGGAATGACGATGATGATGGGCACAAAAACAAGAATCGGGTGCTTGTGGAAATGCCGAAGTATGGGGTGAGGACCTTGGCTTCGGGGAAGACATTTGCTGAGGCACGAGACGATGCCCGCGCGCACGGCGGTTGGATCGCGACGATTGGCTCGGATGCGGATAACGACACCGCAAAACAGCTCATCGCGGAGCACAATTTCAGCTCGGCGTGGATAGGTGCCTCAGACAGCCAGATTATCAAGGGCTTGGAAAATCATGGTCGATATGTACTGGAAATCAGCGATTCGACCGATCACCGCAACTCAGTGCAATTGTTTGAGTTAACCAGTTCAGGTGGTCGGGGTGATATCATCAATATCGATGCGACAGGACTGCCTTCATCGGTCAATCACTATCTGCTGCCTGTGAATGAATTGCCCATGGGAGGTTTGGCATCAGGGGTGACGTATTACGTGACTGATGCTTCAGCAGACCATTTCAGCTTGGCAGCAACCGCTGGAGATTCTCAGAGTAATCATGCTCTGGCTAATTTAAACGGAAATGATGCCCTCGATCCCACGATGACTATTGGCGATGGCAGCTTCATTGGCACGATGGGAATTGACCTGACTGATGTTGGTGAAGGCTCGCACAACTTGCGATTTGATATCCAGGCCAAGTCAGTTGGAACGCAAAGTCTCCCCCTCGTCAAACTCGGGCACAGAACCAATCCTGATGGAACAGGAACTGCATCCAGTCACGTGCACAGTGCCGGTGGATCGTTGGTTGCACAGTCGATACGACCCCAGTCAACTAGCACTACCAATCCAAATGTCACCATCCTGCTCGCTGCTGGCAGTCATCTGCACGCGGCAGAAGACATTGATATGACGGCCTTGTCCGCGGGTAACGGAAAAGCAAAAGCAGAGGCCTATGGAGGGGCATTGCTTGCGGGAGGGTCAGGCGCGACGGTGTCATCTGTGGTTGATCACGCTGCACTCATCTACTTGTACGGTAATTTGACCGCAAACGGTAGCGTGACGGTGGAATCGAAAATCAGTGATCAGGTTCAGACGCACGCGGATGCCAAGAGTTATGGCGCGATTGACGCCAACGCGCTGTCCAATGCGACGATCAAGGAGTCATTCGATTCATGGATCGACATCGGTAACGGTGCAAGAATTCTGGCAGGCGAGGAAATTGAGATCAACGCTTACTCAGATTTAATTGATCAGATGACGGCTACGACCCATTCAGGTGCGATGTTTGGGAGCTCGAAAGCAAATCAGACGGAGGGCTCTGGGATCCAAATCAAAGCCTCGGGTGATAACTCCAATCGGACCGGGATCACTGTCAATGACTCAGACCTTGTGGCCGGCCAAGCGGTCATTCTGCATGCAAAAATGTTGGGTGTAGATACCTCGCCAGCGCATGCAACCGACGAAATCGTACAGGCTTTCGGCGGAGGTATGCAAAATGCCAATCAGGCGACCGCGGAGATTAACCTTCAAGATGCTGTCACGGTCGAGTTGTTGGATGATGTAAGAATCACGAGTCGGAACGTCGAGATTCTAGCCTTGCATGAAAATGTGGATCTGTACACCAAGGCACACACACGACGCGGGCGTGCCGCTTCACGCGCGGAAGCAAAGATTGATTATGACGGGAACTCCAGTGTGACAAGCACCTCGGGGACAACAATTCATGCTGATACACTCACGGTGGAAGCACGACAGGAAATCGTTCGCGGTGACTTTGATCCTGTTGCGACAACTGATCGAGGATCATCGAATGAATCTTCTTCCCTCTCATTGGTTGCTGATCGACAGATCAATTGGAATGCTACGGTTTTGGGCCGAGGAAAAGCTGAGCTGGAGGTCGATGCCAGCGGGATCGTGAAGACGGCTGATGGTGTCGTGCTCAATGGTGGCACAGTCCAAGAGGGTGATCGCTATACAACGGGGCAGTCAATCGTTGTTGACGAGGTTAATTATGATTTTACGGAGCAATTGTCGCAATTTAAGGTCAATGCTTTGGACGAAATTGGAGGAACCGCCGAGATCACCGGTGATGCCCTGTTCTACGCACAGGTGCACGCGGATCTGAAAAATCACGCCCCCAATGAATTGCAGTTACCCGATATCGATCTCGCAGATTTCGATATCGATAATTCGCTTACTGAAAAGACCTTCTGGTCGGGCGCCGCGGACGGAAGTGTGGTGGATGGTCACTATTCGAATTGGGCTGCCAGTGAGCCAAACAACTACAACGGCTCCGAAAATCACGTTGAACTGTATTCGACTGGCGTCTGGAACGACATCAGCGGCGACGTTAAACGGAGTTATGTATTGGAGACGGACCGCGGGTTCGAATTGATTGACGGTGAATTTACGTTTGCCGAAGCGGTGCAGGATGCAACAAACCGCCATGGGCAGGTTGCTTCAATCGCGACAGCTGCTGAAAACGATGAAATCTGGAATCTTTCTGGCGGCGATGTCTGGATCAACGCAACCGATGAAGGGCATGAAGGAGACTGGCGACGTCCGGAACGCGCAAGCGTTGTGCTTGTCGATCCACCTAGCGCGAACTTCAATATTCGTCGTCACCCAGACTCGGATGATCTGGTGCATGGGCGGCTTGTGGTTGCCAACCTTGGTCAGGGTGAAAGTGGAGACTCAGGTGATGGATTTCCCATCAAATTGAATGGCAATATTTATAATCCGGGTGGCTTGGTAGATATCCGAAACTTATCAGGAGATATTCAAGCTCGGGTGGCGGGTGAACGCTTGGTGATTGATGCTCACGAATTGATTCTTGACGCACCTTTAGGGTCGATTCATAGCGAGTCACAAACCAATCGTATTCTTGCCCGATTGCATCAGGCGGGGCGAACTATACCAAGCATGTCAGCGGTAGCTGAGAATGAGTTGGTGTTGGACGTGCAGGCTCAGCCCGATGAGTCGGGCCGTGTGCGTGGTGTCGATCGATTGGAAGGAAATACGGTTGACGTCGGGTTGATGGCTTGGGGTGAATCCATTCGTCAGCAGGGACCAGCAGGTTATTGGCAATTGAATGAATTGTCCGGGCAATCGGCTGTCGAAGCACTTGGAACCGGCATGCAGGGAAGTTCTTACGGTGTAAGCCCAGGACAGTC
>PKCN01000282.1 GCA_002862205.1 Planctomycetaceae bacterium | reverse complement strand
TCAACTTCCACATCCACCGAGGAGTCCGACGCCCCTGCCATGTTGCCAGCAGCGGTTGGACAAAACCAGTTGCCCAAAGTCGGCACACCCTCGCGACCTCGTCACTGGATCCGGCAGCCAGACTGAAATACAACAGCCAAGTGGAATCAGTCACAGCAGATCGACTTGGTTCCTTGACTCCAATTCCCTGACAACTTCCCGCACACGCTCTTCGGCGTGCTTGGGTGCTACCAACGTCGCATCTCCGGTCTGGACAACGATCAGGTCATCAACATCGATCGTCACAATCGTATGCCCGGGCTGCGCATGAATGATTGCTCCCTTGGTGTCGATTCCGAGATGCGAACCCACCACGGTATTGCCTTGCTCGTCTGGTTCATGCAGCCGTGACAAGGCCTGCCAGCTACCGACATCATCCCAGGGAAAAGGTGCCTCGACAGCGACCACATTGGGATAGTTTTCCATCACTGCATAATCAATGGATGTACCATCAATGGCCGTGAATTCTTTTTCAAGGGTATCATTGAAATGGTCGGTATCCATCGCTTCCGCAATTTTTTCAAGATGCGAATGCATTTCTGGCACGTTCTTTTTCAATGCATCGAGGATGGTCGAAGCGCGCCATAGAAAGATACCGCTGTTCCAGTAATAATTCCCGGCAGCGACGTACTGTTCTGCTGTTACGCGATCTGGCTTTTCGCGAAAATTTTCGACCTGAAACGCGGGAATCCGTGATCCTTGGATTGAACTGGCTCTCTGGATGTATCCAAATGATTCAGCAGGGTAACTTGGTCGAATCCCAAAGGTGACGATCCGCGTTGGATCCTGGTCAATCAGTTCACTGCCAGTCACAATCGCTTGCTGGAATTTTTCATGATCCGCGATCACGTGATCCGAAGGCATCACCACCATGGTTCCTTCTGGATCGACCTTGGCTACCATCGCGGCCGCAAGACCGACGCACGGTGCTGTGTCGCGTTTACACGGCTCACCGACCACATTCTGTTCTGGCAGGCCAGGCAACTGTTGCCTAACGGCATCGCAGAGAATTTTGTTGGTGACAATCAACTGCCGCTCCGCAGGCACCAGTTCACCCAGACGATCCATGGTGGCCTGCAGCATGCTTCGGTCACCCGACAATGACAACAACTGCTTGGGGATCAACTTTCTACTGGCAGGCCAGAACCTCGTTCCGCTTCCCCCTGCCATGACCACCGCGTGAAGCATGCTAGACTTCCTTTCCAAAAAAATGTCGAAATGAACAGGGACTGTTGATAAAAACAGTCCTTTGAAACCGGGTGATCATGGATCACCCAAGCAACCAGTCAAGCTTGTTTCTGTCAGCGTCGCATTTGCTCACGATTGCATTTCACGGGCCGTTGAAAATGGTCGAGACTGCGGTGATTCTAATCACCGCCAGATTTCCCAGCAGCGGGTGGTGGTGCGGAACGGTTGGATTTTTGATCCTGATTGATGCGTTGCAGTAACAAGTCTCTTGCTTGGCGGAAATCAGGAACTTGGGGAGCCAATTCAACGGCGAGTTCCAATTGTTCGAGCGCCTGATCCATTTTACCCGCCAGATAGAGAGCCAATCCATAGCGATACTGGATTCCCGGATTTTCAGGAGCAAGTTCAGCATCTCTGGCGATCAATGGCAACTCCTGATTTCTGAGTTGTCCAATCCTCTGCAAAATGGCAGGGCGTTGCTCAGGCGTCGTTTGCTGCACGACACGTTCAAGCAACGAGGCCAAATTAGTCCGGGGGCCAGTCATGTTTGGCTCAGTGCGAATCGCAGTCGTATAGGCGTCGATAGCTTCCTGACTGCGGCCACGCCCTTCACACAGCATGGCCCACCCCATGTGGGCACCAGCTCGATCCGACGCCACCATCAGTGCATCCTTGACCTCTACCAGTGCTTTGTCCACCCAGACGCGTTCACTTGAACTCATCGTCTGATAAGCTCCCGAGGCTACCAACAGGCGTGCTGCTTCAGTGCGTACCAGTCGCGATTCGTCTTCGAGATGCCGCATCAGTGTTCGTTTCACCTGGTCGGGCGGTGCTCCGGCGAGCAGATTGATCGCAGCTGCCCTGACGATCGGATGCTCGTCGGGATCGTCAACCAACTTTCTGGCCTTGGAAGCAACGCTTGCCACGCCTGATGCCGCCAGTTCTCCGAGTGCTGAAGCCCTCGCCAGCACTGGTGTTAATTCCTCCGGTCGGGTCGCGACTCGCAGCAACTCCTCAACCGCACCCGGCTGACCTCTGCGAAATGCGACAATCGCCTCACTGAAATGCTTGGGTTGCTTACGATTTTCACCGTACCATTTTTCGCAGGCATCGTCGCACCACTGATCTGTTTTTTGGATCGCTTGAGCAATCTGTTCATCCCCCTGCTCAGCAGCTTCAATCCAGTCTGCGTATTCCAGCAGTCCCGATTTTTTTTGTTGGTCAATTGATGCCAACTGATCTTTCACGTGGCAACTGCTACAAGCATTCGGCGTTCCCAATTCCACGGACAGATCGGGGCGAGGCACACGCAGCGAATGATCCCTTCGTTTGTCGACATCCATGTAAGTCCGATGGGGCATGTGACAATTGACACACATGGCACCGGCAGTTCCCGGGACGTGATGATGATGCGAAGGCACATCATACTTACCGGCTGCATGTTGGTGGCATGAAGTGCATGTTTCGTTGCCTGGCGATTTCAGTTTCAGCGAGTGCGGGTCATGACAATCGGTGCACCGAATTCCCTTGTGATACATCTTGCTCTGAACGAACGAACCATACACGTAAACTTCATCTTTGATTTGACCATCAGCGAAGTAGGTATCGTCACGAAGTAATTCAAGGTTATAAAAATCGCAGAACTCGTCGCCACCTTGAAATCCTTCGGACAACACACCACGGCGACTGTGGCAGGGTGCACAGCTCTGTAGCTGCGGCTCGGCGTCTTCGCCCTTGAGCTTTGCCAAACCGTACCCATGCCGTCGGTCCCAGAACAGGGATTTGCTATTTGCAAGTTCAAGATGCAGACTGCCGGGGCCATGACACGCTTCACAGCTGACGTCAATTTCTGAAAACGTCGTGTGATACGCCTGCTCATCAGGATCGAAGTTCCGCTTTAAATTGGTTGAGTGACAGTCAGCACACATTGTCTGCCAACGCTGCGCAACACCTGTCCAATGCAATGGATCATCGGGTTCCAGTTTTTCGGCGACGTCCGGCGGACGCAGGTAGAACCATTTCTGTTTGAGCGTATCCCATGTGATTCTGAGAACTTGGACTCGAGCGACTTCCGTAGGTGGCATGTCTGCGGGCCGATCAAACTCGACCATGTACTGCTGTAATGGGGAGAAGCCAAAGACATACTTGACTTCGAAATCCTGCATTTCGCCATCTTCACCTTCGGTATAAATCATGAAACGTTCACCATCGCGATACATACGATTGATGAGCCCATCATGCTCGAAAGTGGCGTTATCAAAATCCCCCAAGACCGATGCATCGGTGGCGTGATCCATCGCCAAATCGTGGTCAGAACCCCGGAATGCCTCCGCTTCCTTCTGATGACAATCCACACAGGTGGAACGACCGACAAATCGACGTTCGATATCCTCGGGTACCGCGGACCAGTAGTCGGCAAAGACTCCCCCGCCTAACAGAAGCAACACGCCCCCTGCAATGACCGCGGGGCTCTTCAAATTAAGGCTGGGCTTTCGGACCAAGAGAGTGTGTTGGGTCAGAGTTCGAGGATTCAGAGGCAATGGGTAGTCTACTCAGATAATAACTTTACTGCCTCGGCCCTCATCCGGTTCACTAAATCCATACGAGTCAAATCAGGAGATTCACCGGACATTTTCGCGAGGTTTTCCAATATACGACTGGCTTTGAGCAGTTGCTCGGCGGCCTTCGCGTTGTTTGGATGGTGGGCTCGTTGGCTGCGAACCTCCGTCCCAACCGCCGTGACCCCGATTGGCGTCGTGCCCTGCTCCAAATCCCAATCCAACCCCAACTCGCGATGACGCTCAGCAATCACTTGCATCACATCGCCCAGAATTGGATCCGCGACCGGGCTTTCAGGCAATTTACCCTCCGATGCAGCACGAATCGCTTGGAATGCCCGAGAGTTCTCGAGTTCGTCATCGTCCACAACCTCTGGCACAGGCCTCAGTTCAACCTCGGGCAGCGGTAAAAACTGCGGTGGGTCTCCTTGCACGTCATAGAAACCGTAAATGCCCAAGAGAACAAAACAAAAACACATTAAAAAACGTAGCCGAACGTCCATCGCATCTTCCTTCCGCTGGAGTGATAGGGCGGTATTCTAGGGAATCAACGCGATCCAACGAATAGCGATGTTTGCGGTGTCTGCCTGAAACACGATGCCTCGTGAGCCACAAAAAGCCTCTGGAGAGCCGTTTTCAAAGACAAACTGCGTCATTGTGCCGCTGTGCGGTTCCAAGTCGTGTGGATTGAAAGAAACGCTGTTTTCAACACCAAGGGATGCAAACCCGATCACGTCAAATCTGCCAGCCTCATGCCTGAGGCGCGACCACAACCACGCGAACATCGCAGACATTCGTACCCGTGGGGCCCGTTTTAAGCAATCCACCGGTCTGTTCAAAGAACCGATAGGCATCATTTCGGGTCAGATAGTCACCGACATCGAGTTGTTGCTGGCTCGCGTTGTGATGAACTTCAGCATCAAGGATCGCCCCGGCGGCATCGGTCGGTCCATCTTCGCCATCCGTTCCGCCAGAGAGTAAACACAGGCTTGCCCATTCCTGTTCTGACAAGTCGCTGGTCAGCAGTGTTTGATAGGCTTGCAGGATCAATTGCTGGTTCCGTCCTCCGAGGCCACGGATTGCCTCAGGTGCCAGCGTGACAGTGGGTTCACCACCGGTGATCAAGCAATCATTGTGATGCGTCGGCGATTGGACTCTCAGCATGTGGATCGCCATTTCAGCCAATTTCCTCCCAACATCTTCTGCCGCTCCTTCTGATTGACGGGCGGAATGCATGACATGGTTGTACCCTTTCTGCTCAGCAATGATTCCAGCCTCATCTACGGCGACTGCATTGTTACCGATCACAAGTGCTGTATGCGAACATACTGCAGAGACTTGGGTTTGCATGTTTTGTAATTTAGCGTTGTTCAGGGCCCGGTAAACAGAATCAGGCAAACGCTTTTCGGGATCGTAAGCGTGCAAGACTTCCATCGCTTGTTCCGGTGTCGACGGGTCGATCACGGTCGGCCCGGAAGCAATCAAATCCAATGGATCGCCGAGTACATCTGATAGCACCAGGGTAATCATCTCTGCCGCTTGACAAGCCAGCAGCAGCCCCCCGCCTTTGACACGACTGAGATGCTTGCGGACGGTATTGAGTTCGGTGATGTCAGCTCCTGCGGCACTCAGAAACCTTGTGACTTCCAATTTATCGGCCAACGTGATCGCACCAAGGGGTGCCGGCATCAGCGCGCTGCCTCCTCCCGAAATCAAAGCGATGCACAAATCACGCTTTCCTGCAGCGATGACCTGCTGGATGATTTGATCGGTACCCCACACGCCCTCAACAGTAGGTTCATTCATCCCGGCGGGTCTGGCGGGGTGCAGATGCACTTGTCCCGATCGTGACTTTCCGCCAACGGAATTTGGTATTTCTGTCCCCTCTGGCACATTCACCCATCCAGACACCGGTAGCCATTGGCCGATGGATGCGATCAATCCTTGCGTCATCGCAGCACCAGCTTTGCCAGCCCCCACGACAAGAATTCGATCAAAGTCACAACGTTTCCACTGGTGCGTGCCGATGACTAATCGATCCTCATCGATGGTGACTTCCCGCTGCACGAGCGTTTCGGCCCGCACGGCATCGACGCCTGCGTTCCAGATTTCGATGGCGTCCTGTCTCAATTTGGTCATCCGGATACTCAAAATCACGTGTTTTTGTTGTCAAGATGCCAGCGGGAGGCGTCGCATCTGCCCCCAACGGTCTGTGGCTGTTATAAGTGTGCAGTCATGAATAAGCCAAGCGACGATCAGACACAGACCGATACCGATCAGACGGATACCGAGCCGCCAAGCGAACTGCCCGACCGCGATGAGCTTGCCTCCGAGTACTTTGATCGCCTGCCATTTGATCCTTACCCGGTTCAGGAGGAGGCTCTTCTTGCTTATTTCACTGGCGAGCAAGGCGTACTGGTCTGTGCTCCGACCGGCACAGGCAAGACACTGATAGCCGAGGCTGCAGTTTACGAGGCTCTGCGGACTGGTCAACGGATGTATTACACCACACCACTGATCGCATTGACCGATCAAAAGCTGGACGAGTTACGTCAATCAGCGGTACGTTGGGGTTTCTCGGCTGACAGCGTCGGCTTGATCACAGGCAATCGCAGCGTGAATCCCGATGCTCCTGTGCTGGTGG
Source organism: Planctomycetaceae bacterium (assembly GCA_002862205.1). GTDB lineage: Bacteria > Planctomycetota > Planctomycetia > Pirellulales > Pirellulaceae > Rubripirellula. The sequence goes on along the minus strand of PKCN01000282.1, from coordinate 3,926 downwards.
TGGTGGCTGAAATTCTGTTGAATCGCCTGCTGAATCCAGAAGCATTTGATTTCGGTGAGGTGTCCGCCGTTGTGATGGACGAGTTCCACTCGTTCAACGACCGGGAGCGTGGAATTGTTTGGGAACTGACACTCGGCCTATTACCTGCCCATGTCCGAACCTTGCTAATCAGTGCGACTGTTGGCAACGCTTTGGAGTTCACATCCTGGTTGAGTCGTGCCCATGACCGACGTCTCCAACTGGTCGTCGGCACGGAGCGTAAAGTTCCACTGCAATACGAGTGGATTGCCGACGAGTTGCTAGCCGACGTTTCCGAAAAGTTGGCAGCAGGAGATGAAACTGCCCGACGCACGCCAGGTTTGATGTTCTGTTTCAGCCGGGCGCAGTGCTGGACAACCGCTGAATTACTCAAGGGAAAAAAGCTGATCGACAAGCAGCGTCAAAGTGAGTTGGCCGACTATTTGAATCAGGCTGAGATGTCAGAAGGTGCAGGACCGAAGCTCAAACAAATTTTGATGCGTGGTGTGGGCGTGCACCATGCCGGCATCCTGCCGCGTTACCGCCGGATCGTCGAAGATTTGTTTCAAAGGAAACTGCTGGCATTTTGCGTATGCACCGAAACACTTGCAGCCGGAATCAATCTTCCAGCCCGAAGTGTGGTTCTTCCGTGTCTGCTCAAAGGCCCCCGCGACAAGAAGAAGCTGGTTGAAACAGCATCTGCTCAGCAGATTTTCGGGCGAGCTGGACGACCACAATTCGACGATCGTGGCTACGTCGTTGCGTTGGCCCACGAGGATGACGTCAAGATCCATCGTTGGCGGGAAAAATATGACTCGATTCCTGAAGACACCAAAGACCCTGGACTGCTGAAGGCCAAAAAGCAGCTGAAGAAAAAAATGCCCAAAAGGCGGTCAGGTGAAACCTACTGGAATGAACAACAATTCCTGCAATTGCAACAGGCAGCAGCAGACGATCTCGCCAGCCGTGGCCGCTTACCTTGGCGACTGCTGGCGTACTTCTTCAGCAAAGACCCCGCCGTCCAACCGCTCAGAGACATGGTGGGTAGGCGATTGCTGACCTCCAAAGAAATTGAGGAAGCCCAGCGTGACCTCAACCGCATGTTGATCACGCTCTGGTCAGCCGGATATCTGGAACTTGATCCAAAGCCAGTCGCGGCGGCCCCGAAACCTGCAAGCAAAAAAAACAACCCCGAAGAATCAGCCAAAACTGAAGGACTGTTTGGCGGGCTGCTGGACCAGATGCGCGAGCCCGACACCGAAGCCAATGAATCCCAACAAGACGACAATCAGGATCCTGCACTGATCGAAAGTCGTGGTTACGAGGTTGAGAACTACAAACCCCAAACGGCCCAGCCCACTGAACGTCTCGATCGACTTGTCCACCTTCGAAGCATCAATCCACTGTTCGGTGTGTATCTTGCAGATCAATTGGCGATCGCTGATCCACAGGAACGGATTGCAGCGTTGGAAAGCGTGCTGGAAGTCCCAGGCACCGTTGCCAGATTCACCCGCATGCCGTCGCTCGAAGAGATGCCACCAGGCACGTTGGCAACCAGTCGATTGGATCCACAATTGCTGCAACTCGGCTTGGCAACGGCAGAAGAACTGGGTGCAAAAATAGAGCAAGAGGAAGAGGAAGAAGTTGTCGATCGCGGATTCGGGCGGGTGATGTTCCAGGAACCTCGTGTCTGGCCGCTCACGATCGGCGAAAAAGTGCTGCGCATGTTTCGGCATGAATTTCCAAGAGTCCACAACGTGAACGTTCGCCCGGTGTGGATCGTGGGAGAATTGATGGAATTTGGTGGAGATTTCAACAAGTACGTCACCTCTCGCAAGCTGCAAAAAGAAGAGGGTATTCTTTTTCGACATTGCCTGCGGATGATCCTGCTGCTTGATGAGATGGCAAACATCCCACCTATCGAAACCACGATTGAAACCTGGGAAAATCCTCTGGACGAACTCGCTGAGCGTCTGACCGAAACCTGCAGGTCCATTGATCCACAAAGCACAGATGAGATACTGACCCAACCGGGCAGTGACGCAGACTCGCTTGTCGATCCGGGCCGTCGCAACTCCTAGGAAAAATTCGTTGATGGATCATCGATCGATCATGAGCGGTAAACGCCGAGACCCTCTTGCCATGACAATGAGGGCAGTCCTGCGTCTGGCGAGCATTCCTTACGGCATCGCAGTGCGGCGGCGCAACAGGAACTATGATCGAGAATCTGCCGAGATTCACCAGTGCGGTGTCCCCGTTGTCAGCGTCGGTAACCTGACGACTGGCGGAACCGGAAAAACACCCATCGTGTGCCTGCTTGCAAAGTGGTTTCGCCAACGGGGCCTACGGGTAGCAATTGTCAGTCGCGGTTATGGACGAGGTGATGCGGACGCCAATGACGAGGCGATGGAATTACACGCCCGCCTGCCAGATGTGCCGCACGTTCAAAACCCCGACCGAGTGGCGGCAGCGCAGATCGCTGTCGAAGAACTCGAAGCGCAGGTCGTTCTGATGGACGATGGCTTCCAACACCGACGCCTTTACCGAAACCTGGACCTTGTGGTGATCGATGCTACCTGCCCCTTCGGCTATGGTTACCAATTGCCGCGGGGACTGTTGCGTGAATCGATGGATAGCCTGAACCGCGCTGACGCCGTGCTGATCACGCGATGCCACGCGGTCGACCCAAAAAATATCACGTCGATCCGACAGACCGTCACTGCCTTCAATGCCGAGACACCAATCCTGGCAAGTGATCACACACCGATTGGATTGCTGGAATACCCCGATTCCCAACTGCCGTTGGCAGACATCAAGCAGCAACAGGTGGGTGTCCTCTCAGCCATCGGAAATCCTGATGCATTCGAAATGACCGTCAGGCAATGTGGTGCCATCGTCCAGAGTTCCCGCCACCTGCCTGACCATGATCCCTACTCTCCAGAAACAGTCACCGCACTGCGGGAATGGGCAGAGAATCTTGATAGTGAGATTAAATGCATTGTTTGCACCCACAAAGATCTGGTCAAACTGCAAACAGACCGGTTGGGTGGAAAACGTCTGGTCGCATTGCAGATTGAATTGACCCTGCATGGTAATGAGCAAGCACTTGATGAACTGCTTGAACCCGTTGCGAAACGAGCATCGGTAACACCATCAATGCATGAACCAGACGTGAGGCAAACCGATGCCAACAAGCCACAGTTCGAGTGACTTCCAAAGCGTCAATCATGAATGCGAATTCATGATGTCCCACACATGGGCTGCAGCAGCGACATCACCCTTGGTCGCATTCCCACGCCCGAAGACAATGCGATTGTACGATTCGACGACCTGAGAAGCATGGGTTGGAAGTTGCTCCGAAAACGAATCGGGAAGTGTCTTGGCAACACGACGAGTGAATTCAGCAGGTGTTTCCTCTTTTCCCCTCATGACTCCACACTCCCAAGACCACGACTCAAAGGCCTGAAACGTAATAATCACAACGCGTCGCAAGTCGGGATCGCGTCCGATTGGATTTCGAAAGCTGGAAAAAGGTCGCGGTGGAGAATCGGGACTGGGACGCGATTCCGCCTGTTCAACCTCCGCTGATCGACTCTCCTTGACCGCAAATAAATTGGAAAACCACTGGCAAATCAAACTCCAATTCCGATAAAGAAAGATGCCAATGATCGCGACCAACACAAGGATGATCAGAAATTTCAGCATGGATCCCAACATGGAAATGACACCTGAAATGGATTCCGCAACGCTTGACTGGGATTCGGAAGAAGATTGCTGGGAACGACGCGAGCTTGACTGCGATTCACGAGCCCCTGAAGCTTGATCCTCAGCTTGCTGGGAATCATCCGAATTGCCATTCTTCGCTTCCTGCTCACCAGACTCATTCTCGCCAGACTCCGACTCGCCAG
>PKCN01000224.1 GCA_002862205.1 Planctomycetaceae bacterium | reverse complement strand
AGGTATACGGCCGCTTGGTTTCGAAGATGAAGATGCAATGTTGCCCTACGGGGCGAGATCCTTTCAGGGGTATCGTTTGCTCCAGGAATACTTTGCTTTTCCAGAACGTTACATGTTTGTTGAGCTCGACGGATTGCAACCTATCGTTCGTCAATGTGGTTCGAACTGCCTTGAGTTGGTCGTGCTTTTGGATCAGGGCGATCCGATTCTTGCAAACCGGGTCGATGCATCACATTTTTCACTTTTTAGTTGTCCTGCAATCAACTTGTTCCCAAAGCGTACTGATCGTATTCACTTAAACAAGCAACTCGCCGAGCACCATGTCGTAGTGGATCGGACACGACCGATGGATTATGAAGTCTATGAGATTTCAAATGTGACAGGGTTCGGTACGAGCGCGCAGGAAGAACGAGAGTTTTCTCCGTTTTACAGAATCACTGACGAGACTGTGAATCATCATACGCAGGCGTATTACACAGTTCACCGTGAGCCACGTGTGCTGTCAGTAAATCAGAAAAAGTATGGTCCGCGAGCGAATTATGTGGGAAGCGAAGCTTTCATTTCCCTCGTGGATCGGGATCAGCATCAGTTGGATCACGAATTGCGGCAACTGTCCATACTGACGTTATGTACCAATCGTGATCTTCCTATGCAGATGCCTGTAGGAATTGGAGAGACGGATTTCACTCTTGAGGAAGGTGCGCCGGTGCAATCAACCCGCTGCTTGGTTGCTCCGACAAAGCCGAAGCCCTCGAAGAGTTTCGAAACGGGGCGCACGACGTGGAGATTAATCAGCCATCTTTCGCTGAACTACTTGTCGATCTGTGGTGATCAAAATCGCAAGGATGATCAACGTGGTACCGGAGCTGCGGCATTGCGGGAATTGCTGTGCCTCTATTCCGACAACAATGACGTCACCGCGAACAAGCAGATTGATGGCATTCAGGCAATTTCTTCGAAGCCAGTAACGCGACCAATCACAACCACGGGACCGATGAGTTTTGGGCGGGGGCTGGAAGTGACGTTAGAGTTGGATGAGACCGCATACGAGGGGACTGGTGCCTTTTTGATGGCTGCAGTCCTGGAACGCTTTCTGGCAAAGTACGTTTCGATCAATTCCTTCACAGAGACAGTTTTCAAATCAACTGAACGTGGTGAGGTAATGCGATGGCCGGCCAGGACGGGTCGCCGACACGTGCTTTAGAGTCCCTTCTGCACGCGTTGGGGCAGGCCCCGTACAAATTTGATTTTTTTCAGGCGCTGCGGTTGCTGGAATCAGCATTTCCAGAGCGACCTCGGTGGGGGCATGCTACTCGGCTGAGCGAGGACGCGGTTCGTTTTAAGCAGTTACCCTCGTTGAAGTTCGCGCCTTCAAGCATCGCAGATTTTGAAGTCAAAGAATCGTCAGATCCGCATGAATTGTCCGTCTATTTCTTTGGGCTATGTGGCCCAAATGGTGCGTTGCCACTGCATCTGACGGAATATACGCGAGATCGCATCCGGCACGATGGTGATCACACGCTGGCCGCGTTTTTTGATGTGTTTCATCATCGGTTATTGACCCTGTTTTATCGAGCCTGGGCGGATGCTCGGCCAACGGTTCACTTTGATCGCCCCGAAACGGATCGGTTTTCTGTTTATGTCGGGTCCTTGTTTGGAATTGGCTCGCCTGCTCTGCGGGGTCGTGACACACTTCCTGATCTTGCCAAACAGTATTACGTGGGGCACCTCGCTTGTCAGGCTCGTCATCCTGATGGCCTGCAAGCCATGCTCTCTGATTTTTTTGGCTTGCCTGTCACGATTGACGAGTTCGTTGGACAGTGGACAGAAATCCCTGCGGACTATCGTTTGAGGTTAGGGGAGGATCCCTCCAGTGCCACACTGGGCGTTGCTTGCACTTTAGGGGGGCATGTATGGGATTGCCAGCAGAAGTTCCGTATCACTGTAGGCCCCCTTAATTGGCAGGACTTTTGTCGACTCTTGCCGCAGGGCGAAAGCCTGAAACGGTTTTCAGCCCTGGTACGAAACTACATTGGCGACGAATTGTTATGGGACATCAATCTTGTTCTCAAACGCGACGAGGTCCCGGGGTGGCAATTGGGGCAAGGCCAGTTGGGCCAAACACTATGGATGGATCAAGCTGGACTGACAACCGATGCTGCAGACCTTAACGTCCAGCCAACTCATGTGGGTGAATCGGGAGATACAGCATGGGTTTGAAAGATGGAGCTAGCACCCCACCAGCGAGTTGCAAGCATTTGAGAATGATCACCAATACCTTTCGCCTGAATTTCCTTAACTGTTGGTTCGAAATTCCTTGAATCCAGCGGTGCCGCTTTGCGGCGTAGGTTGTTGTTACGCCCGTGACAGCAGCAAAATCAATTCGAACTCTTTCATAAAATTGCGCAGGAGCCATCCTTTGTCAGACATCAGCCGTACCTCTCTCTTTGGCAAACTCAATAGTGTGGGCTACAAGTCCATCGAAAGTGCAACCGTATTTTGCAAGATGCGTGGAAATCCCTACGTTGAATTGGTTCATTGGTTGAATCAGATTTTGCAATTGCAGGATTCGGATTTGCATCACATCGTCAAGCAATTCAATATCAATCCCGCACGGTTGGTCAAGGACATGACGAACGCTCTGGATCGTCTTCCCCGAGGCTCAACTTCCATCTCCGACTTGTCTTCACACATTGAGGAGGCGGTCGAACGAGGTTGGGTTTATGGCACATTAATGTTTGGTGAGTCTCAGGTGCGAACAGGGCACTTGATGGTCGGAATTCTCAAGACTCGTGGATTGACCAATGCATTGCACGGAATCTCCGACGAATTCACGAAAATCAAGCTTGATACACTGACCGATCGATTTGACGAAGTCGTTTCAGGTTCACCGGAGGAAACGCTTCGTTCCTCTGACGGTTTCCAGGTAGGCGGGGGAGCAGCTCCGGGAGAAGCAAGCGGCGCGATGCCGCCAGCAGCAATGGGAAAACAGGAGGCCCTGCAACAGTTTACGGTTGACCTGACACAGAATGCTCGGGATGGCAAGATTGATCCGATTGTGGGTCGCGATGAAGAGATTCGTCAGATCATTGATATTTTGATGCGAAGGCGTCAGAACAATCCGATCCTGACAGGGGAAGCGGGGGTCGGTAAGACTGCAGTCGTCGAAGGGTTTGCCTTGAAAATAGCCTCGGGCGATGTGCCTCCCCCTTTGAAGGATGTTTCCCTGCGTTCGCTTGACGTTGGTTTGCTGCAAGCTGGAGCAAGCATGAAAGGAGAGTTCGAGAATCGTCTCAAGCAGGTAATCGAGGAAGTGCAGTCTTCCGAGAAGCCGATCATCATGTTCATTGACGAGGCTCATACGCTCGTGGGAGCAGGGGGGGCTGCCGGCACAGGCGATGCTGCCAACTTGTTGAAACCCGCTCTAGCTCGCGGAACCTTGCGCACTGTTGCCGCGACAACATGGGCTGAATACAAAAAACACATTGAAAAAGATCCCGCGCTCACTCGGCGTTTTCAGGTGGTTCAGGTCGAAGAGCCAAGTGAGAAGCGGGCAATTCTGATGATGCGAGGCATGGCATCGACGCTTGAAAAACACCACAAAGTCAAAGTGCTCGATGAAGCGTTGGAAGCCGCAGTACGACTTTCTCATCGGTACATACCTGCACGCCAGTTACCGGACAAGTCCGTTAGCCTGCTGGACACCGCCGCAGCGAGAGTAGCCATCAGCCAACATGCTGTGCCCGCGGAGGTTGATGATTCACGTAAACGTATTGATGCACTTGAAACAGAGCTGCGCATCATTGCGGATGAATCGCTGGTTGGTGTTGATACTGCAGAGCGTGAAACCAATGCCCAGCAAATGCTGACTGAAGAACAGGAACGCTTGCAAAGGCTGGAAGAACGCTGGAACGGCGAAAAAGAACTTGTCGAGCAGATCCTGCAGGTGCGATCAAAGTTGCGTGGTGAAGTCGGTACTGTTGAGGGTACCGAGAGTGAACTGGGGGCGGCAGCTGATACCGAGGCGGAAAGCGTGCAAGTGCAAACAGCCGATTCAGATAAAGAGACAGAGGGTGCCCCGGAAGCAGATAACGAAAAATCACGTGACGACTTATTGAAAGAGTTGGAGCAATTCCAAGATGACTTGATGGAATTGCAAGGAGAAGCACCCCTGATTTTACCCACCGTCGACGAACAGGCTGTTGGATCCGTTGTTGAAGATTGGACAGGGATTCCGGTTGGTCGGATGGTGAAAGATGAGGTGGCAACCGTTCTGAAACTGGCGGATAGTCTCAGTGAGCGGATCATTGGTCAACGTCATGCACTGGACATGATTGCACGACGAATCCAGACGTCGCGTGCAAGCCTCGACAATCCAAACAAGCCAATCGGAGTGTTCATGCTTGCCGGACCGTCCGGTGTGGGTAAGACGGAAACGGCACTCGCATTGGCCGAGGCTTTGTATGGCGGAGAACAAAACATCATTACCATTAATATGAGTGAGTTCCAGGAAGCTCATACGGTAAGCACTCTCAAGGGAGCGCCTCCAGGCTATGTGGGGTATGGGGAAGGTGGGATTCTGACAGAGGCTGTGCGTCGTCGACCTTACAGCGTGGTGTTGCTTGATGAAGTTGAGAAAGCGCACAGTGATGTCCATGAAATCTTTTTCCAGGTCTTTGATAAGGGTTGGATGGAAGATGGCGAGGGGCGACAGATCGACTTCAAGAACACCCTGATTCTGCTCACTACCAACGCAGGCACGGACCTGACGATGAACATGTGCAAGGATCCGGAAATGATGCCAGATCCTGAAGGGTTGGCAAAAGCCTTACGCACGCCACTACTGAACGTGTTTCCGCCTGCTCTTTTGGGACGTATCGTTACGATACCTTACTATCCGCTCAGCGATGAGATGGTGGGAGCGATCGCTAAACTGCAACTGGGACGCATTGAAAAACGAATCCTCGCGAACCACAAATTGCCGTTCACGTATGACGATGAAGTGATCAAACTAATTGCCAGTCGATGCACCGAACTGGAGAGCGGCGGTCGAATGATCGACTCCATTTTGACCAACACGGTCCTGCCCCGCATCAGTGGAGAATTCCTGACCCGCATGATGGAAGGACAGCCGATCGAACGAGTGCATGTCCAAGTCGCTAACGGTGAGTTTGACTATGCATTCGATTGATCATGGGAGGCACGGCATTCACGAGTGGATGGGGTAGTCTTGCGTGCCTAACGCAACAGATATCCCTGTCATTGTGCGTTTCACACTAAGCAAAGCGCTAGCATCAGTACGCCAGCAAGCCATTGCTGGGGTTCAAAGCCGAGGCTGCTGCCGCCCTGAATCATGTAACGTGCAAGTTTTGATTTTACCTTTATAAGAGCCCCTTCATGAGGTTTGTCTTCGACGCCTTGGAAGCATGGAAAGAGAGCGTCAATCATGCCAGAGAAAAGCGGATCAGTCGGGTAGGACAGTCACAGGGTTCGTAAAAGGCAGGTTGTCGCATGTACCGGAGACTCTAGATTAACAACAAGTTGTCTTGTGAGAAGCAGCCGAGAGTTACTCAACACCCGACGACGGCTCAGTTGAAAGGGCGATCGGCATTCGTTGCAGGAATTGGTTACGCGCCAGGGCCGATGACTTGGCATTCGCGGGATACCTTGCGGTGATCTTGATGAACGGCAGATGAGAACCATTGAGAGCAGCCAGGCAAGCCTTATGTAATCATGAGTAATTCGGATGTTGCCGGGATTGGTAGAAGATTGAAACATAGTTGTTTGTATGGTGTAATTTGAAGGGCTCTGCACAGTGAGTGGATACACAAATGGTCAATTAAGAGATTTGGTTGATCATGGGCCCTTTGGGGGTAGACCTTGACCACCACGCTAGTCCACCGACCAAGAGGAATGCGACTTGACCCAGGGGAATAGCTATGACGATAAGCAGCCACGACAATCGGGTGGCGCTAATGAGTTGAGCCTGCATCGCTGCTAGCGTACGAGCACAGAATAGGCATCGCTACAGATATAGGAGTGTTGAGATGACATACATACAAGAGCCCGATCATGCACAACTGGAATCGATCGCCAACCAGGTTGGCCTTCAGAAGCTAGAAGCTGCGTTTCGCACGAACACCTTCGTCTACGGCACTATGGGCAAAGGGAGCCTCATCGTAAGTGGCATCAAGCGGTGGCTCTCACGGCCGCGCAGGAGCGATTGGGAAGTCATGCTCGGAGAAGGGGCGTCAGCTGCGTGCCGCAGTCCAACCGAGGAGGCGAAATTTCAGGCACGCCGAGCGGAGCGTCCGCAGCCTGTACAAGTACCACATCGGGCAAGGCCTGATGGAGTGCGAGGCCGTGACATGGGGGCCACATCGGGCAGGGCTAATCACCGCGAGAATACTCCAAACGAATTCCGCGAGCTCTTGAACCGTGAAGTGAACCTCTTTGACCCCGGCCGCCGAGCAAACTACTGGATCGATAGCGGCTGCCAAATGATGGACCTCTACTACGGTGAAACGGGGACAAATGTGCACGAAAAACGGATCCCCGCCATTGCTGAATTTGTGCACTGCGCCATGCAGTTTTCTGTGCCCTTCGAGATGAAAAAGAGCGGGCGCGAAACGTATATGGAACATTTCAACACATCTATCGAAGGGTACGACCCGAACACGCCGTCGGTAAAGCAATATCGTGGCCTTACGGCAACCAAAGAGATGTCCCGCATCATTCGATGGGGAATCAGCAGATTTGGCGGGACGTTGATCTTTGAGGGCCGCGAGCTCTATTACAGTCAGGTATTCGCCAATATGGAACGATGCGGCGACACCGACCTCGAGGCGCGTGAGCTGTTCAAGTATTTCACGCCCGGGCGGAGCACGGTGGCGTTTGGAAAAGGTAAAATTATCTTTTACTGGAGCGGCAAGGAGACCGTGCCTACCAAAGTCCACTTCCTCACGAACTGGACTTGGCACAACAACGAAACGCACGGAGCCAATAATATCGCGGCGGCGACGTTTCTCCGCGAAAATAAGCTGCTGCCCATTTGGAACAACTTCGACATCGCCCCGAAAAAGCTAAGTCACTTCGATCAAGAAACCATCTGGAGCCATTTGAGGCAACTCTCGGGATCTATTTGAGTCCGCTTCATCTGCTCGAATCGCTCCCGCCGACTGGTTAGGCCGACACAGACGCGCGCACGTCCCTCATCTGACCGGGCGGCTCCAGTTGCTAACACCACAGCAACTACCACATCCAGGAGCAGCCCGATGACCAATCGGTCTGGCAGGAGATTTCCGAGCCTTCGACTTCATCACTCTTCGGGGCCGAAATCTGCTGCGACCCAGCTAATGCTGATCTCGGCCTCGGCCTGGATGAGCGCCTTGCCGACGTTGGCAATCGGTTTCGGTGACTGCGTGTCAGCCTCCTCGGAGCCGACCACGAACAGGTCGCCGTAGAGCCAGGCCCGTGGAACCAACGTTTTGTGTGGCAAGAACGCGGTATGGTGGACGTGGTATTTCCATTCGATTCACACTGACCAAAATTCTTGTAAATCTGTGATTTTCGTTCGAACCAACAGGCAACGCCCGCGCGCGCTAAGTCACACGCATTCAGCAGGAGTGGAAGTCGGAAGTTGTCGCGTCGATTTCGAGTTCTGTGTGGCAAGCCTGACGAGCAAAATGTTTACCAACAGACTGGGGAGAGTCAGTGCGTACTGCCATCGAATCCTGAACGCTTTATTCAAACTATTTCCTTGCCAACAACTGCGTCTTCTCGGGTGTTTGCAGGTTTTTGGTCTTTGTTGCCCGCTTGGCTAAACAGTAAATTGCTTATCTTGCGTACGCAAATTTTCTGTCTTCGCTACTGCAGTCACTCACTGAAAGAATTCATCACCCAGTTCGTTTTGCCAGCCTGGGTTCAATAATAAGGAATGCGTTGCGCGGCATTGCCTCAGAAATTCTCTCATGTCTGCAAGCGTTTCGATCCCCCATGGCCGGAGGTCTCGTACATCTGGCACGAAGGCTATGACGGGAAGATCCACATCGTCAACCTTGGGCCTGCCAGCTTCGTCGCTATGGTGAACCATGTCACCTCCGGTGTATCCAGTGCAGCGAATCGCGCGATTCAACGCCTCTCGAATCATCATGAGTCTCGGAGTCATGTTCCCCAGACCTGCCCGATGTGAAGCACGATCTCCTGTAGATTCAGATTGATTAAACGCACCATAACCGAGCTGTTCGGTTTGTGAACCGGGAACGAACCGATCATCGACACCAGTCGGATTGTAAGTTTGAATCCCCCTGCGTAGGTCACCATGCTGCCGCTCCCGAGGAGGTAACACGGCGAACAGATCGTAGTCCCCCGTCGTTGCTGAACGGTAATCGTTGACGTCAATTTGGCAGAACGGATCTCGCACCGCTCTCACTCTCTTGCTTTCCTCTCCTTCGATTTGATGATTGGCCAGTCCTTTCTTGCCGTAGTAAATACCCCAGAGATCTTCCGTGGCGTGCGTCGGTCTCTCTCTCTTGAGCACAAAAACCATTCTACGTCCCCATGGGGAACCTGCCCGATACACGTATCTATCTGCCGAGGCAAAAGATGGACTGTTCAGAACTCCCTCCGTCTCTAGCCATCTACGACGCTGTTCAGAAATAAATACCGGTACAGCAATTGCTTCCCAATCAGATGCACTGTGCAACGCCTTGCTTTGCCCTTTAACCTTATCAGCATCTCCACCAACTTTTGTGAAGCGGGGATCGTCGAGAACAAAGCCAGCCATGGGGCCCCAATCACAACTCTTGGCTTTATTGTGAAATCCTTTCGAAGCATAATTTTCTTCAAGCAGCATGGTTGCATACTTGCCTACTGCCCTGCTCATAATTACGCAACCGTTAGCATAAGCGATTCTTCCAAATGCCTCTGCATGGGATTCGACCATGCCAGTGAGTGCTAAAGCATCAGGTCCTCTGCTGAGCGTCATAACTCCAATGTCCGTTCAAAACATGAATGGATTTTTTCATTAAGCAAATAAGTGGGTCTTCATACAGACGGTAAACAGGCAAACACGACGGCGAACCACCTACCCGAAACTGTTGGTAGCCGGAAGTCGTGAAAACAAGAAGCATGAGAGGTTGAAAGCTTCTTGAAAACCTGAGGTGTACCGGACCTCATACTGCTAGACATCAATGTTCTACCGGATGGTTAGCAAGAGTCAATGTTGGTTCGTGAAGTAAGCTCTATCTTTTTCCCACGAACTAGACATTTTTTTCGCGATCTGCCGTTTTCTGTATCCACTGAACTTTTGTTGTATCCTTCGTAGATACGCAGGCCTCTGAATGTCAAGAAATTCTACACGTATCTAAAGTCCGTCACGATCTTGCATGCAATACCTTGGTTTTATTACCACGTCACAAAACCGTTGAAGTTTGCGGCACCTGACAGGTCAGACGGCATGCAGTTCAGGTGATATGAAGAGCTTTCGTTTGTTAGACACGATAATCCTAAACGGCTCGGCCTTGCGTAGGAAAAACCCTCTTGCTTGCCGGCAAACTCGACAGGTAGTCGTTTCCCGACTTTCGTAGTTTGCATCCCAAGAAACTTGACATTGAGGCGATTTTATCGCGACACCTCGGGCATCGAAGAACGAAAGTTTTTGCTTGTCTGCTGTTGCTACCGATTTTGTAGGCGGTGAGCACTGGGGCTCATGCAACGCAGAATAGATTCGGGCACGGCGTGCCCGACATGAGTTCAACGCCGGTTGCTGATTCAAACGATGCGGCGAAGGTTGCTGCCAAGCTCATATCGCCCATTTCAGGAAGGGCACCAAGCGACAAGCCTCCGAGATCGGTGGATGCCATGCCGCTGAGATTCATTTCTGCAGCGGGTGCAGCGGCGGAAAGGTTCATTCCCATTTCTGCCGCAGCAGACAGTTCGCCTGACTCCATTCCGGGGGCTTCAAGCGGAACTCCAAGGTTCGCCTCCAATTGACTTAGTCCCGTTTCAAGTGATCCCATTGCCATGCTCATTTCAGCGGCGCCACCCGGTGCAAGTAACGGAAATCCAAAAGCGGTGTTTGCGGACTCCACTGCAGTCATCAAGCCAATCAGATTTCCCCATTCAGGCCTCGAAAGGGAGAGGACCGGTGGCTCAAGACTGGCTGCCATCTCTATCGCCGCGTTCAGCTCTGCTGCACCGCCAGGGGAAGTCAGGTCAATGCCCAAAGCTGCACTGGCATTGACGAGTCTCGCTGCAATTCCAAGTTCGGCTGCCCAGGATGCGTCCATCGATGCATTCATGGAGGGTAGTCCCGCCGACATCCCAGCCACCGCAACAGAGAGTTGTGGCATGGCATCAGGTAGCAGCAAGTTGACTCCAAATGCGGCTTCTACAGAACCAACGAGACTTGCAGCTGCTCCCAGC
>PKCN01000223.1 GCA_002862205.1 Planctomycetaceae bacterium | reverse complement strand
AAGAAAACTGAGTAGGATTGAATCCTCTCGCTGACAGGAATCGGTCTGTAACTATTCGCTCTGGAATATCACGAGTGCTGTGATAAACAATACAGAGGCTGGCTAGCGTGGAGCTTTCCAGGAGTAGTGTAGCGGGATGTCGGGCCACGGTTCCTGGTAGAACGTTTTTGGATTCGGGAGTGGTGTTTTGAAGAAGATAAAGTCTGCAAAGTCGGCAAGTGCCTTCCAGTCCTGTGAGCCCTGATCGTGACCGCCGTCACGGTACCATTGTGCGCAACGTTCCTTCACTCCGAGCCAGTCGTAGACTTCTCGCGCGGCGCGCCAGGAAACCATGCTGCCCTCGACGTTGAGTTTGTCGGTGAGTCCATTCGCATTGAACCAGGCTCGCGGTGCAACTGACGCCTTGATAAAGTGCAGGTCGAAGGGCAGGCGTGTCTCGTGATCGCCAAACGGAATGAGGTTGGGATGAAACCAATAGGCATTGGTGCTGTTCATTTTATCCTTGATCCGGCGAGTTTTATTTCCAAACCGGTGGCAACCGGTTGTGATGGAACCGCCCGCGTTGGGAGCAACGACCGCGACCCGTTCGTCCAGCATTCCCATCAATGCCGCCGTTTGACCGCCCCTTGAGTGGCCTGTGCATACGATTTTTGTCATGTCGACCTCTGGCAGCTTGGAGAGCCAGTTGATTGTTACACTGCCGCCCCACGCCCAGACTCGGAGGCAGCCCCAGTCATGATCGGGATAGGCCCGCCGCGCGTCGCCGCGATCTTGCCGCTTTTTGGCCTCCGGATTCTTGCCCCAATCCGGATGCAAGTCGGTTCGTTGATAGCTCACCAGCGCATAGCCACGACGCACGAGATCCGCCACGATTTGATCGTCGACCTCGAAAGTTCCCGGGCTGTTGTGAACGATCACGGGAAAGGGACCGCGGCGATTCTTAGGCGCGTGGATTCCCAACAAAAGCGAGAGAGCGTTGTCGGGACCAAAACGAAGTCGCACAAGACGCTTCACTGCCTGCCCGTTCAACGCGGTAGTCTCGGAAATCGTCTCGGCGTTGATCCTGTCAGGGGCAGGGAGAGGGGGAGCGTGCCCGAACTGGTAGTGCAGGACAATGGCCATCATTTCCTCCCGCCGCCGCTCCCAGTCCTTGGGCGTCTCCACTGGTGTCCCATCGAGGAACGCGAACGGATTCGGCAATTCTTCGATCTCAGGCAGTTCGTCAACTGCAGGAAAGGTCTGCTGCGGGTCTTCCGCCTGCGTAGCGGTGAACGCGAGCACAAACAACAGTAAGAAGACGAGATTGAATCGGAAGATCATGGATCACGTGTTGGAGAAATGTACGAGTCGTTTGAAGCGAGCGAGCCAGAGCGATCAGAAAGCCGAACATCAAAGCGCCCCTTGCATCGGCAGGTATCCTCGCCGATCGCGCAAAACTGTCGTGGGCGACCTGTCAGCTGCGTTATTCATCTTACTCGAAGACACAACTCGTTGCCGTGCTTTGACTCAAAACACTCTCACGTTTTCTGTGTGTATTCTCTCAGTGCTGACTGTCACCCCATGCTGGATTTTGGTCCGTGAGTTGCCACCGTCGCTGTGCGACTTGCCTGAAAGATCACTGCCGGCATACCGCTTTCCCTCGCGGTTCACGATGCTCATCGCCACGGCAGTGCAGGGCACTGTTTGCGAGCTGGGATTCTGTGTTCGTTTCGTAAAATAGGGGGACAAGTAAAATCGGAAACTGGCATTGTGTACTCAGCCAGGATTAGTAGTTGTGCATTAAAGGAGCCTGTTCTTTTCCCTTCGTGGTGATCAGAGACCTTGCTTTCGGGAAGTATTCCAGCCAATAACACCAAGCTGGACGCCGGTCACATGAACTACTCCATGATGAAAAAATGGAATCGACCGCGCATCGAAATTTTCGCATTGACTGTAAATGGGTGTGACCAAGAGGTATCGCAATGGCCTGCTGATATCGAACGAAGCGATCACACGTTGTGATCATTTCAGCGCTGAAAATTGCAACAAGTCTGCCGTTTTTCTCGACGTCGCAGCCGTGCGCATTCCGGATATTCTGCTACAAGTCTGGTTCGACAAAGATACACCTCTGGCGCATTTTGAAAACAGTTCTTCGCGAAAGGCTTCCCCGTATTGTCTCTGATTTGAACTAACAAGGAATGTTGATTCACGCTTCAGAAAGTCAGCCCTCAGCTCTTCAGAAACGTCAAGACAGCCATTGTGACTCAAACGCTCAAGTACCATGCTGGCAAGAACTTCTTGATGGGACTTATTCGAACTCCGTATGGTTAACCTTTCAGGCGATTCAATAGGCACGGAGACGTGAAGCTACGAAATTAGCAACAATCGACAGCAAATGCGGGAAAAGCTGGTAAGAAAACGGTGGCACAATCGCGTTCGCTTGCAGGATAAGAGCCGAATTGCCTGTGGGGTTCGCAGAGGTGGTGTACCGATTGACACTCATCTCAATGATAATGGTGCTGGTTCACTTCGAAATGGCAACGGAACGATGAATGTGTCGAGAAGTATCATGTTTGCTGTTGGCTGCAGCCTGCGCGCCGGTCCACGCAGCCTGTCCAAACTTGTTGTTGTCAGGAAATCAGCATTTACGATGATTCACTCGAAGAAAAATGTAAGCGGAGAATGATGATGAATTGTTGCTTGCTCGGTTGCTGGATTGATCGATACTTGTATTTCATTGCGGTGACGGTCACGTTTACGTTTTCGCTGCACGCACAGAAGGTAGTGTTTTCTGCCCCGGGTAAAAACTTTGGCGTGTGGCGACTCACCCACGATCCTCATGTCCGCGATTGGGCGAATCGTTACAACACACAGTGCTTTTCTGCGGATGGTCGCTTTGTCTGTTACACCCATTTTTCCGATGGTAAAAACGACACAGCCAGCGTTCGCATCTTCGACCTTCACAAGGATGAAGTACGCGTAGTAGGATCTGGTTTTAATCCGAGATGGGCGAAGGAGCACAATTGGCTAATCTATTCCCGCTATAGTCCAGCCAAGGCGAAGGGTGGTGATCTTGTTACGGAAAACATGTTCCATGATGCTGACACCGTTAAAACGAAAATTCTGGTGCCACATCTCGGCGCCTTTGTTTTAGGCGAAACTGATGCGAACGATCGCTGGATCTACGGCTTACAACGGGATCGCAACGCTGATCCCAAAGATAGAGCCGTCCGCATCTCGTTACCGGATGGTAAGATTGAATTTCTTTCTGGAGTGAGTGGGATTCACTTGCTTCCCAACCCGCGTCACCCTCTTTTGTTTACGCGACGGGCTCCCAATACCGACCCCTTCGCCGCCACTCGCGTTTTTTATAACCTCGACGGTAGCAACCGGCGTGTGGGCGTCCCGACACTTCAGAAGTGTCATATTTCGTGGCTTGGTAATGGCGAATACTTAATGCTTGGCGATGGGCTGTTTCGTGGCCGCAGATGGAATGAGCCTTTCCCATCGAGCGTCCACATACTTGCTTGGGGATGGATGGGGGATGTGAGCCCTTGTGGTGCGAGTGGTCGCTGGGCTTGTGGTGATTCGGTTGTCGCTGACCTTCGGTCTGGCGACTGTTGGGAGACGGTTGAGCCTCTTTCCCGGCTCTGTTTTCCCGCCAACGTTGGCGACGGCTCCGAGATTTATGATGCCGATCCGAAAGGCAGTCCTGATGGTACCAAGATTGCTTTTGTCACAAACTATCCACTCGACACTGGTCCTGTCACTCACATCACTCACGTGAGAAGTGACAGTCTCGAAGTTGGGTCCACTGAGGGCTTTCCTGATGAGGGTAACCTCGTCATACGTCGCGAAGTCATCAAATACGAAAAAAAAACTCCCACCAGTTTTAACGGCTTGATTCGCAAGGCACACAACACCGAAGGCTCAAACCTCCGTCAAAATCAGGTTGTCACTTCTTTCGAAGCTCGCTGCCTCACGGATGAGCAATTTCATTCTCTTGAAGAACCGCACGTCGGGCTCACCAAGGCCGTGAACGACCTTGGTTCTCCCCTGATGCGGCAGCGTATGACGGACATGCACCTTGTGGTCGTCCGTCGACCTGATCGACCCCACCTTCGTCTCGCCGGTGATTCCATTGAACTCATTCCTGGAGAGCATCACCGGGAAACGTTGGGATACCACCTTCTGTTAGGTGACAAGCGAGTCACTCAAGATCCGATCGTACCCGGAGAGCCGTTCCTTCTCGAGCAATCCGGTACTTGGCGCGCAGTTGCTGTCGAGCACTCCGGGCTTGAAAGTGAACCTTCGCTACCGATCAAGCTTCCGGTGGGTAACCTCGTCATCCACAACCGCACCCCTGCTGATTTCTCGTGGACGAGCACCCGGGAACGCAATGGTGTGCTCGAAACGATCCATCTCCATGATGGGCTTATTCGTCGCGAATGGTACAAAAATAGCGCACTTACTCGTCGTCATGACCTCAACGCCACCGGCAAAGCAACTCGCCGTACCCACTACAACGACGGTCGGATTACCACGCGTGAGTACTACAAGCCAGATGGTCACTTAGTGAGTCGCGAACTTTTTGATGAGTCTGGTTCGGTTACGGTACAAATCCGATTTAAACCTGAAGCGAACGGAAACGCCCGGGATATACCTCGTGAGACTTGGCACTACGATCAAGGAATGCCTATCCGCCATCTGAAGCATGATACCGGTCGTGAGTATTTCAAGAAAAAAGATCGTTGGGGTTACCTCGATAACAACGGAAAATTTGTCGACACGCCGCGCGAGTAATCTCCTCTGGTGTCGGTGCTCAAGTAATCTGATTGAGGGACTTCATGGGAAAATGATTTGAGGTCACGATCTTGGATCACTCTGCGGTCACCGGTTTCGGCACATGCTCGCTTCAAATTTTGGTGTCGTTAAACGAAACATGTCCCAGGAATCACGACATGTTGGTCGAAGCAAGTACTTCCCAATTTTCTGAGTACCCAAAAAAGGAACATAAAAAGGGATAGGCATGCTCTGTAGAAAAGGTCTTGTTTTGGGGGTGATGGATGGCGTGGTTCTCAATCATGAGTACTACATCAAAATCACCACGTCGGGTGTTTCTGGCCGCCATGGATTCCACTTGCATTAAATCCCACGACTGCAGTCGGTACTTCGGCAAACGCCGCAGCCGAGTTGAAAAACCTCGGCAAACGACGACAACCAAGCAATTTCCGCAACGGGGAAGTATCTGTGATGTGAGCACAGTCATGTTCATATCAATGCATGTTGGGCATGTTTGTTTCGCATGGCGTCGTTTTTTTCAAATTGTCGCGCCTGTGACTCTTTTTGCTGACGCTTTGGTATTACTGCCTCAGAGGAGGGATTTAAGACAACATCAATCAGCGAGGAATAACGATGCAAAAGTCACTATTTATTGTCAGCCTGTTGATCCCTTTTCTGGGGAACGGGATGGCTTCCGCCCAAATTAACGTTTCCGGATCTCCAGATACTGGAAGTCCAATCAAGGTCTCGGCCTTTCGCTCCACGGTCAACGGAGCAGGCACGGCTAATGCCCAAGTTCATGTCTGGTATCGAAACCATTACGCCGGCGTGATTCACGAATCGGCTCAAGTGGTAGCGATTTCCTCGACAGACGGCGAAGCTCTTGGGGGCTACAACCCACATACCGGTGGCCCCTTGTGGCGTCTGGTTATTCGCGGTGACACAGCTGCGAATCCATGGCTTTTTGAAGGATTAACAAATACGGCACACATGCATCTGTATGAGATAGAGCGGATCGAAATCGACTTGCTCACGAGTTTTACTGCGTTTGATCGCCGGAGTCTGCTGAGACGAAACACGCGTGGCACTTTACGAGGTATCACCTTCGCTCATGGCGCTACGACGACCCCTGGGCATGGGCCGATGCTTGTCGACTATCGATACGTCAACCCGCTCTATCTTCGAGGTCGCCCCAAGGGAGATGTGTTTGCCAAACTGGACCTGCATCTTTTTGATGGACTAATGTCGCCGGGTGGTTTCAATGGGACTTCGTGGATGGATTTTGCCGTCGACACCGCCCCATTCACTCCCTAAGCAGGAAGTTTCGTGCAGAATTTCGAGAAACGCCGGATGACCGCTTGGTTATCCGGTGTAGAAGTTGGCGAGAGAGGCAGCAAGAGAGGCCCGGTAAGAGAAGGGATGGCATTGAAAAAGCATTGAAAAGGTTGGGCAAAAGGGGAGCTGCCGAAGGAGGCTGGAAAAGGGAACGAGGCCAATGCTGTTCGGCACACGTTACAAGGGAATGGCTGTAACAGGGGCGGCTGTAACAGGGGCGGCTTTAACGGGGGCGGCTGTAAAAGGAGACAGGCATTGTTCTCGGGGATAGCCTACGGAGATGGCTGAGTTGTGCCCTCTTTTGAAGGGAGAACACGCAATCGGTTGGGACCGGGAAAACGTCAGAATCGGCCAAATTCGATTCTGGCGGCCAGAGGAGTTGACATTGGAAGGCACTCTGCTATCTTATTGAGAACAATTCTCAGTAAGAAGATTTTGCAAGCTAGTACGCGTGATCTCTCAGACACAGCTTCGCTCGCCAGCAGTTTTAAAAAGCCAAGAGGCTTAATTCTCTGCCTTTCGAGTTTTCCTGTGGTTTATCGCCTAGCATTTCCCGCTCTTCCGATTCTTTTTTCCCTCTTGGCTGTGGTTGGTCGGGCTCAGGATCCACCCTCTTTACCAGTGGCTGTAGCCAGTTTTGGTGCAGCGACATTGGACGGGAATATTTACTTGTATGGGGGACATCAGGGTACAACGCACGAGCACTCTGAACAAAATATCACAGGCGATTTCTATTGTTGGAAAGGCACGGGCGAGCAGTGGGAAAAACTGCCGTCTGGACCAGCATTGCAGGGTGTTTCCCTGGTCGCGCATGGTGACTCAATCATTCGCGTGGGCGGCTTGTACTCAGTCAGCGCTCAGGGCGAACCCGAAGAGATTTTCTCATCCGATCAGGTTGCTCGTTATGACACGGCCACTGGCCACTGGCATTCACTTCCAGATCTACCATCGGTAAGGTCCTCACACGATTGTGCTGTCATCGGGGACACACTCTACGTGGTAGGTGGATGGGGCATGAAACGTACCGGAGAGATCATTTGGCACAATGCTGGCGTAGCTCTGGATCTTTCGGTTTCAGGTTCCGAGTGGGTACCATTTGATCAACCATTTGAACGTCGTGCTTTGGCGGTGGGTGCATTGAATGGCGAGTTATATGTGATTGGGGGCATGAACTCTGAGGACGAAGTATGCTCCGAGGTGGCAATCTACGATCCAAAACGCAAACAGTGGAGTGATGGGCCATCGCTTCCGGGTCATGCGCTCAATGGATTTGGCGCTGCCTGCGTTGTTGATACCGCTGGACTTTTTATCAGCTGTTTCGATGGTCATATTTTCCGATACGACGAAACAGAGCAGCATTGGGAGCTTCATTGGACGCTTGGCTTACCCCGTCACATGCATCGCATGGTGGTACAGAGCGCCACCGACGCGAATCAAAATCGGGTGGGCAAACATATACTTGTGCTTGGCGGTGAAACCACTTCAGGGCATGCGAGCCTGATTGAAACGGTACCTCAACAACCAGTTCACGATCAGGTTATTGTCAACACATGGAGACTGAAAAACCCATCGGGAGTTGTCCATGCCCAGGGCACATGCTTGTTGCAGGGCGATATTTTATCAATTGGTGGTAGCACAAGGCAAAAGCAATTTCACAGTAACCCGTCCCATAGTTCAGCTGAGAGTTTCCGGATTGATCTGGCAAGCATGAAAGTGGAAGAAATTGCAGATTCACCTTCTCCGAATTTGCGTACTGAGTTGATTGCGATCGAGGAAGAAACCGAACCAATCGTGCTCGCGTTTGGTGGGTTGATTGATCAGCAACCGGAAACCAGTCGCATCGGCACGATGGTTTATTTTCCGGAACAAGATACATGGTCGCGAGTCGGTTTTGCGATTCCAGAGAAGCGTTGGCTTTTCCGCTTGATCAGAGATGGGGCTGGAATCTGGATGTTCGGGGGATTCTCAACTGGGGAGCAAACAGGAAAATTTGAATACCCCAAGCGGATCCTATGCTTTGATCCAAGTACTCCCAACCTTGGGTTTTGCCCCACCGCATTCGAACTCCGCCAGAGTCGCTTTGGATTCGCTTGCGCAAAACTGGGCTCGAAGGTTTATTTTGTTGGTGGTTACGAATCGACTGAGAAGCTGGCCAACGAATGTGCAGCATTTGATTTAGAGACGAAAAAATGGTCCACGATCGCCGAGTTACCCTACGCCCATGTCCGTGGCGAGATGATCGCCCATCGGGGAAAACTGTATCTAGCTGGCGGGCAATCGAGGCGAAACTCCCAGACATTGGGCAAAGACAACGCACTTCTTGAGTTTGATCCTGCAAGCAATGAGTGGACTCAATTAATTGATGAATTGCCATTCAATACAAGCAACATAAAACTTTTCTCACTGGAGCATCGCCTGCTTTGTTTTGGAATTCAAAACGAAAGTGAAAAAAATCTTGAAGTGTCTTTGATTAAGATTCCCACCGAATTGCAGATTGAGTTGCCGGATCTCGACCTGGTGAAAAAATTGCAGAGCCCGGCAGCACTTGCGATAACCTTGCCCGCGTGGAAGTTGTCACGCGGCACCCAAATACTAACGCCTCGAGGGAGAGTTCCTCAATGAAAACCCTGTTATGTCTGTTAACCGCTTCTGTTCTATTTGCTTGGTCACCAAGCCCAGTGTACTCAGCTGATGAGGAGACAGTACTGGATGACTTGAAATGTTTCATCATGCCTCGAAAGGGTGTGAAGGGAAAAAAAGTCATGGAGTACAAGGGTGCCGAGCTGTACCTTTGCTGTGGGACCTGCGTTCGTCGAATGGAAAAAACTCCTGAGAAGTATGAGGCAAAAGCGAACCATCAACTTGTTCAGACGGGACAGTTTTTACAGAAAGCATGTGCGATCACCGGTGGCGCGATCGCTGCTGACTCACCAACTTTGGAAATCGTTGGTACCAAAATCAGGTTTGCTTCTGACAAGGAGAAGCAAGCAGTCTCAAAGCTGGAAGTGGACGAGCAGATCGCCAGGATATTTGGAGCCGAATCCTTCAAACGTGGCAAATTTCAGCTGAAGCAAACCGACGAAAAGTAAGTTGGTTCTGTGGTGACTGGTTCCTGCATTAGAGCAAAGCAGATGTTTGTTAAAAGTGTATTGATGACAGGCCTTTGCTGTATGTTTGCTCTGGTGCCGTCCAGTGCGCCCGGAGCCGGTACCAGCTACGCAACTTCGCTGTGTGGCGTTGTCTGCGTGGTGGATCCGGAGAAGTCCGCGCGTGCCGATCAATCGGTGCGTTACAAGGATGGGTCAATTTATTTCAGCTGCCAGGCAGCATTGGAGCGATACCGGAAAAATCCCGCTCAATTCGAAGCTTTCGCCAATCATCAGCTGGTGGCTACCAAGCAGTACAAGCAGCTCACCTGTCCTCTGAGTGGTGAAGATCTGGATGAAGACTCTGTCCAGATAACCGTGGCGGGAGTCGATGTCGTCGTCCTCTGTGAGGACTGTGGAAAAGAGTTGGCGACGGAGACACGGGACTACCAGATCAAAATGGTTTTTGACGCGGTTGCGTTCGAATACGGCAAATTCTACGCAAACCGGGCCAAACAGGTGGACGTGGTTTCAAAACCGGGTCGGCCGTTTTGGCGATCACTCCGACCGTGGACGATTTTCAGTTTCCGGTTGAATCGCAATCGTTGATTGCTCTTCCGCCTACGGTGACGCGAAGGAGAGGGAAAAAGGGGTGGGCATCGGTTTCTGAGAGAGCATCTGGCAGTCATCGTCCGTGTGTCACCATCAGCCTGCCATTTTCGGCTGGTCTCTATTTGGTTGTGCTCGCGTTGATTCTTTCCGGCGTGGACCCAGGTCGGCGAAAGCTCCAGATGTTCGATCAGCGAATTTGGTCGGCTTCGACGATGACCTGTTGCAGCAATGATTTGTTCCAGCAATTCACTCATGTGCAGTCGGGCCGCGCGCTTTCGAATCTTCCGTTTTTCTTGTTGATCGCAACTGCTGACAATGCTTCGGAAGTCTCGTCGACTGCGCGACGAACTCTGTCAATCCAATGGGGGCGTTAAGAGGGCAGCGTCGGTACGTGAAACCACAGTCAGGAAAACGCACTCAAGCTGCTGCAGAGTTGTGATCGCTTCAGTTACCTGGGAATCAAAGCCCGTGGTTTGATATCCAGTTTCAAGTTTTCACTGCGGCTTGGGCGTTGGACCAGGTCGCTGGTTTGGACCGCCCGCTGCACGACCATCGGGTGGAAAGAAACTTGCAAGATGCGATCTGGCACACTCGCTCACCAACCCGATTCCTTGCGATCTGGGGAGACACAACAATGTTGATTTTCGGAGTCAGAAGACATTGGCCTTGTGCTGAACTGATTGAGCCACCGGTCAAGTGGAAAGGAATCTCAGGCGTCTCGATCGTTGATTCAAAAATCTCAACGGGACAAGGAATGAACCGGGGAAATGAAAA
>PKCN01000211.1 GCA_002862205.1 Planctomycetaceae bacterium | reverse complement strand
CAAACCGGCGGATCCGACACCGAAGCACCGACGGTTGAGCTTGTCAATCAGCGTTGCCCAGGCAGCAGCAAACCTGATCCTTCAGGAATCAGGCGCGGACTGCCATGCGGAGATACCGAGACTCAGAAAAGACATCCGTGCCCTGGAAGCTGCTCTGCGAGAGCAGGCAACTGAGCGAAGCCGAGCCGCCCGCGAGTTGTTGTCGGTCCGCGACCAAGCTCGCGCTGAAGTGGACCGGTTCGGGAACCTGCAAACGCAGCTCGCTGTTACCAAAGTGAACTGCGAACATGCCCTGTTGCGATCCTGCGAACAGCGAAAATGGTTGATACTTGCGGCAGATATCAGCAGCACTTCGGCAAAGCAGAAGCGTGCAGAGAATCTGGAATCTCAGCAACAGGTTGCGGATTTGTTGGAAATGCTGGCCGCGGCCCGATCGGAGAACAGGAGTCTTGTTGATCAACTGGAAACACGGGAGCGTGAGAATCGAATTTTTTCTGATGTGATTGACGATATGGAATCGCGACACGAGCGTGAATTGAAGCAGCAGCGTCAGCAAAGAGAAGAGCGAGAAACGCGTCACCGCAGCTTGGGTGATCCGGATCGTGCGGAAGTGCAGCAACTCAACATTCGCATTGTTTGTCAAGCTGCGGAAATTCGCTCGTTGGAAAAACAAGTCGCTGATTTGCAGCCTGACTCAGGCTGTGATGCAAGCGACTATACGACTGTTTTGGACGACCAGAACCACGATCACACCGGGCAAGACGATGAACAAGCGTTTCAATTGAATGCACGACTCGAGAATAGCCTGCACGCTGTCAGAATCGAATTGGATTCAGCTGTTCATGAACTGAAGTATGCAAATGCAGAAACCTTACGTTTGAAAGAGCATGCAGCGTGCGTTGAAAGAAAATACGAGTCAGAATTGCAGAGCATGGTTCAACTCGCAGAGTTACATGCGATTTATGCGGCGACATTCGAAAATGTGCTTCACGTGACTGGCGAGCGGGAGTCCGTCGTCAGGAAACCCATCACGCCAGAGAGTGCAGAATTGGACGAGCTGGTCGCGAAAAACGAACGCTTGTCTCGAGAGCTGGAGCAACGAGAAGCGGATTTTAGCAGTCCTGCCTTGCGAGTACAGCAATTGGAAATTGAAGTGCTGGAATTGCAGGAAGCGGATCAAGAACTTCAAGCGTTGCGAGAGAGTCAGGTAAACGTGACTGGCGAAAATGAAACTTTGTCAGCAATCAATCTGGACTTGAGTCAGTCCAGGGACGCCATCCAGGCTCAGCTCGCTGACTCCACTGAAAGGCATTCTCAGGAGAAATCCGAATGGAAGTCACTGCTCGTTCACCATGAGCAGAGTACCCAGGTAGCTCAAGCCGAGTGCGGTTTATTGAATAGCCGGATTGAAGAGCAGCAGGCAACTTATCAGAGAAAGTTGACACAGCAGTTGGAGGTGATTGAATGTTTGAAAACAGACCTGGCTGGCTACCGCACACGTCAAGCTGCGTTGCAGTCTGACTTGGAGGGTGAGCAACTCCATCGCACCATCGCTGATCGGGAAATCCAAAGGCTGGAAAATGAAGCGGCACGGCTGATGGACGTGCAAGCAACCGAACGCGAAGATTGGAAGCAGAATTCGAAGCAGGCTCGTGATGAACACGGTGGCGAATCGCCGGTGCGTTCGGTGGCTTGATTCGGATATTCACAGGAGTGCCGCGCGGTGCAAGGGCCTTGCCCCCCTGATTTACCCGCGGGATGCATCGATGAGGTTTGCGGGGCACCGTTGCCAATCACTCATCTGTGTCCTGTCCGTAAACATGGACATCACGCTGTGGGAAAGGAATGCTCACACCCGCCCGGTCAAATTCCTGTTTGACACTCTGCATCAGATCCCAATACACGGACCAGTAGTTTTCTGTGCTTGTCCAGGGGCGGCAGATCAGATTCACGGATGAATCTGCCAGTTCATTCACTCTGATGTTGGGTGAAGGGTCCTTCAGAATAAGAGGGTGATTGTCGACGACTTGCTTAAGAATGCTCTGCGCTTGAGTGATGTCGTCAGCATATCCAATGCCAAATACAAGATCGACACGTCGAGTCTTGCTGGCGGTGGCGTTGGTGATGGTGCCTCCCCAAATGTCGTTGTTGGGCACGATCATGAGTTTGTTATCGAAGGTGCGTACATGGGTGGAAAAGAGGGACACGGAATCGACGGTTCCGGAAATGCCTGCGGCCTCGATGACGTCACCGACATCGAATGGGCGGTACGCAAGAATTAATAAGCCACTCGCAAAATTGCTGAGGGTTCCCTGCAATGCGAACGCTACCACAAATCCCGCAGCGCCCACCGCCGCGATCAAGGGGGTGATGTCAATCTCCAACGCCGCCAATCCAACAATGAAGCCAATGATCATGGCAATCTGCTTCGTGAACGAGCTGAGGAAATTGACCAGCAGTTGGGATACCCCTTTGACTTGTGAGGCACCGCGACGAACGAAGTTCGCCAAAATGCTTGCTCCGAAGTAGGAAATGAGCAGAATGACGACGAATTTCAAGATGTTCCAGGCCCATCGCTTTCCACCTTGCTCGGCAACTGCCCAGCTTGTGAGCATCCTCCACATCCCTGTCGCACCGGTGACCTCCAATGCAACACCGTTGAGGGCATTGTTGTATTTCCGATAGGGCGTCGCATCGCCTCCCTTGAGTTCCAGACTGTTCAAGATCACATCGAACCTCTGGGATATCTCTGTTTTCTGTAGCGTCAATTCAGTCAGTTGCTCCGAGAAAGCGTCTCTCGCGTTGGTCAGTGACTCAATGGTCGCGGGTTTGGGCTGCGCCGAGACGGGATCTGTGGCAACGGGATCTGTGGCAACGGGATCTGTGGTTGAGATTGCCGAATTCGCAGACGCAGGGTCCTGAGCGGGAGAATTCGCAGGGTCTGCGGGTGGGGTAGGTGAGTTTTCAGAGCCATTGGCCTCGGCAGTCGACGCCGTGTCCCTCGAAGTCGGTTTGATCTCATCCTGGGATGTGGATTTCCTGAGCTGAGCGATCTGAGCGGTGAACTGCTCGATGCGAATGTGTAGCGAGGTGATGTTTTGGACGTTGCGTTTGAGGAGGTTCTGCCAGCCTTTGGCTTCGACCTCCAGTTCTTTCACTGTGAGTGGTTTAACAAACAGCTTGAGATGGGCCACGGTGACGTTGGGATCGACCGTGGTTGCCGTGGCCGCGGGGGAAGTTTTCGTTGGGGGCTTGTTTGCGGCGGCGATTGGGGCGTTTGAGGTGGCAGTCGGCGCGGGTGTCTGGCTTGACGCATGCGGGATGGGCAGCCAGGTCAGCATGAGAATCGTGAACACCGCGAAACAGAAGTACTGGCGGTGTTGAGGAGGCTTGCGAGACATGAAAGTTGCCATGAAAGTAGATGATGGGCACTGGTTCCTTGGAGTTTGGCAGATTTTCCCCGTGATTGCCATGCTCCCAGTGGCAACAGGCAGCCTGTCGCCGTTGCGTTTTTGGTATCCCAAACAACCTTTTCTCGGGAAACGTATTCGCTGCTTCCCGAGTTTCCAAATGGTTTACCCACATTTGATCGTGAGGTGGGGAAAACTTCCTTACGGCGACAAAGCTGCAGTGCCAGAGGGTGAGCCCGAAACTTACAAACATCGTAAGAAAGCTGCATTATTTCAGCCTGTAGCGGACGCCAGAAGCGGCAAATTGTTTATACTGCCGGAGGTGGTAGGGTCGGAATACATTTCCATTTCGGATGTGTGCGTTTCAGTCAGGTTCCTCGTTACTTGTTCCTGTGTTTCGCGTTCCGACCGCCATTTCGGTGTTTGCATTGAACAGCAAGTGATGGAAGATCTCCCAATCAGCACGAAGTGTGATTGGATATCCGCCACTCTTGTGCTTGATGAGCCATTTCGCGAGCGTAGTCGAGATTTGGAATCCCCACCTTTGTTCCTTGGCTGGCTGGTTGACGCAATCAGCGTGCCTGAGACTTCCTATCCGCTTCGTTCTTCATCCACGGCAATCAGCACACCTTGTTAGGCGACAATCGGAATCGACAATTTCTTGACGCTGAAGCACTGGCGCGGCTTGCGGCTGTTCCGCTGTTTGCGCGGAGGCCGATGGTGGGCGGCGTCTCGGGCATGCACGCCAGCCCGCACCGTGGTTCAAGTGTCGAGTTCGCGGAATATCGTCGCTACGTACCCGGTGACGACCTGCGGCGTCTTGATTGGCGTGCCTACGGACGCACCGACCGTTTTTACGTCAAAGAGTTCGAAGCTGACACGAATTTGCGACTCTGCCTGGTGGTAGATACCAGCGGGTCGATGAACTTCGGCTCAGGAGACGTGACAAAGATAGAGTACGCACGCCGGTTGGCTGGCTCACTGGCTTATCTGGCCGTGCAACAAGGTGATGCGGTTGGCTTGACTTGCATGGGAACTGAGATCGTTAAAGCGGTGCCACCACGCCGGACGCCGTCGCATTTGAGAGGATTGAATGACATCCTGGAAAATGCAACTCCCGAGGGAGACACCGGTCTGGTCGAACGCTTACACGAGTTTGCGGAGACGACTCGTGGAAGGGCTTTGGTAGTGATCATTTCCGATCTGTTTGTCGATCCCCCCGGCCTTCGTGAAGCATTTGACCATTTGCGGTTCCGCAAACACGATGTCTCTGTGTTTCATTTGATGGATCCCCAGGAGGTATCATTCGACTTTCGCAGGCCAACGCGGTTCGTTGATCTTGAGGGCGGAGTCTCCTTGTTTGCTGACCCCAGTGAAATCCTGGAGCGTTACCAGCAGGCCATGGTCGACTACCTCGCGGAAGTTCGAGCCATGGTGCTCGAGACGGGAGTCGACTACCACCATTGCAGCCTCGACAAAGACTACGAACAATCGTTGTTCGATTTCCTTGTACGTCGAAATACCGGGCGAGGCAGTCGATGAGCTTTTTGCAGCCTGCGATGTTGATTGCGTTGCCACTGATCGCACTGCCGATCATCATTCACCTGATCAATCAACGACGCTTTCAAACCGTTCAATGGGGAGCAATGCAGTTCCTGCTTGCTGCCAATCGCATGTCTCGCGGATATGCGAGAATCCGACAATGGCTTATCCTTGCGGCCAGAACATTGGCGATTGCAGCTTTGATCTTTGCAATCAGTCGTCCCCTGTCCAGTGGATGGCTGGGCGTTGCGGGGGGAGGTCAGGTCGATACAACAATCGTCCTGCTCGATCGATCACCCAGCATGACTCAGTTGGGGCCTGGTGGAATCTCCAAACTGGATGCAGGGCTTGCCAAATTGGTGGACTCGCTCGAGACGCTTGGAGGAAACAGGTACCTGTTGATTGACAGCGTCAATCAGGAGCCGGTCGAGTTTGAGAAACCCGCAGACCTGCTGCAGATGCCCGAAGTCTTGCCGGTCAGTGCTTCGGCAGATCTGCCGGCCCTGCTGGAGGCAACCGATCGTTACATTCGGGAAAATCGACCAAGCCGAGCCGAAGTCTGGATGCTCAGTGATGTCCGCCGCAATGATTGGAAAGACGACAGCGGCAGATGGGATGCCATCCGTGAGTCGCTCATCGAAATCCCTCAAATGGTTCGTTTTCATCTGCTTGCGTACCCCGAGATGGGTACAGGAAATCGCTCAATCACTGTCAATCAAGTGCGTCGATTAGAGGACGGTGACGCAACCAAATTGCTGATTTCGTTGCAAGTCGATCAAGAAGATACCGGCGCTGCTGCAACCACACTGCCAGTAACGCTGGAGCTGAATGGTGCCAAGTCGGTGTTCAATGTTGAACTTAGCGGTGAGGGCGCAGAACTGGTCGATCATCCCATCAGTTTGGATGCCGGCACCTCACGCGGTTGGGGACGTGTCGCGATACCAGCCGATGCGAGTCCAAGTGATAACGAATTTTATTTTGTCTTTGATAAACAACCGCCCAGGAAAACACTGGTTGTCAGTGACGATCCAGCGACAGTGCGACCCGTCGAATTTGCCGCCGCTATCTCGCCGGACGAGGCGGTGGTGTGCGAGTCAAGCAGTATCACGCCCAATGAACTGGTTGCACAGGATCTTGAGACCGTTTCCTTGATTGCGTGGCATGTTCCCATTCCCGGGCAGGACGCGCCACTGCAGGCAGTGCTCAAAGCCTTTGTGCAACGCGGTGGACAAATCATTTTTTTCCCGCCCAAAACGCCCAGCGGGTCTACCTTTGCGGGCGTTGGATGGGGGAAGTGGCAGCAACCCCAGGTTGTCAGAGTAGGGTCTTGGGTGGGAGATCAGGATTTGTTGTCCAGAACTCGTAGCGGAGATGCTTTGCCAGTAGGGGAACTCAGGGTTACACGGAACTGTGGCTTGGTTGGCGCGTATCGCTCACTGGCGGTATTGGATGGTGGAGTACCTTTGCTTGCGCGTGCTACCACGGATCGTGGTGGTGCCTTTTTCTGTACCACAACCACTTCGCCGGGCGACTCTTCCCTGGCAAGTGCTGGCGTTGTGCTGTATGCGATGATCCAGCGTGCAGGGGAGGCCGGTGCGATGACTCTGGCCAGCACCACGCAGGCTGTTGCGGGCGATGTTGCGAACCGTGACACCCAGCAGTGGGAGCAGTTGGCGGGTAGCACCGATGGCCTCTCAAGTACCTATTCGTCAACGGCTGGCATCTACCAGAATCAGGATAAACTGGTCGCAGTCAATCGAACCGCAGGTGAGGATGTCGCGACCATTGTGCCGGAAGAGCGCGTGGAACTTCTGTTTGCAAATCTCGACTTCGATCGTGTCAATCAAATAGCCGGCAACAGTAGCAGTTTGATTCAGGAAGTGTGGCGGTTGTTCCTGATCCTGGTTCTGATTGCCATGATTCTTGAGGCACTGCTGTGCATTCCCAGGCGAGTGGTGGCGAATCCGGTCGGTTCCTCGTTTTCCATGGGTGCAGAAACAGGTGGACCCGCTACCCGGGGATTTGGCAGCACCACTTCAGACGCTGCGACTGAAGACGTTCCTGTGGGAGGTGTGCTTTGACAGGCGTTCAACACCTGACATTTCTCGCGACACCGTTTTCGATCACCTTGGGGATCATGGCGGTGCTTGGAACGTGTGCTGTCAGCTACTACGCATGGATTCGTAGTGGCCGTATGCCGGCAGTGGCAAAATTGGAAGTGCTACGGGTATTGATCGTGGCGCTCATTGCTCTGTTGCTTAACCAGCCAGAATGGATTGAGGAGTATCAGCCTGATACCAAACCGACGATTGCCGTGCTGTGGGACGATTCACGTAGCATGGAAACACGGGATGTGTTGGTGGATGGCGAGTCAGGCAAGCAGGCGATCACGCGCGCCCAGGCGGTCAAGCCGCTGATCGATTCCAAAGCCTGGGCTGAACTCGATAACCGGTTGAATGTTGTTTTGCAGCCTATCAGCAGCGCGGGGCAGTCATCTCAGGACGAACGTGGCAAGCAAGAGGGGCAGACGCAGCAAGAAGGTCGCGCGGATGTCCGGCAGATGGTTACCAATTTGAAAGACCCACTTCTGGAAACCGCAGCAAAGGTGGGGCAACTCATGGGAATTGTTTTGATCTCCGATGGAGATTGGAACGAAGGTGACCCACCTGTCGAAGCAGCTTCGCGTTTGAGAAGCAAGCAGGTTCCTGTGTTTACCGTTGCTGCCGGGAGCGCCAATCGACTGCCCGATGTTGAGTTGTTAAGTGTTGATATTCCAACCTTTGGAGCGGCGGGCAAACCTGTTCGAATTCCGTTCACCATTGACAGTTCATTGCCGCGTGATTTTGTCACGACAGTTACCATGCAGGTTTCCAATGGTGACGTCTTGACCAAGGAGGTGAGGGTTGCCGCCATGGGCCGAACCTATGAGGCATTCAATTGGAAAACATCGGATACCGGAGACTTCACGATTTCGGTTTCGGTTCCCAGGCAGGCAGAGGAAACGATCGCGGACAATAATGTCCAATCCGCGCCCATTGTGATCCGGGAAGAACAGCTCAAAGTGCTGGTTGTTGAGTCTTATCCACGGTGGGAATATCGTTATCTTCGTAATGCCTTGTCGAGGGACCCCGGTGTAGAGGTCTCTTGTTTGCTCTTTCATCCCGGGCTTGAGAAAGTGGGTGGGGGCTCGCAGGATTACATTCAGTTGTTCCCCGAAGCGATTGAGGATCTGGCGACCTACGATGTGGTGTTTCTTGGTGATGTTGGGCTCGATGATGATCAGCTTACTGAGGAACAATGTGAGTTGCTCAAGGGGTTGATTGAACAACAGGCAAGTGGTTTGGTGTTCATGCCAGGATTGCAGGGCAGGCAGTTCAGTCTGCAGGGGACCGCTTTGGAAGAGTTGAATCCTGTGGTGATGGACGAGTCCCAGCCGGGAGGTTGGGGGTCACGCACTGCTGGGCATTTCGAACTGACGGAAAGAGGCCGCAGCAGTCTCTTGACCAAGCTGGCGGATAGTGGTGATGAGAATGTGCAAGTGTGGGAAGACCTGCCGGGTTTTCAGTGGTACGCACCAGTTGTCAGGGCCAAAGCCGGCTCGGAAGTTCTGGCAGTGCATGACGACATGAGCAATCAGTACGGCCGATTGCCCCTGCTTGTGACGCGCACCTTTGGTGAGGGAAAGGTCCTGTTCATGGGGACCGATGGTGCGTGGCGCTGGCGAAAAGGCGTTGAGGACAAATACCATTACCGGTTTTGGGGACAGGTGGTGCGTTGGATGGCCTATCAACGCAATATGGTCAAGGGCAAGGGGATGCGGCTGTTTTATAAACCTGACCAACCCCAAGTTCGTAAAACGCTCACCTTCAGTGCACATGTGATGGACAAGGGCGGGGAACCGTTGCAACAGGGAGATGTGTTGGTCACAGTTACCTCTCCATCAGAAAAAGTCGACACGGTAAGGCTTAATGCTGAGGGAGATCAGTGGGGTGTGTTTCAAGGCCGCTTTACACCTCAGGAACCCGGCAAGCATGAGGTTGCCGTGATCTGTCAGCAAACTGGCGTCAAACTTGATGCAACGCTGTATGTGCGTGGGCAGGCGATTGAGCAAGTCGGCAAGCCAGCGCGGCCCGATGTGCTGGAAGAAATCGCTGCCGTGTCTCGAGGAAAGGCTGTCCAGCAGAGCAATGTGGCCGAAATCATTGAGTTGCTTGCGTCGCTGCCGCAGCCTGAGCCCTCGCTGAGGCGGCTCCAATTATGGAGCCACCCGTTGATGTTCCTCGGAATCGTGGTCCTGCTGGGGATCTTTTGGGTTTGGCGGAAAGCGGTGGGGTTAATCTAGAATATCCGCGGGCCCGACCACTGGCCGATCCGTGTTTGAACCCACATTCTGCCAGCAGGTCAAAGTCCTGTTGCCGCTGCCTGTTCGAGGAAATCGCTGGAACCGCGCGACAGATTGCTAGAAAAAAGAAACGTGATCGAAACTTGCTCTCCAACCGTACCGTGGTGATTGCCGGGGGCCACGTGGCCAACGTCAACCTGTCAGTTGAGCTTGGGCTGCTCAGGATCTGTTTTTGACTTGTCGTCTGCTTTCAGGGTGCCTTTAGATTTTGTGCCAGCCTTCTCTTTAGGCATTGTTTTCTGCTTCAGCGGCATGATCGATTTGTCAGGCGGGGTCTTGGTGTCTGCCTGATCCTGCGGTTTGCTTGATTTGTCGCCGTACAGGGGGATGGGAATCAGAACAAGACGCAGGGGTGTACCCTGAGGTGGGATGCGGTCGGTGAACGGCAGGAACAGCAGGTCGCCAGCCTCGGCGCTACTGGCCACGGGGATATCCATCATCGCAGAGTTGAAGTTGGACACACAAATCATGTCTCCTGAATCGGCGCGGTAGAATTCTTCCCCGCTCTCGGGGTCTTTCCAGAAGCCGCTTCCAGAGAACACCCAATCTGGCTCCATCTGTTTGCCATTGGTGGCTTTCTTCACCCACGTTCGACCATCCACCGCTTTGAAGTCTCCATCTTTGTCGCGGTAGCAGACCCACAATCGAATTCGCTGTCCCGTTGCAGGAACGAACTTGGGCAGAAATTCTACGGGAGTGCCTCGCATGGCACCGACGGCAAGCAAGGCAGCGTGGACTTCCTTGGATCTGGCGAGGGTACCAATGATGGACTCGTGCTCTTTGGTACCCTCGGGGCAGGCGAACATTTCCAGCGGTCCATCAGTCATGGCGACGTATCCGTCAAGAATGACTCGCTTGCCCTTGGTATCAATCCAGACGTGATTTTTACTGATGGGTGTAACATTGGGCGGCGCGTCTAACGTGCGGCGAGTGATCGTAGCGGGTGAAACATAGGCATTTTGAGCGGCGTCGATTTCTTCCTGGCTCGCGGTGTCGGGCGTTTCTGGAGGACCCGATTCTGGTGGACCCGATTCTGGAGGACCCGGTGTCGGAAGTTGTGGTGGTTCGGATTTTGAGTCCTGCGGATGACTCGCCGGGGCGTTGGCCTTGGTTTGAGCGTTCGCGGTCGCGGTCACGACTGAGAGGCAGGCGAGCAGGATTGGGAACAGCAAACAAACAGTGGCAATTGACAAACGCTTTTCCATCAAATCTCTCTCTCGCGGGGACTTATCCGGCTTGGGATCAGCTCGGTGGCTCAGAACAGGTGGCTCAG